>JAAYJV010000049.1 GCA_012522755.1 Candidatus Hydrogenedens sp.
ACCTTGGGTCGCGCTGCCTGGGAACGCCAATTTCCACATTGGCAGGACACCCGGGAAAAGACCATGACTTATGTATGCATTTGACGGGATAACAAAGACTCAGAGTTTACAAAGGCTGTTATTTTATTCTTGGCCAGTAAAAGATTTATTGCCGAATCACTGTTTGCAAAATGTCAATGTCCTGACCCGCTGTCGGCCAATGTGGAAATTGGCGTTCCCAGGAGTGAATCTCAAGGTTTTTCAGGGTTTCCCAAAGCATTGTTTGTTCGTGATTATCTGAAGACACCTTGCCGAATCGAGAAGCTCATAATATCTTGAAAGCACATGTCTTGCAGAGTCAGCAATATGAACTTCTTCGAAAACACAATGGGAGTTGACGGGTAGTAGCACAGAAGACACGGAAGAAATACAGGCGATTAAAAAGATCTGTAATCTTAATCACGTCCTCTCTGTACACTTTGCCCACTCTGTCCATCTGGTCCACTGGTTTCTCCATCAATAGACAGCTTAAAACTCCTTTCAAATTGTAGCTGTGGCGGGTCATCCGTTATACTGAAGACATTCTCAAAACAAAGTCTTTCTTCCTTCGGAGTCTGGAGCAAAAGATGACACAGCAATTTCACGGAACAACAATTTTATGTGTGCGTAAAAACGGGCAGGTCGCCATGGGTGGCGACGGGCAGGTCACCATTGGCGATACGGTAATGAAGGGGAATGCCGTGAAGGTCCGGCGTTTGGCGGAGGGGGAGGTTCTGGCGGGCTTTGCCGGGGCTGTGGCCGATGCCTTTGCACTTTTTGAGCGTTTTGAGGGAAAGCTCAAGGAATTCAACAAGAACCTGCTGCGCTCGGCTGTGGAACTGGGCAAGGACTGGCGCACAGATAAATACCTGCGTCAGCTCAATGCGCTTCTGGCTGTGAGCAACAGTGAGATGTCACTGTTGATATCAGGCGGCGGCGAAATCATTGAACCGGAGGATGGCATTCTGGCCATCGGCTCTGGTGGTTCTTATGCTCTCGCCGCCGCACGTGCTCTGGCCGCCCATACGGATATGGATGCCAGGGATATTGTGGAGCGTTCTCTGGAAATCGCCGCTGATATCTGTATTTATACCAACAGGCATATTACCATCGAATTACTCTAGATAATCGTCATGTCCATCGGGCTGATGCCAGATTTTATCGGCTGGATCGCCCTTTTTCAGCAGCCACACTTCCGCAATACGGGACTGCTGGCGCCAGTTCACATGTTCTTCTTCCAACGGATCAAAGTCGATGGTCAGGCTGCCGCCCGTTGTGATGGCATTGGGCAGAGGGAATTCTTTGATACCACCCAACTCCGTTTCATAGGTGGAGGGGACCACGGAAAAACCGTTGGCACGGGGGTAGGCCTCGCCGGCACCGATAATGCGCAAGATATATTCGGCATCGGGCTCAAGACCTTCATACATCATGGAAAAGGGAATGCTCAATGTGCTCTGATGGGTGAGACGACGACGGCTGAATCCCTGCTCCCACCACCAGGCTTCGGGATTGCCGCAGCGTTCCATTTCAGGATCGGTATTCCAAGCTTCTGCGCGCTTCACACGGGCTGACTGTCCCACACGGCCGACGGCATCGTAAAAAGATCCGGGACCGGGTGTTTCCCAAAGGGCGATTTCAACGAGGCGTTCGACTTTGTCTTCTTCTTTTTTGAGTTCTTTAATTTCTTCAAACTGATCTTCGAGCCACCATTTGTTGTTCAAGGGATAGTCGATAAAGTCCAGGCTGCAGCCACGCTCGAAGCCTCGCGCTTTATAGATGGGAACACTGGACTGGAGGCCGATGGATTCAAAGAGCTGGGCATAAAAATCAACGACTTTAGCTCTGAGGAAAGGAATATCGCCTTCGCCCTCAGTGCTCGCCAATACTTCCAGAGCCTGTTTCATGGCTGCATCGGCACCGATGGTCTCCGCCTGGAGGAGGATGGCATTGGCTTTGTCTTCCAGTTTTCTTTCGAAAAGCATACGGTCACGGACGAGGGCATCATAGTAGGCACGCACCAGCAGGGACTGCCAGCGCCAGTCATCAGCAAACTGGGGATAAGTATCTTCCAGACCCTGCCAGAGCTTCAGGGTAGCCGTAACCCCGCCATTACTCGCCAGATCGCCGGTCCAGTTGCGTTCCAGAGCGGATATGCCTTCGGCAATGAGTTTTTCATCACCTGCAGGGAAGAAGAAGGAAGTGTATTCTTCGAGAATATCCTGTACTCTCACTTCAGGATCCCAGCCACGACGGGACCAGACAATCTTGTTCACGTCATCATTGATACCGTCTGAGTAGGTGATGAAGCCCACAGTCATGGGCGCATAGAAGTTGTGGACAAATCCATAGAAATGGGGCATGGGATTGATGGCTTCCCGGCCCAGGGTAACCGCAAAGGCATGATCCCACCAGGGATTGGGATACTGAGAGCGTACGGTATGAGTAATATCGGGATAGTGGCGCAGAGGATAGGCTTTGTTCAGACGTTTGCGGGTTTCCGGCACATCGGGGCTGCCCGGCCCGGAAACAAGACCACCGAACCACTCGGGCTGCTCTCTGTCGATCCAGCGCTGAAGGTCTTCACACTGCTCCACAGTGAACCACTGAAGAGACAGCCAGATCTTCGCTTTCGGATGGGTTTCCGCCAGAGGCTCCACAAGGTCATAAAGAAAAGGAAGAACCAGTTCGGGAGGGTTTGCGCCCGGATCGCCGCCGGGAAAGAAAACACCGGTCAACTCGGGGCAGTCTTTAAAAAGTTCTTTATATTCATCCAGATGGGCCTGGCGCAGTTCCTGATCAGCGAGATCAAAGACGGCTGGTGTCCATACCCAGTAATCCAGGCCGTAATCGGCACAGATTTCACTCATGCGGCGGTTCATGGTCCGACGGTCAAGAGGCATGTGCGGGCTGGGGATGGAATCCTGAAAAGGGATGTTTTCGATGCTGTTCGTGCCGAAGAGGGCCAGTTCACGGATATGCAGGTCAAATTGCTTGTCATCCCATTTGTCATAACTGTTTGCATTGTAGCGATAGCCCAGCTGATGGCCACGCATGGGGTAGGCGGGCGTGCAGATGTCCGTGGCTCCGCCTCGATACTGGAGGGTATCTTTCCCGTACAGACTGTTGCGCAGGACATGCCCAACGCCGAAGATAAGAGCCCGGCCGTCATGTCCCGAAATGACCAGGCTGTTCTCTTCAAGGGCGATTTGATAACTCTCTTCGGGAAGGATTGACTCATGCTTGAGACTCACCTTCAAGATCGGGTTATCTCCTGCTGTGATACCGGCTCCTTCGCTTGTTATCCGCTTGGCGATCTCTTCGGAAAGAACCCGCAAGGCTGTCTTCATGACCGGAGTGGCCTCATCAGCCTGTAAAGTATGATCAGCGGGGGACGTACTCAGATATACCGGTTGTTGTGCCACAGCCCAGGAGGCCATGAGAAGCAAGAGACAACTGATTTGCAATAGACGCACTGTAAAATCTCCTTAAAGTCTTTTTTAACAGTCTCATTCAGCGTTCATCCTGGAAGGATAAAGGCTCATACAAAGGGGAACACATCAGGTGTTTTCAATCTTTATGGACAGTTTGCGGTCTTCGGGTAATCCGGCTGTAAAGTCATGACCGGCCAGGAGTGACCGCTGGGCAAAGGAAGGATCACTGAGCTTTTGTGTCGTGATTTTCCACTGGTCGTCATGCACCTCAATGACCCGAAATTCCACGGGATATTCGGGAAGCGAAGAGGTGGTCACATGATAAACTCCCTTATATGGCTGGATCGTGTTGGCGTGAACATGACCGGAAAGAACCAGACGCACTTTGGGAAAATCGGCGATTTTTTCGGCGATCACTTTCCCATTTTCCAGACTCCCGGCATTCTTGAATCCGAGCTGAAGCAAACGATCAGGGACGGAAAGCATGGGATAATGCGTTGCAATACACACGGACTCTTCCGTGGCTGAGGCCAGTTCTTCTTCGAGCCAGAGCAGCTGCTCTTTCGGGAGGGCCCAGCGCATATTATTCAAATTGAACTGCTGCATTGCCTCCGCTTTTTTTTCCGCTGAAGGGGAGAGACTTCCATCGGGGTGCATCCACCAGGGATCCAGCGCGTAAAAACCTGTCTGCTTGTGTGTGAAAGAGTACCAGGTTTTCTTATTCGGCAAGCGATGGGCATAGGCATCAAGAAACCATTGTCTGGATTCACGGCTGTAGCAATCATGGTTGCCGCCCAGAGGATAATAGGGAAACCCCAGAGATTCCACCATGTCCCGGGCCTGGAAAACAGACTCACGGGTGGTATTGCTTACAATATCGCCGCTCAGGAGCAGAAAGTCCGGATTGATTTTCTGCAGGTCGTCACGCAGACAGTCCATCACTTCGGGCATCATGGAACACAAAAAACCGTTGTTCCAGACACCGTCCCTGCTGCTCGCAAGATGAAGATCGGTAATATGTACAAAACGCCACATAAATAAAAGAGCTCTCCTGAGTCCTGAATTAACAGTTCACTGGGCACCATTTTACCTGATAGCCCCTTCATTTCTCTACCAGCTGTTTTGAAAAGGATGAGAAATGCGTTGAAGAAAGGTACCAGATTGGCGGTTCAGTCCTCAGGACGTTCGCCGGCGGGAGCCATTTTGACCAGACGGGGGAAAAATCTGGCCTTGATCTCAGCCAGATCACCCTGGGCGGCCATGACTTCTTCTATGTTCTTATAGGCCATGGGCGATTCGTCGAGCCCGGCGGAGAGAAGAGTGACCCGGTTCTTTTCCAGAAGTTCATTCAGCTGATGCCAGGAAAACATCTTTTTGGCCCGGGTTCGGCTCACATTGCGTCCGGCACCATGGGAAGCACTGCACAAACTGTCTTCATTGCCAAGCCCGTGAACCACATAGGCCGGGGATGCCATGGAACCGGGGATGATTCCGGCCTGGCCTTTCCGGGCTGGAGTGGCTCCCTTGCGATGAACCACCACGCGCCGTCCGTCATGTACCTCCCGCCAGGCGAAATTATGGTGGTTCTCCACTTCAAAGAGAAGCTGCGCACCGAGGCGCTCGGCAATATGACGGTGGATCAACTCATGATTGGCGGCGGAATAGCGTCCCATGAGTTCCATGGCCTTCCAGTAGTCACGGCCTTCCGTCTGCTTCAGATCGAGCCAGGAAAGGCGCATCAGTTCCCGGGGAAGCTCTTTACAGGAAGACTGTGCCCTTGCGCTGTAATACTTGCAGACCTCCGCACCCGTGCCCCGGCTTCCGCTGTGGCTCAAGAGGGCCAGATAACAACCGGGCTCAACACCGAAGGCCTCGTCATAAACGTCAATGGTTCCGAACTCAACAAAATGATTGCCACTGCCACTTGTTCCCAGTTGTGACCAGGCCGTATCTTTCATTTTTTTTGTGACAGGGGAGACAGACCAGTCTTCATCCATGACTTTATGGGATCGCCGTTTTTTAAAGTTCGCCCCGATGCCGAAGCGTGTTTCCTGTTCAACGGCTTCTTTCAGTCTCGTGTCTTTCGTATCGTCCAGAAGGGAAACAGGCATATCAAAAACGGAAAGTTTCATGCGGCAGGCAATATCCACGCCCACGGCGTAGGGGATCACCACATCATCCGTAGCGAGGACTCCGCCTATGGGAAGGCCGTAACCCACATGAGCATCAGGCATCAGGGCGCCTTTGACAGCTACAGGTAGCGAACAGGCATCGTGCATCTGTCTGATGGCGGCCGGGTCTATGTCTGTGCCCCATTGCGCAAAAGAAATACTTTCTTTGTCTGGAGTCCGTTGTACTTTTCCGGAGGCTGGGGCCGCACTTCCTGCAAGCAATTGAGCCAGGGGCGAGAAAATGGGATCGCGCAGCCGTGACTGTGGTTTTTGCACTGTCTGGCGAAGGGTTTTCTGTATCTTTTTTGTTGTCCATCCGGCCTGTCGCGCGCTATGAATGGCTTTCCTGGCGGCATTTCGGGCGGCTTCTCCTCTGATTCCATATTTAGTCAGCAATCTTTGTGTCATGAGTATAGGGTATCATAAATGGCCAATAAAGAGCGGTGTGCGTCGAAAGGGAGCTCCGGGCGTTCATGTCGGGAAAAGAAAGCCAGCTCACGTACATCGGAACCGGGTGTGAGGATCCCGGACCAGTTTCGGATCGCAAATCCCAGAACCAGAACAGCCCCTTTATCGGGGCTTCTGCTGCTGCAAGTGCCCAGTAATACAGGGTCAACTCCCTGCAAGCCTGTTTCTTCTTCCATTTCACGGAGGGCGCATTCTTCAGCACTTTCCAGCAGTTCCATAAAACCGCCCGGCAAGGCCCAGCATCCGCTGCAGGGTTCCACGCCCCGACGTCCGAACAAGAGGCGGTTCTGCTCATCGGCGATAAAAAGGCAAGAAGCCGGGATAGGATTTCTATAGAAAAAACGATCACAGGCTGCACAATAAGGGCGCTCCTGTTCACCGTCATGATCCTGTACAAGAGTGCTTCCACAGGTGGCACAGTAGTTCCATTCAAAACTTTTTCGGGGAAGTCCCTTGGGCATGGTTCAATTCCTTTGCAGGCATCTTTATATTACGAATTACCTGGAACAGTCACAGTGTAATGAACAAGGAAAAGCCGGGATTTGTGCCCTGAGATAAAGCAGACTTACGCCTTATCGGAGGAGTCTGGCCAGGAGAAAAGCCATTTCCAGTGCCTGGGCACCGTTCAAACGGGGGTCACAGGCTGTTTCATAATGATCGTCCAGATCGTGCAAGGCAACATTTCCGCCCAGACATTCCGTTACCTCTTCACCGGTCTGTTCAAAGTGGATGCCTCCCAGATTGGAGCCCAGAGCAGCGTGTATCTTGAAACTCTCTTCCAGTTCGGCAAAGATGTTTTTGACATGTCGGGTCTTCCGTCCCTTTGGCAGGTTTTCGGTATTGCCATGCATAGGATCACAGCACCACAGAACGGACTGGCGCGCTTTGGTGACAGCCTGAACGACGGGAGGGAGGAGATCTTTGACTTTCCCAGCGCCAAAACGGCTGATGAGTGTGATTCGCCCCGGTATTTGAGCAGGGTTCAGATATTTTACGAGTTCGACCAGATTCAGCGGATCCATGGCCGGGCCGACTTTGATTCCTATGGGATTTCTGATACCACGAAGGTATTCAACATGGGCGCCCGCCAGCTGTGAAGTGCGATAACCGAGCCACAGATAGTGGGCGCCGAGATTATAGTAATTGTCCCCATCTTCCAGACGAGTCAGAGCACTCTCATAGGGCAGAAGCAAGGCTTCATGGGAGGTATAAAAAGCCACCCGTTTCAATTGTTCCGCCGCATCGCCGCCGAGCATATCCATGAAGTGTACGGCATCGGCAATGGCATCAAGAATACGTCTGTAGTCGGCATTGTCCGCGCATTGATGGAGAAAATGGGCTCCCCATTTTTCGGGATGGTGGAGGTCAGCAAAGCCCCCTTCTATGAGGGCACGCAGATAATTCAGGCTGGCTGCGGCATGATGATAGCCCTCTATCATACGTTGTGGATCAGGCTTGCGGGCCTGCTCCTGAGGCGCAAATTCATTGATCAGATCCCCGCGGTATACGGGCAGGGTTTTGCCGTCCACCATTTCTTCATCGGCACTGCGGGGCTTGGCATATTGTCCGGCCAAGCGTCCGATACGGATGACGGGCTTTCGCGTGGCATAGGTCAGAACCAAGCTCATTTGCAGAAGAACTTCCAGTTTTCGACGGAGCGCATCAGCGGCACAATCAGCAAAACGCTCGGCACAATCGCCTCCATGGAGGAGAAAACGCTCCCCTGATGCGGCCTCAGCCAGTTCATGCAAAAGCCGGTCCACTTCGCCCCGGGATACGAGGGGCGGTTTTGACTGGAGCAGTTCCAGACAGCTGTCCACTTCCTGCTGATTTTTGTAGACAGGTTGCTGCAAAGCTTTTTTACCTGTCCAGGATAAGGGATGCCAGCTATCAGAAGAAGGAATAGTATTCATTAAGGTTTCTTTCGATCAAAGGGGGAGAAAACGAAGATTCTACTGTCATTAAATCAAAAACAGGAGGGCTAAACCAAACCCGGCTGATTTCAGAGGCTTTGAGGAGGCGGTTGAGTCTGAGAGCACTTCAGATGATTCTTCAAGCTTTGTTCTGTTAGGATTTGACAGAAAAGCAGGGCATAAAGAACTTGCTGATTTTTTGCATGAGAAGATGCGTGGCCGGCTGTCGGGCGACAAAAATTCCAGTCTTTCTCTTTCTCAATGGATTCAGCAACTTAAAGAGTGGCTGTAACATTTTAGAATCCTTCTTTTGATTCGGTATACTGATTTTTTTTGCTGCATTGCCTCTTTATTCAAAAAAGGTTTAGCCTGTACCATGTCCTTTATTCTATCGCCATCCCATCCTTTAAGAGCTCTGGTCCTGATATTTCTTCTATATTTTTTACCACTCTCTTCCTTTGCGGGCGATGAGGTTCCGGAAGCAAATCACTTGGACGACTTCACCTCCAAAATAACGAGACCTGAAAATATTCTTTGTTTAAGAGTCAGTATTTCAGGCTCAGAGTTTCATGAGGGCATCGTTTTGTCCCCTCCGCCGGGAGACTATTTTTTTCACAGGGGCGACCGGATCGTTCTCTTTGCCTTTAGCCAGGGGCATAAGCCCTTTCGGGTTCATTGGGCCGGAGATGTGAATAAGACGGGCACCAGTACCTCTATTCTTTTGGAAGAGGATATGCATATTCATGTGCAATCTGCTCCGCCTGATCCTGAAGGGAAAGCTTACTCAGAGAATTCCTGGTTTGATGTGCCTGAAAATGATTTTATCTATGCTTTTGTGGGTGGCGGCAATCTCTATGGGTGGTTCAGCGGGAGCCGCCACAAAGATTACGGAGCCGGAATCACAGGGCTTGTACACACCCTTTATCCCTGGAAAGCTGTTTTTAAGCAAAGCAATCTCAACTTGGAGCATATTTTTTCCGGCAATTCAGAAAACAGGAAAAGAAACTTTTTTACGGTACGCACGGATCCCATGTGTTTCACGGTAGACGCTCCCAATAGGGTTCGTGTACGTTGGGATAGGGAAAGTTCCAGCTGGGGTCTGGGTTGCGAGATGGTCTACACATTTTCCGGAGGCGATGCCATCGATATGTCTTTCAGCTTCACTGCTGAAGAAGAACATGCGTCTCTTGATTATATGGGATTCATGTGGGCTTCTTATATGCACAATGCAGAACAACCCGGTATCTTTTTCCCTGTGAAGAAAGGGGAGGAAAGAGCATGGATTTTATATGCCCCTCCTCATCCCGCGGAAAATAAGGGTGCCAATGTTGTCGCAACACCAGATGTCGGGAATCTGCTTTATGATCTGCATTCTGACAGCTTCAACATAAAAGACGAAGACAACATAACCGTTGACGCTCCTTATTATTATGGAAATTTTTATAAGGACATCCACCGGACGAATTTTACGGATATCATGCACTATGTCATGATGTTTCAACAGGAAGAGGGTTTGCGTTATGCTGTCTTCAACTGGAGGGAAGAAAAAGAATACAGCGCCTGGGACTGGCAATATATAGTGACCAATCTTGTGGCCAGGAAAGAATATCGTTATGCAATGCGCTGTCTGATCAGTCCTTCTGTCTCAGAAGAGAAACTTGAAAGATGGCATCAGCAGTGGATTGCTTCGCTGGATAATGTGGCTTCTCGCTCCTCCCAAGAACCTTCTTTTGTTTCCTTTCCAAAACTCTCTCATTATTGGCATCCGGCCAGTCTTTCCATGGGATTGTCTTTTCTCGAAAACCAGATTGATATTATCTATCCGAACCAAGCTCTGCAATGGTATCGCTTTCACCTGTCTCATTCACCAGACGACTACGCTGTTGCTGCGGCCTTGGAGAATCTGTATCTGCGGCGAGATGATATGGAGGGTCTTATAGCAGAGTGGGAAGAACAGGCCAAGACACACAGTGATTCAGCTTTGCCCTGGATGCACCTTGGAAAAGCTTACGCCAAATTGGGCAAACATTATGAGGCTGATCGTTATTTTTTCAAAGCACAGCAGATAAAAGCCGATGATCCTCCTGTTCTTTTGTATTCAGGTATCAATCAGATTTATCTGAAAAATTGGGAAAAAGCTTTCCAACAGATCAAGAAGGCTATCGGGCTCGATCCTGTTCAAGAGCACTCCGCACTCCATCTGCTTAACCAGTGTGGCGACTGGCTCGATGAGCGAGAAGATTTTGCTTTGAAGTATCAATTCTATCAGGAAGCTTCTGCACTCTTTCCCGATGAACTCTGGTATACCGTTCATCTGGCGGAATGCCTGGAAGTAATGGGAGAAGAGGATCAAGCCTTGGAACTCTATGTGGACGTGCTTCTTCAAGCACCGGAATCTCCCTACAGCGCTCACAAACTGGACAGCCTTCTGCAAAAAAAAGAAGACATTGCAGCACGGAGCCGTATCTGGAAGAAGATTTACGAGGAGAACGAAAACAGTTATGTAACAAGTCTGCATCTCGGTCTGGCCTTCTTTGATCATCAGTCCTATGAGGAAGCTCTGACTCTCTTTGAAAAGGCCTGGACCATCTCGCCTGATCAACCCCGTGCACTTCTCTATGAGGGGCTGTGCCGTGTGCTGCTGGGAGAGGAGGAAAAAGGATGGGTCGAGATGCAAGAAGCAGTGGCTATCGATAGTTCCCTTGCTTCCGAAGCAGGAACCGTCTTGGCCAAGGTGGGGGAGAATCTCCAAGAACAAGATAAGTTTGAAGAGGCCTTGCATCTCTTTCAGCTTGCACAAAAAATTGAAGAAGATAATCTGTGGCATCAGGTTCGACAAGGGGAGTGTCTGGAAGCTCTGAAGCAACCGGAAGAGGCTTTGACTCTCTACAGGGCTGTCTTGTGTCGGGCCGGCGATTCTCCTTATACAGCAGACAAGTTGGACAGACTGCTTATTGCC
>JAAYJV010000050.1 GCA_012522755.1 Candidatus Hydrogenedens sp.
ACAGGTGTCAGCACATGGAACGAGCCTGTCCAAGAAAAGCTCATTGGGACAAGGATGAAGAATTTTTATAGTTTTCCTTTTCTTTTCTTCCCTTCGTGTTTCTTAGTGTGACTTCGTGGAAGAAAAATAATTCAACACTTGCGCTTTCCAGAATCAGGCTAACTGGTCGTTGCATTGGCCTGTCCAAGAAAAGCTAATTTGGACAAGAATGGTTGAAAATAAAGAGTTCACGACATTGTCAACACAGACTTCTTCCATAGAATAATAGAAGTTCACGCTCAGTAACATGGAGAGCACTGAAGAGAGGAAAGGAAGTGAATCAAGAAATCCCCGAAGGGTACCTTCCCGGCCTCTGGCACCGGATTCTCCCTGCGCCGAATAATCGGAAAATGAAATTTGAAATAGCCTTTCATTGCTGGTATAATGGGATATTCCTTACATTTAAAAAGGCACAAGACTATCTACAAGGGAATTCCCATGGCCAATATTAAATCTCAAAAGAAAAGAATCCGCACCAGTGAAAAGCAGCGTCAGCGTAATGTTGCCCAGCGTTCCAAAATGAAAACGATGGAAAAACGCGCCATTGTAACAATCAGTGCCGGATCTGCAGAAGCAGCTGCCGAAGTCAACGCGGCTATTGCCGCTATTGATCGTGCTTGCTCCAAAGGTGTGATTCATGGCAATCAGGCTGCAAGACGTAAAAGCATTCTTCAGAAATCGCTCAACCGCATGACTGGCGAATAAATCCCATATCGGAGTTTTCGCCACCAGTTGAATCTGTTTTTATGAACTCATTTGTGTTCATAGGACTGAGGGGTCTTATATAAAGCGGACACGCATTCACATGCGTGTTCGCTCTTTTTTTATCTGTCAAAGATTTAAACAAGGGGTGTTATAATGGATATTTGCTGCAAGAAAGGCCTCATTATGAAACCTGAGTATCTGTTGCTTTCAGCGATCTGTCTCCTGGCTGCATTTCCTTCACATGCCGTACAGTTCCTCTATGTGTCACCGGAAGGCGATGACAACTTTTCAGGAAGTTCCTTATCTGTCAATGAAGATACAGGTGAGGGTCCCCTGGCCTCTTTGACGGGAGCCCGCAATTGTATACGAACTTGGCGTAAAGAAAAGGGAATGCCAGCCGGAGGATTTCGCGTTGTTCTGTCCCCCGGTCTTTATCTCCTGGCAGAAACTTTTCAACTTGAGGAACAGGACAGTGGCTTACCAGGATGCCCCATTGTCTATGAGGCCAGTCCAGACGCTGAAGTGCGAATCAGCGGGGGCGCCATCATCAGCAATTTTGGCCCCGTAACAGATGGCACTGTACTTGAGACTCTGGATCCCTCGGCAAGAACCCATGTCCTGGTGGCCGATCTCAAAGCGCTGGGCATCTCCTCTTTCGGGACCCCTGAGGGGGGCGCTGCTCTCTATTTTCGCAATGCACCGATGAGCCTGGCGAGATGGCCCAATGATGGCTTTACGTCCATTGTCGATATTGTTGTAGAGGACGATCACAAGATTCATGGCATTCCGGGAAGTATGACGGGCCTTTTCACTTATGAAGGCGACCGTCCCTCCCGGTGGCTCCATGAAAAAGACGGCTGGTTGCACGGCTACTGGTTCTGGGATTGGTCAGACGAGCGAAAAGCCATTGCCCGCATTGATCCTGATCTGAAGCAACTTGCCGTTGCCGAACCTGCGCACACCTATGGCTATCGTAAAGGGCAGTGGTATTACGCCTATAACCTGCTTTCAGAAATTGATCAGCCGGGAGAATGGTATCTGGACCGCACTGACGGACTGCTCTATTTCTGGCCACCACAGAGTCCCGCAGAAAACGACGCTTTCTTTTCTATTCTGCCAAAATTATTGTCACTCCATGGGTGCAGCCATATCACTTTCAAAGGCCTGACCTTCGAGCATGCCAGAGATCGGGCTGTGGAAGTGAAAGAAGGTGCCGGGATACAGATCCGCGCTTGCACCGTTCGCAACTGTGGAGGCGATGGGCTGGATCTTTCCGGACCGCGGGGACATCTGGTTTCGGACTGTCATATTTACCAGATGGGCGGTAAAGGAATCAGCCTGACAGGAGGCGACAGGAAAAGTCTGACTCCCGCCGGGCATCGTGCGGAAAACAACCTGATCACTGACTACAGCCAGTGGTATCGCATGTATCGGGCTGGAATCAATCTTGTGGGCGTTGGCAACAGCGCACGGCATAACCATATTCACAATGCTCCCCATATGGCTATTTTCTTCTCCGGGAACGATCATTTATTGGAATACAATCTGATCCATCATGTGTGCCTGGAATCCAATGACGCTGGAGCCATATATGCCGGAAGAAACTGGACCATGCGAGGCAATATGATCCGTTTCAATTTTCTTCATGATATTCTCGGCTTTCAGGAAAAAGAATGTGTAGGCGTTTATCTGGATGACATGTTTTCATCGGCTCAAATTACAGACAATCTCTTTGTACGTGTTACCCGGGCCGCTTTTATCGGGGGAGGACGGGACTGCAGTGTAGTCAATAATATTTTTATTGATTGCAGACCTGCTCTTCATGTGGATGCCCGTGCTCTGGGATGGGCTGCTTATCATGCCGACGAATGGCTGGACGAAGCTGCAGCAGAAGGAACCCTGTCCGGCATCAGATACGGGGAAGCTCCCTACAGCGAACGCTATCCGGCCTTGCCCCCTATTCTGGAAGAAAATCCCAAGGCACCTTGCGGCAATCTGATCGCGCGAAATATCTGCATCGGTGGAAAATGGGATGAAGTGGAAGATAAAGCCCGGGAACTGCTCCTCTTCGAAGATAATCTGATTGATGAAGACCCGGGATTTGTGGACAGGGATAAAGGTGATTATCGCTTGCAGCCAGATTCACGGGCAGGCCGTATGGGAATTCGTTCCCTTCCTCTGGAAGCCATGGGAAACTATGAAGATTCTGAAAGGGCTTTCTGAGACAGCCTTCCCTGGCCTGAAAGCTGATATTTGATTCATATCAGAAAATCATTACCGCATCAGTTCAGGCTGTGACAAATAAAGCAGGCTTTACCCTTGATTTTCTGCGTGAAATCCTTCATACTAACAACAGCTTGATATAAAACTGTCAATCCATAAGCATTTCACCCTAAAGACTACAGGCACCGATCACATTGGAAATATAAATGTCTACCCTTACATTTATGAAAGAAGTTATCCTTAAAAACAAGACGACAGGTGCCTTGGGTCCAAGCAGCAGAGAGCTGGCCGCAACAATCACCTCTCTGGCCGGCCTTTCCACTTCTCAGATCATAGTTGAATATGGCTCCGGCGATGGCGTTTTCACCGAAGAAATTCAGCGTCAAAAGAAGAAGGATGCCTTGTTTGTAGCCATGGAAGTCAATGAAACCCTGGTGCAGGCTACTCGAGAACGTTGCCCGGATGTCACTGTCATACATGATGGCGCCCAAAATGTACGCCATCATCTGGAATCGCTGGGGCATGATTATTGCGATACCATCATCTCCGGGCTCCCCTGGACACGCTTTGATGACAGGCTTCAGGATGAAATTCTGGAAGCGACCTGGGACATTCTTTGTCCCGGCGGCCGTTTTTTAACTTTCGCCTATACTTTCAGTCCGCTTTTTCCAGCCGGGCGCCGTTTCTTCCAAGACAAGCTCCTGCAACGTTTTCCGAATACGGAGCGTACAGAAGCTATCTGGAAAAATATTCCACCATGCCACGTCTACATCGCTCATAAAGCTGTGGAAAAATAGCAGCGTCTTTCTCAGGAACTTCCGCGTACGGTGGCCTGGTAGCCCAGTTCTTTCACCACGTCCAGAATGTTCTCCACGGCCGCATCTTTTCCGTAGAGCTGTGCCTGACCAGATGACAACTCCACATGGACTTCACTGATACCGGGGATTTCGGCCAGTCTTTTTTCCACAGCACCCACACAGCGCATGCAGGTCATACCTTCTATGGCGATATCGATCTTTTCCATAGCCGCTTTGTCTGCTGCGGAACGGAAAAGAGAACGTATGGCAATAGATATTTTGCGTCCCCAGAGGCTGTTGATCAGAACCAGGGTCATGAGTGTTCCGAAGAAAATCTGTCTTCCTATACCTCCCGTGGAATGCTCATGATTCAGGGCCGAATGGATCAGGTTAGTACTGGTGAGGAAAGTATCGAAGAAAAGTCCGGCCAGAATGGCACCGATACCAACAGTGAGCACATAAACAGCCGTCGCTTTTTTGCCCATCATTTCCCAGACTGTTGCAATGGAAGCGGAGTTGGCTGCAGGCCCGGCAATGAGAAAGGCCAGGGCCGCACCGGGAGAGGCACCCATGTGAATGAAGCTCAGTGCCAGCGGAATCGCTGCTGTAGCGCAGATGTATATGGGCATGCCGAAGAAGGTCATGATCACCATGGCCAGCAGGCCTCCGCCCAGATAGGGAGCGAGCATGTCCTGAGGAATGGCCGCTGTTATAGCACCGGCAAGCAGCACTCCTATCAAAAGAGGCTTGGCAATATCCCTGGGCAATTCCACGAGACCATAGCGAAAAATTTCTCGAAGTGTTCTGGGCGGCCGTTCCCCTAAAAGAATCTGTTCATCGGCGGACTCTTCCTCGCCCTTCTCGTCGTTGCTGGTGAGTGCCACGAGTGTACCGCCTATCATCCCTGTCACAAGAGCGACAAAGGGACGGAAAAGACCCAGAAAAGGTCCGAGCATTCCCCAGGTGGCCATGATGGAATCAACCCCGGTCTGCGGAGTGGCGATGAGGAAACCTACAGCGGCACCTTTACCGGCTCCCTGTTTGCGCATGGATGCTGTCACGGCAATGACACCGCAGGAACACAAGGGAAGGGGCACACCGAGCAGAACGCTTTTGAATACAGGGAGAACTCCCCGGCCACCAAGATGATGGCGCATCCATTCGGGTGAAAGCACCACATGCAGTATACCGGCAACGACAAAACCAAAGAGCAGATAGGGCGACATCTGCCCGGCTACCATAATAATTTGCTGAACAATTCTTGTTAACAGTTCCATGATACTCTTTCTTTTC
Source organism: Candidatus Hydrogenedens sp. (assembly GCA_012522755.1). Classification (GTDB taxonomy): domain Bacteria; phylum Hydrogenedentota; class Hydrogenedentia; order Hydrogenedentales; family CAITNO01; genus JAAYJV01. The sequence continues at coordinate 5,058 of JAAYJV010000050.1, forward strand.
TGTCAGGATGAACAGAAACGGAAACACTGGGCCCCCGTTTGTTTTCTCTATGGACAACACAGAAAAGAAATGGTTTATTCACAATGCATCAAAAAGGCGTAAAACTGCATACAAGTCGAAATTATCGTGTCATCAAGGGAGCCAGACTTTCGAGCAACAGAGACTGCATGCTTTCGTCAAAGTGATTGTATTTTTTCGGCGAGATCCGGATCAGTTTATCCTGATCGCCAGAGGTTTCATAGGTCTGGCGCAGACGATTGTAATAGATGTCCACTTTTTCAGGAGCGGCGAAACGATCGTATTGCGGTGTTACCAGCACCAGAGGTCTGGGCGCCAGATGTTGCATGATGTCATCGAGATCATAGGGAAGCCGTGTCTCCTCACCGGCGAATAACCCCAGTTGAGGCAGGAGCATCATTTCTCTTGCCCAGCGATTGATGCCACCCGTTTCCAGCTCATCCCTATCCAGGCGATAAGGAAGGGGTGGACAGACAAGGGCATACCCCGTGGGACCATCATTCACAGCCGCGAGATGGAGGGCCAGCAGGGCGCCGCTTTCATAGCCGACAACCCAGATGCGGTCCGTATCCACATAGGGAAGGGCTTCCATGGCCCGGAGTGCGTCTTCCGCATCACGCAGCTGCTTGCCGAGAAGAGACCACCGGGGGTATCGATCATAAAAGCGTGCTGTTTCCTGTACACGCCGCCCCGTACCTATGGGGTCATAACAGAAGACGGCGAAGCCCGCCCTCGCCATTGTCTGGAAGGCATCGGCACCACGCTTATAGGCTGCTGCATAGCCCTTGGGTGTGGCAAAAGAAGGGAGATAAAGAATGGCCGGTATTTTTGCTTCTTTTTCCCGGGTTCCCTTGGGCATATAAACATCGCCGTTGATATAGGTGCCGAAAACGACTTGTTCCCGCTCCAATCCTGATCCCACACTGGAACGCCCGAGGGGAGCGAGCTGATTTTCGCGCATGATTCCGTACTCTGTGTTTTCCACGGGGACGGCCGGCGCTTCCTCACCCAGGAATTTCCGGACAATGCTTTTGAGGTCTTCAGGAGTGTCACATCCCAGAGGACGCTCCGGCTGGCTGTCAGCTGTGAAAGCGCAACTTGCCTGCGCTCTCCATCCTTCCCAGTCCCAGGGATAAACATACTCTTCAGGAAAAACATGAGGAAAATTACCGAAATGAAGGTCACACCAGTCCATATACCGTTCAATGACTTCCGGCCAGGTTTCATGACCTCCTGAGCGCCAGAGAATACGGAGTTTATCCTGAGCATCATAGAGCTGAAACACTTTTTTTGCTGCCAGATAGCTGTGCTGCATGACCCAGTTGTTTTCCACGGGATCATTCTCCGCAATACTCAGCAATACGGGACGGGGTGCGGACAGACAGACAAGATGATGAAGATCAAAGGGCAGTTTATGTTCATTTCCGGCAAAAAAACGCCAGCGCGGATGGAACCATTCCGGAAAGGTCCGGGTAATATGGTCTATCCCTTCGGCCATCTGATGTTCACCGGAATAGCGGGAAGGCATGGTCCCTCCCACACCGCTGCTGCTGGAGATGATGAGAGCGATGCGTTCATCGACGGCACCGCCCATGAGAGATGTTTTGCCATTTCGGGAATGTCCCGCCAAAGCGGCACGGCTTGTGTCCGCTTCAGGAAGGTTCTCCAGATAATCCAGACAGCGACCGGCGGCCCAGCCTCGGCGCAAGAGCCGTGACCAGTCATAGCCGGGCCAGGCTTCGAGGAAAGTGTCTGTATCATCCCGTGTGTCCGCACCGGCATAAATACAGGCGATATAACCCCGTTGCAAAGCAATCTGCGCCCAGGCACGGTGGGTCTCCTGGGTCATGAAAATCGGAAAGGGACCGGGCCCGTCAGGGATGAGCAGTTTCATCCATAATCTGGCTTTATGATCGGGACCGAAACGCAGTTCTATTTCCTGCTCACGGCCTCCCTCCCACTTTTTGTCTTCGAGTATTGTAGCGACGAGATTGGTGGGTGATTCGGGTATGCTGCCGAGGAACCAGTGTTTCATCACTTCCAGGAGTCGTTCCCGCTCTTTTTCCCACTCTTCCGTCGTTTCTATAGTTGTCGCTTTTCCATCGATGATGGGCTGCAGGGGATCAGGCAAAGGAGCCTGGCTGGTCATGGCATCAAAATCAGGATAGCTTTCGCCGGAGCTTTCCAGCCACTGGGTGAATGGTTCGCTTTCGGGAATGGTTTCCAGAAAAGCTTCCAGAGAAGGGGCCGTTCCTGTGAAGGCGGTCAGGACAACAATTACAGACAGAAAAGACATGACATTCTCTCTCCTTGAGTTTCATTGCAGCGGCTGCATTCCTCCTTTTCAGTGTGGATTGCGGGCCGCTCATCACTTTTTCTTATTCTTCTTTTTCGGCACTGTTTTTGGGCGGGCTTCCTGTCGGACAGGATAGGCTCTTTCCTCTGCTCTTGCGGCGCGAATCCAGAGAACAAGGCCGAAGAGAAGAATGAAGACACTGTAGAAGGTGCCACGACTGATCCCAAAGAACAAAGAGGCATCGGGCTCTCTGAAATATTCACAGAAAATACGGAAAATGGCGTAAAAAAAGAGGAATTCACCGGACAATTTGCCGGGAAAGCGCCAGGCACTGGTTTTCCAGAAACGCCACTGGAGTATGATGAAAAGAACCAGGCCTTCGAGAAGGGCCTCATAGAGTTGCGATGGATGCCTGGGCAGAATCAATTCAGGTGCCAGGCCGGGTTCGCTCCGTGGGAAGATGACAGCCCAGGAGACATAGGAGACTTTACCCCACAGTTCACCATTGATAAAATTTGCGATACGGCCGAGAAAAAGACCCACAGGTGCCATGGGGGCGATAAGATCGCCGATTTGAAGGAAGGTAACCCCTGTTCTTCGCTTCACCCACATGCAGGCGAGAATGACACCGATGAGCCCGCCATGAAAAGACATGCCACCGTGCCAGACCTCAAAAAGAAACCAGGGTCGGGCGAGGAGTTCGGGAAGGGCATAGAGCACGCAATAACCGACCCGCGCACCTCCGAGAACGCCCAGGACCAACGAATAGAGAAGCAGTTCTTCCTCTTCCCTTCCGAAGGGCGATCGTTTGCGGCGAATCATGAGGCGATGCATGACCACTCCCAGCACAAAAGCGAGGACGTAGGACAGACCATAATAACTGATACCCATATTTCCCCATAAATGGATCAGTTTCGGGTCAAGATTATGAATCCAGTAATCGCCGGTGGGTTCCATATAATCTCCAGGATAAACATGGTGTATATACTATTTCGAAAAATTGCCGTGCGGCCCGGCCTGGCTGCGCGGTTGAGAGCCTCTTCCGCAATCATCGTCTATCCACTTCAGGCGAGACCGAGGCTCGACTTCTTTGCAGTTTATCTTACTACGAGTGAAGGGCAAGGCTCCAGTTTCAACGGAAAAAGGCTTTAAAAGTTGAATTTTTCACAGTAGACTGTTACCATTCGCATCAGTGCACGGCGTGCACACTACCCCTGCAACTCCTTATCCCCGGGATTTTATTTTAATTTCCGGGACAAAAGCAACGATACTGATGGAGAATACCATGCATCCTTATCGCACCCACAATTGTGGCGCCTTAGGTCTGGACAATGCCGGAACCACTGTAAAACTCTCTGGCTGGGTTCATCGAAAAAGAGACCATGGCGGTGTTGTCTTTATTGATCTGCGGGACCATTATGGTCTCACGCAAATCGTGATCAACCCGGATGTTCCCTTTTTCTCTGAAGCGGAACGGGTACGCAATGAAAGCGTGATCACTATTGTGGGAGAAGTGGTCAAGCGCACCGCCGAGACGATCAATCCCAACATGGACACGGGAGAGATTGAAGTGGTGGCCACCGACTTCATCATGGAATCTTTTGTTGAGGAGACCCTTCCTTTTACTGTGAATCAGGAACTGGAATGCCCTGAGGAAACCCGGCTGGCCTATCGTTTTCTGGATCTGCGTCGCGAGCGCATGCACAAGAATATTCTGCTGCGTTCAAAGACCTGCGCCCTCGTCCGTGAGCATCTGGTGGCCAAAGGCTTTGTCGAATATCATACGCCTATTCTGACCAGTTCCTCACCTGAAGGGGCCCGTGATTATCTCGTGCCCAGTCGTGTCTATCCGGGTCAGTTCTATGCATTGCCCCAGGCTCCGCAGCAATTCAAGCAGCTGCTCATGGTCTCCGGCTTCGACCGCTATTTCCAGATAGCACCCTGTTTTCGCGATGAAGACAGCCGGGCCGATCGGAGTCCGGGCGAATTCTATCAGATTGATATGGAAATGTCCTTCATTACTCAGGACGATCTTTTTGCGGAGCTGGAAGAGTTGATGGTCCGTTTGTTCAGGGAACTGTCCAATAAAACCATTGCTGCTGAAGTTTTCCCGCGCATCGCCTATCGTGATGCCATGGAATGGTATGGCACGGACAAGCCCGATATCCGCTATGAAATGAAAATGATCGATTGTACCGACATTTTCCAGAACTGTGAGTTGAAAGTATTCAGTCATCAGGCTGCTGCAGGGGGTGTCATCAAAGTCTTGAATGGCAAAGGCGCTGCGGAACGTCCCCGGAAATTCTTCGATGATATGGAACGTTACGCCCGCGGTGAAGGTGCCAAAGGCCTGGCCTGGCTGGCTGTGAGAGATGGCGAAGTCAAGGGGCCTATCGCGAAATTCATCAGTGACGATGAAATGCGGCAACTGCTGGAGCGCACCGGCGCTGTTGAGGGAGATGCCCTCTTCTTCGGTGCCGGTCAGGCTGATGAGACCCGCGAACTCCTGGGCAAAGTGCGGCAGCTTCTCGCCCGTCAGCTGGATATGATTGATCAGAATCTTGTGTCTTTCTGCTGGATTGTGGATTTCCCCATGTACGAAAAAAATCCCGATACAGGCCAGATCGAATTCAGCCATAATCCCTTCTCCATGCCCCAGGGTGGCATGGATGCACTGCTCACGAAAGACCCTCTGGATATTCTCGCCTACCAGTATGACATTGTGTGCAACGGCATTGAACTGTCCTCCGGTGCTATTCGAAATCATCGGCCGGAGGTCATGCTGAAAGCCTTTGAAATTGCCGGATATCCGGAAAGCGAAGTGAAGACACAGTTCCCCGCACTGTGGAAAGCCTTCCATTATGGGGCTCCCCCTCACGGTGGCATCGCCCCCGGTCTGGATCGTATGGTCATGCTGTTGGCTGATGAACCCAATATCCGGGAGATCATCGCCTTCCCCCTCAATCAGAGGGCGCAGGATCTTCTCATGGGTGCTCCCAATTACGTGTCTCAGGAGCAGTTGGACGAGCTTTGTCTGGAAATCAACCTGCCCCCTGAGGAGACACCGACAGTCTAAGGTGTTTTCGCTCAGTCAATCCATCAAGATCTCAGCGCAACATTGCGGTAACCAACGTGTCATTTTTTTCACTACAATGGGCTCGAAGAAATGGCACGAACACAACGGCCTTCAGAACCACAGATGCACACTGATAAACACTGATTTCTAAAAAGTAATACCACTGGCTCTCGCACACCCGTCCGATCCGACTGATCCGACCGCATCTCCGGAGACTATTGGCGCCTTCGAGTATCTTATGTGCCACACGACATATCCCAGCCGTCATGCCCGTTTTCTGCCTTTTTCTTTCAAGAGACAGAATTGTATGTTGTGTAATTCTGTGAGTGATGCCTTGACCTTAATTACTTTCCGGCGTAAAGTTTTCTGAGTAACGGATTTGTTCGAGAAAAGAGAGATCTCATGCCGCAATCAGATTTATAACTTCTCCGGGTCATCATACGCTGTCGGCCAATGTGGAAATTGGCGTTCCCAGGAGTGAATCTCAACGTCTTTCAGGGTTCCCCAAGGCATTTTATCAGAAGACAGGTTATCGACTCTGCGATCGCATCATATATTGAAGTCACACTGCTTACGACAACGACAACACAGACTTCTGCGACACAATAATGGAAGCTGGCGGGTGCTACCCTCTCTGTTTTTCTCGGCCGACGAGAAAGAGCAGAGCACTCAGAAGCATGACCAACAACAGATCGGTGCGGTTGAATGCAGAGGTTCCCTCGCTGCTCTTACCACCGCAACCGAGAAAGGTCGATTCTTTACCTTCCTCTTCACCCCGCCCCTGTACGGTCATGGTCTGGTAGTTTCCATCGGAACTTTCAAAAATCAGGGTTGCCGTATACTTTTTCGCCTCCCGTGGATTGAACTGAAGGGTGAAAGTGCTTGATGCTCCCGGAGCCAACAGCAGCGATTGAGCGCTCTGTAAAAAGAAAACTCGTTCCGGATCCTGCATCCTGACACTGCAATTAACCGGAGTATCTCCGGGGTTTGACAGGGTGATCTTTGTGAAGACCGGCTCGTTGACGGGCACTTCACCAAAATTAAATCCAGCATCCGGAGATGGGCTCACCGTCAGGAAACCGGGTGTAAAAACTTCAAAGGGCGCAATAACGGGCAGACGCGTCAAGCTGAGTTGCGTATATCCGGCTGCTGCGCCCCATGAGGAAGCACTGATCCCCGAAGTGCTCCAGATGCCGAAATCCGGTGCCAGTCCAAACCCGAAATCAGGATGGCTGTCTATAAAGCTCGGATAGCCTGCAAACTCCAGTCGTGTGCCTTCGCCCGGCGACGGAGAAGGAAAAGTAAGCAACAGGGGTCGTCGCACAGTACGCGATTCAGGCACATCATAAAAGCTTTTGCCCTCGTCAATGGTCAGAAGAAGTTTGACATCCTGATACATCCCGTCCTGAGCGAGGAGCCCCGGCTGAAGAGAAAGCATCTCGGCTGTTTCATAAGGGGCGAACAAATCATCGGCATCAGCGGCCAGGGCAAAGATGAGTATTCCTTTTTCCACAGGTTCCACAAGACGATTGGGTGTTTCCAGTAGAATATAGGAAGACTCTTCGGCCATTTCTTTTGTTTCAGACAGTTCCTCGCCTTCAAAAACTTCTTCCTCACCTTCGCCTTCTCCCTCTTCCTCTTCTTCAGGCTCTTCGGATCTGGAAAGAAAAATGAGCGGCGTTGTTCCGCTGTCCGGCGCCAGTGACATCATGAATATACGGCGCAGGCCTGTATTCCCCACGCTTTCGGAGATCCAGCAGTCCCCCGGATGGCTGAGGAAGGCAAAGGGATCATCAACAAATCCATTACCATCGAGATCTTCAGCTTCAAAGACTTGAGGGCTGTAAAAAGGACTCTCAACAAAATGTTCGCCATCTTCGTCATAAGCAACAATCTGAATATGAATGGACTCAAAGGGAAGATCGGCCTCTCTCTCAAAAACACAGGGCAGATAGAACAAATCGCCAAAATGTCCTTCCGCTGGAACATAGCGGTTATCCAATATGAAATAGACCCGTGTCGTCTCCGGTTTGTATTCTTCGCCCTCTCCCTGAATACGGGCGGCAAGAACCACCTCTACTTGCAGAGTGCCCGGAGCGATAAAAATATCGCCTGAGGGAAAAACCAGATCAACGGACTGCAACCCGTCGGGCTCCACTTCTTCCCCTTCAATATACAGTTCACCCTCCGGGACATGTTCGCCTTCCACCTGACACTCACCTTCCAGAACTGTTTCCCCTTCCAGAAAGGGCTCATCTTCGGCCCGCAATGTCATGGAAAAACACAGGCTGAGACAAAGAAAAAAAAGCCAGGCGATCAGGTAAGAATCAAATCTTTTCATTGAAGCATCTTTCTTAGGTGGTCACAGCCACGGGCTTCCGGGGTCCATCAATCCGGACAGCCTCTTTTTCAGCGGCACATCTGTGACTTTCTTCATAAAACTATACACGTTACAGGGGTAAAACGGCAAACCATTCACCCTGGAAGGGGATCGGCGAGAAAGGAGGGACAAGGGACGAGGAACGAGGCCATTCTGTCCACGCTGCCCACGCTGTCCATTCTGTCCACTCTGTCCATAGCCCCTGTGTAATGTCCCGACCCCAACCAATGTCCTTCGCGCATCCGACCGATCCCCCAGGAGACAGCATTGTATGGTATGCCCTTCTGTAGGTAAACCTATGACCTTGGATACTTTCCGGCGTAAAGTCATACAACGTGGGAGCGCCAATGTCCCCATTGGCACACATCGCGGCAAAGACGGTGGTTTTTTTATAACCTTGGCGCGACGTAAGGACTTGGGGCATAAAAAAAATAAATTATTCAGTAATTTCCACACTATCCAAAGTGGTAGGCCGACAAGTTTAGTGCGACAGCTAAATACATGGCGTATCTTAAATAATACCCAAAAGTCAGATGGCGCCGCTTTCTAATTAAATCATTCAATATACGTGGAATTCCGGCAACCGCCTGTAAATTTAAAAAGGTCTGGACTATATTAAAGTTCATTGCAGAATAGCCGGGACTCATATAATTTCTAAGTTCGTCCACCGGATTTTGGGGAAACTCCCACCGGATACCCATATCAGCATCCTGCTTATAAACAGATATTATTTGATTATCTTTAAAAGTAATTTCGAGATGGCCCATAGGACGATAGGTAAAGGGCCAGGCTACACAAATACTATCGGTGCCCTCTTCTTGAGGACTTAAACGTTCTCCCACCAAAGAGACATGAGGAATCTCAACAAGTCTGTCCAGCACTTCTTCCTGACTCATATTGACTTCCAGCTCTGATAAAACCGACCACATATGGGCACGCTGCCGATCTGATTTGGCGGCATAAAAGAGTGCAAGAAAGATGCTCAACATGAGGATGCCCCCATTGAACAGGACATCTTCTTTTTTTAGCGTCAACAATACTTTATCGAGCATCCCATATTCCTTTAATGCATACAGAGCCGCAGGGAGAGCCAAAGCTTCGTCAAGGCATGAATTCTACAACAAGTATATCCACTCCATCAGAATACGAGGATAAAAAATACAACTACCCAACAACCAAATCACAAGCATAGGGTAAAGCCAGATATTGTTCCTCTTTCGTTTTATGTTCACGCCAATACGAAGCATCGTAGCAACTGCCTCCAAAAAATAGAAGATTCCCCAAAAGTTGCCTGTGATGAGCCATCGCAGATAAGTACGGTAACGAAAGGACTCTTTAAATTTTTCAACAGGTCGCTCTTTATACACTACACGCCCTCTGGCGCTGGCATCCCACCATGCGATAGACCTTATAACGTCTTCCTCAAAGGTGATTTCCAGCGTTCCAGGAGGAAAATCAAAATAGGGCCAGATGAAGCGAAGGGGTTCGGTGTTTTTTTCTTCCGAATCAGTGTCTATCCGCTTCTCTCGAAAGGAAACATGGGGTATCTCAAGGAAGAGTGAAATCACCTCTTCCACCTTCATATCCTTTTTCAGTCTGGCAAGAATCGAGTTTATCTCAGAATAACGCCGGTCCGTGATTTCCAAGTAGGTAAAAGTAAGACAGACAGCCAAAATAATGAGCGTACTGTGAAGAAAGACTGTTCCCAAGGTTATGTTAACATCTTCCAATTTCAAATTCTTCTTCACTTACGGACAACTCCCGTTCGAGCTTTTAGGATGAGGGGACTCACATGGTAACGCAGGGTCATAACCTTTTTCTTTACAGCAGCGCGAACAGGACTTTGTAAAATTCCATTTGCACGCCAGCCTGTCATTATTAGACACCATATCCCAGTAACTCTCAACCATTCCTCCTATTAGATTTTTAGGAGCATATTTTATTACTCCGCCTATGTCGAGCAATTCGCCAGCAATACCTACGCCCTTTGCTGCCCACGGATTCAAGCTATATCTGGCCATGCGACATGACGTTACACAGTGTTTATAGTGATCATTCTGATTTTTATTCACAGCAGTAAAACCACCTTTACCATCAAAGCCATCATAATACACTCGGTTAACCCACGCAATCATTAGAGCAAGAAAGGGGGTACCAACAGCATAAGTAGCGAGACCAGCAAAAAAAATTGCCGTTGCAGCCCCTCCCTCCGGATCAAAATGCATGATGGGATTCCCCCCTACGTAGCCATAGACATTGGGTCCATCCACAAGGCCAAGAGGGTCGGCAGCGGTCCAGCGGTTCATCATGGGGCTGTAATAGCGGTACGGGAAGTAATACATCTGGCTCTCAGCGTCCCAGGGCTTGCCTGTCCATTCATGGTAGGGAACGGTTCCTGTAGTGGAGAATCGCTGGCCGAAGGGGAGATGCTCGTTGCTGTGGACTTCTGTCTTAGCCTGGTTGTAGCCCTTACGGGTCGTACCCAGATGGTCGTGAGCCAGATAGGTATAGGCGCCAGTGCTCACGCTGCCCCCGGCACCGGATGTGGCTTCGGCAAGAGCGGTATGTCCAAAGGGAACAAAGAAACGTTGTAAGGCGCCCACATTCCAATCGGGTGACTGATCTTTATATTCCGCAACAACGTTATATCCCGCATCCCAGCGCCAATAATGGGTTTCCTCAACTACTGACCAGTTCAAAGGGGCACCTCAAACCGTTTTATAATGTTTTCTACTGGAGTAAAAAGATTATCTGTTATAGACTTTATATCTTGTCTCGGTGGAGAACCATCATATGAAAAAAACGTATTGTTTCTGATGGAGGCAAATGTCACAATATCTATGAATACTTTTTCCGATTTAGTCTCTATTATTTCGCCTTTTTCTGTACACGGAACTGCTATTACAATAAATAGTGTATTCACAGAGTCGATTTCTCCAGGAATCTCAATATGCCCGATTTTGTTTTTTTCCAGTTTATTATACGAGTTTGGTAAAACCTCTGGACCCCAAGCCACATCAGTGAGCTGCACAATTTTTATCAATAGAAAGTCATACGAAGTCTCATTTTTATAGTAAAAATTATAGTAAAATGAAGGAACTGTACAGCTATGGTAAGTGCTTTGAATAACAAAAATATGCAAGCCAACTACATAGACTACTGCAATAATTTTCAAATAACGCATTTGAATTCAATCCTTATTATTGTTGTTCTTGTCACATCTTTTTATTTTACATTCACACTATGACCAATTGAGAAGCTTCTTTCCTACTGGTGCAAGAGGAAGTCTAGATTAAAGATTTCTGAGTGTTTTCGTATTTTTTTTGAATAATCAGCACATCGATATTCACAAGATTCCTTATTGCAAGGATCAGCATGTACAAGCGTACTCGCAATATCTTCCCGTCTATCTTCAGGCAACCCTTGGAGAACTTCCCATGTTTCGGCGGCCCATATTGCCGATCCTCTTCCACATCGCTGAGCTATCTTACACCCTACGAGACAGTGCGCATAATCTCCGCCCAAATTTAATACTTTAGCTTTGCGCAATTGATTTTGCCAATAAAATCCGACAAACAAACCACACAATAAATTGTCTGTTATCACTCCCCAAAGATCACTAAAAATCGAATCCCCTAAAATATCAATAAAAAGCATAGGGTTCCCCCGTACATAGCCATAAAGATTGGGGCCATCCACGAGGCCCAAGGGATCGGCAGCTGTCCAACAGTTCATCATGAGGCTGTAATAGCGGTACGGGAAATAATACATCTGGCTCTCAGCGTCCCAGGGCTTTCCTGTCCATTCATGGTAGGGAACGGTTCCTGTAGTGGAGAATCGCTGGCCGAAGGGGAGATGTTCGTTGCTGTGGATTTCTGTCTTAGCCTGGTTGTAACCTTTTCGGGTAGTGCCCAGATGGTCGTGGGCCAGATAGGTATAGGCGGCATTGTTCACGCTGCCACCGGCACCGGATGTGGCTTCCGCCAGCGCTGTATGCCCAGAGGGAACAAAGAAGCGCTGCAAGGCACCCGCATTCCAGTCGGGCGTCTGGTCTTTGTATTCCGCAACAACGTTATATCCCGCATCCCAACGCCAATAATGGGTTTCGTCGCCCACAGCCTTGATGCGTCGTTTTCCGAGGCCATCATAGTTGTACAGCACCACGGGCGGCTCTCCCGGAAAGCTGCTGTCGATGCGCTGCAATTTGTCGCCGAAACGCCAAGTGTAAGTGGCTGTATACTGCTGATTTCCCACTGTGGCTGTTCTGGTGGCCAGCCGTCCCCAGGGATCATAGGTAAAGAAGGAGGTCATGCCGCCTGTGGTGACACTTTCCAGCTGATTGGCCTTTCCATAAGCATAGGTCATACTGTGTGTTCCTGGAACAGTGCGACTGCATATACGGAAATCATCAAATTCAAAGGGCATGGTACCATTGACCCGTACTCTCAAGCGGTTGGTTGTTGCGGGCAGGGTAGTCTGGGTTGACAGGAGTTTTTTCTGATCGTCACCCCGTTTTGCGCTGTAAAGCGTCATCTGGCCGCCATCCAGTTGTATATAGAGATCATACCACTGGTCCTGATCTAGGAAATGTTGACCACTTGCTGCGAGGCTTCTCTGTGTACCATCCACCACTTCCAGAATTTCCAGCATACCCCACAGCCAGCGGATTCCCAGCCAATTGTCCTCATTTACATAGCGGTAGTGCCGCGTCTCGTCCTCAGTAATGCGGGTGCGCAGTTTGCCGTCGCCGCCACAATCTCTGCTGCCTGACTTAAATCCTGGAAAATTCCCAAACACCATGATATGCCTTTTCTCACGCATCGGTTCTTCTCCTTAGGTATACTTGCGGCTTAGGAGTTTTAAGAAGAATACCGGCGCCTACCCTTTTCACTCACATCGACGAAGAACCTTTTTTTTCCTTCCACGAAGTTACACGAAGTCACACTAAAGGAAAGGCGATGCAACTATAAAGGCATAAAGCCTGTTCAAAAAAACTAATTTGGACAAGGATGACCTGGATTGAAAACTGCACAATTTAAACTTTGGCAGCTATGCAGACGCAGGTAATCAATGGGCAGAAGAGAGGGTGTCATCCCCATCCTCTGTTGCAGCGGATTCTTTTCTCCGCTCGAACCACATACGGCGGACGGCAATAAAAAGGGCTATTACTCCCATCAGGCACAATAAAACAAATAACTCTCTGACGATGGCACGAAAGTACATATGTAAAATTTCACCTGTTGTAGGGAATGGACAAGAGGAGGTACCTTCAAATTCACTCATTTGCTCCAGGAAGCGCTGTCCCCAATGATTCGGACATGAACCTTCAGGAAACTGCTCCACCATTTGAAGATAAAATGCACGTTCTTCTTCTGTGCGCCCCAGTTCTGAACACAAAACACTGACTGCTAGCATAATGGAGCTGGTCTCACTGTCATCCTCTGGAAAGCCTTTTTCTTCAATGTCCTGCAGAATATAATTTAATGCTTTCTCTTTCTTTTTGCAATTGGGAAAAAGATCAGGCACCCACTTGCCATTCACCGTAACAGCAAAGCGATCAAGCTTTTGAAAAATTTTCATGCCCCTTTCATACTCAGGAGAGTACTTCAAGTAAGACTTATCTATATAGATCTCTTTATAAGCAAAAATTGACTCGCCCTCAATGCATACAAGTAATACGGCACAGCCAAAGCAAAAAAACGCCACCAAATAAAAATAATATCTTTTTCGCATCATATTCCCTTTCAGCAAGAGGGTATTCTTCCTACCTCATGCGTTTCCTCTTTCTCGCACGTACTGCCAGTAAGCACACTAAAGATAGAATCAAGAAACAGTCAAGCAGATTTTCTCTGGGATCAGAAGTATCTCTTTCACCCGAGCAACCTAGGACGCGGGGTGTACCAACACAAGCATTAACGCATGACGCAATAAAAGAAGACTTTTTTCCACCACAGACATTCCAGAAACAGATGCATGCATTAGTACAATTAAGATCATCTGGATTGCATAGATCTGGTTCTATACATCGGTGAAGCCTTTTAATCTTTTCACTATCCCACAGACCTGTTGCATCCCTAAGACAACTATAGATAGCCTCAACTTCTAAAAATGTGCTCAGTGAAAACAAACCCATCGGATCTACATGTGAAATCGGATTTCCGCGGACATAGCCATAAATATTGGTGCCGTCCACGAGACCCAGAGGATCGGCAGCGGTCCATCGGTTCATCATGGGGCTGTAATAGCGGTACGGGAAATAATACATCTGAGTGTCAGCGTCCCAAGGCTTGCCGGTCCATTCATGGTAGGGAACGGTGCCTGTAGTGGAGAATCGCTGGCCGAAGGGGAGGTGTTCGTTGCTGTGGATTTGCGTTTTAGCCTGGTTGTAGCCCTTACGGGTAGTACCCAGATGATCATGGGCCAGATAAGTATAGGCACCAGTGCTCACGCTACCACCGGCACCGGGTGTGGCTTCCGCCAGCGCTGTATGTCCAAAGGGAACAAAGAAGCGCTGCAAGGCACCCACGTTCCAGTCGGGCGTCTGATCTTTGTATTCCGCCACGACGTTATAACCTGCATCCCAGCGCCAATAATGAGTTTCGTCGCCCACAGCCTTGATACGCCGTTTTCCGAGGCCATCATAGTTATAAAGCACCACGGGCGGCTCTCCCGGGAAGCTGCTGTCGATGCGCTGCAATTTGTCGCCGAAACGCCAGGTATAAGTAGCTGTATACTGCTGATTACCCACTGTGGCTGTTCTGGTAGCGAGCCGTCCCCAGGGATCATAGGTAAAGAAGGAGGTCATTCCGCCTGTGGTGACACTTTCCAGCTGATTGGCCTTTCCATATGTATAGGTCATACTGTGTGTTCCTGGAACAGTACGGCTGCATATACGGAAATCATCAAATTCAAAGGGCATGGTACCATTGACCCGTACTCTCAAGCGGTTGGTTGTTGCGGGCAGGTTGGTCTGGGTTGACAGGAGTTTTTTCTGATCGTCACCCCGTTTTGCGCTGTAAAGCGTCATCTGGCCGCCATCCAGTTGGATATAGAGATCATACCACTGGTCCTGATCTAGGAAATGTTGACCACTTGCTGCGAGGCTTCTCTGTGTACCATCCACCACTTCCAGAATCTCCAGCATACCCCACGCCCAGCGGATTCCCAGCCAATTATCCTCATTCACATAGCGCAGTTGTACCAACGTGTGGTCAAAAATTCCACCTTGTCCTGTTCTTTTGAAGGAGTACCAGAGATCGGCATTGCCATGGCTGTTGGCAGTATAGATGGCCTTTTCACCGGCAGCCGTACCTGAAGCCAGAGCACCGGAAGAAGCATTCCAGGTGCCGGACTCTACTGTCCAGACTGGATTTACCGTATAGTTGCCGTCAGAGAAATTATCTTTCATTCGACTGGTCAGGTTATACCGTGTCTGAGATAGCATATTATCAGCCCGATCCCAACTGTAATTCATTCTGACCGTTGGATCACCGGCATTGTCCTGACGTATAGCCTGAACCAACCGCCCGCGGTGATCGTAGCTATAATCCCAGCCTTCTTCATTACCCGGCCGGGCGTCCCGGATCTGTCGGATGGCTCCACTCTTGTTGTGCTCATAAGTCCATCCGGATTTAATTGCTGACCCTGACTTGTGCAACAACTCTTTCAGCACACCGTCATCATCATAGTCATACTCGGTTTTCTGCCCATTGGGCCAGGTATAATCGGCCAGCTTTCCGGAAGCATCATAAGAGAAGTTCCATTGCTTATTACCGGGTGCAGTGACGGTGCTCAGCTGGCCCGCCGTGTTATAGCCATAGGCATAGTTGTTACCTGCTTCATAGGCGTTCATTGCAACAGGCCGTCCCAGGGCATCATAGTTGTAGGAGAGGGTTGCTCCGTCGTAGTCCGTGTAGAGTGTGAGCTGACCTGAGGCATCATAACTGAAGAAATGTCCGTCACTGGCCGCTCCTCCTGTCCAATCCTTCAGTTGAATGAGTTGACCTGTATTATCGTACTGATAGTCTATATCACGGACAACAGCACCGTTATTGTTGGACGTTCGTTTGCGGATCACTTGTCCTGTCGTATTGTCATAAGTGTATTCAACAGGATCAACACTCAGTTGAATTGTCGGATATCTGCTTTCTGCCCGGCTTCTGACAAGACCGAAGGTATCATAGGTATTATGAATGTGCAGGGCCCCAAAGTTATGACTGCAATCCTCTTCACCCAGTAAAGGACACCAGTGACCATGGCTGGTGCGGGTTACCTGACCACGGTTATTATATGCATAATTGATGTCCTGTCCTTCGCCATCAATAACTTTGAGGAGCCAGCCACGCATGTCATATTCATTTTGGACTAAGGTATCTTCTTCTGCTCCCTGCTGAATCCAGGTGCGGGTCATGAGGCCAAGATGGTTGTACTCATAGCCGTGGGTGGTGCCACCAAAGTCTTTATGACGGATCATCTGACCCAGTTTGTCATAATAAAATTGTTGCTTGCGCCCTTCCGCAGTGGTGAGAGAGATCAGCTGTCCCATCGTGTCATATTCATAGACCGTTTCCTTGCCTTGCGGGTCCGTCTGTCGAATGAGCTGACCGTTGTTGTTGTATTCAAAAAAGAACTGACTGTTGTCAGGCCTGGTCACCGACTCTATAAGCCCGGCTGCGCCACAACCCTGACAACCATCGGTATAGCCATACAGACTGGTCTGATTCAAGGGATTCGTCTGAGAAACCATCCGTCCGAAATCGTCGTAGGAAAAAGACCAGGTTTTATTATTCTTATCCGTATGGGTCAGCATATTGCCGCGATTGTCGTAATTGTAGGTTTGGGTGTTTCCGGCTGCATCGGTCCGGGAAACAACCTGTCCGTAAGCGTCATAAGCAATGGTCAGCCCGGCAGGACCCATTTGGGGGGATTTAAGCTGGATCAGGCGATCCAGTGCATCATAGACAAATTCTGTTTTTGGACCATAGTCTGACTGCGATCCGGGCCCGTAGAGGCTTACGGGATACAAGCCGCCTCCTGCCGGATACTCGTAACGGTAAAAGACACCGCCACAGGCATAAGAGGTCACTCTTCCATCGCTGTTATAGGTATACCCTACATTCAGTGCTGGGATGGAAACAAGATCATAGTTATTGCTATATCCAAAGGACCACCAATCATTGACCCAGCCATCAGCTTCTTTATAATAATTAATACCCGCTAACTGGACAGCATGGGCATCTGCATTATATCGGTATTTTGATAAAGGTGTGGCTCCATCAAAATTCTCAACTAAGACAGTTGCATGTCCGGTTTTGGTAAATACAGATTGGAGACCATTGGGATAGGTCATTTTAATCTTTGTAGTACTTACAAAACTGTTTCCGGAAACATAGCCATATTCAAAATCCAGATGCAGTTCATTGCCTTCTCTATCTGTGATTTTTGAAGGATATACGCCCCAGATCCAATTGCCATGTCCACCTTTTCCATACTCAAAACGCACGGCACTGTCTGTATTTCCGTCACTCACCACTTTTCGCAGGAAATTCTGTTCTGCTCCTTGGCCATTTTTGTGAGGTCCATAAGTATACTCCACCTTTTTAAGCTCTTCCGTTCCGCCAGTACACGGTTGCAGCAACGCCACTTTAGTGATTCTATTGCCTTCATAAGAAAACTGGATATAGCGATTATCGCCTTCAGGAAAATGAACCTGAGACAGTTGACCAAAATTAGTGGTAATATTGTCCATTCCCACACGCAATAGACTCGTATAATTCAAGGAGAAGGTGTTGCCGGATACGTCTGTTATCGATTCCAAACGGCAATAGCGATCTTCATTGTTGATGGGTGTACTGAAACGGCAGGTGAGTCCGCTGGAGAAAGCCATCTCTGACCAACCTTGCTGTATATGACGACGGATAACAATGGATTTTTCTGTGCGCAATGCGTTTGTGTCGCCTCCCTCAAAATCAAAAGGAGCCCGCTTATAAATATCAAAGCCGTTGGCTGAATCAACACGCAAAAAACGTTTGAAATTGCCATGGGCATCAAGATAAATAAGAGCACCATTTTGACTGGAAAAACGAAGATGTACATTGAGGTTATGATGCCATCCTGATCCGCAGTTATTTTTGAAAGGACGGTCCTCTGACATCATGTAGTTTTTGTGACCACCCCAGGGGTTGTAATACGTTCGTGTAAAGACAAAATCCACTGGGCCACGGGTGGATACCTTAAAATCCTGTTGGGTTATGGTCACTGCACGGTGATTGGTTCCCATGGCAACGGAAAGGGCACCACCCCCGAAAGGAATATTGGGGTTCATAGTGGGGCTGCCCGGTGTGGGCATGGCACCCGGTAGCGCAATGTGAGGAGCCTTATGGATAGCGCCGGGTGCATAAGAACCCCGGGACCAAGGGGAAGAAGTGGGATTATTGCTGGCCGGAGCTCCGGGAAGAGGCTGTCCGTCATTGTCCTCACAGCGGTCAGGAATATAATCTTGATTGATGCAGGCCACATAGCTTTCGGTAAGGCCGCTTGGCATAAATATTCCACCACGCAATGTCTCCAGCATACTTTCTGTAATCCAGTTATCTGAATTCACCTCCTGTGAAACAAGCAGGTGACCGGAAAAAAGCAGGTCAAAGCGTTCCCAGGATACGGAACGTTCACCGTAAATATCTTCTATAATGAGAGAAGATGGAGAGCTTTTGGAAACATAGACAAAATGACCCGCTTCCAGATGGGCAATGGCCGGGGCTGGGATTTCTTCACCCTTTTTTATCTCAATCCCGTAAAGAGAAAGTCCGGCTTCCGCTGCAGCTGATTTAAGTCCTGCAAGAGAAGTACCCTCACTATCAAGACCGCTCATCTCTGAGAGAAGCCGCAGGTCATTATCCAGACCCTGATCTTCCAAAAAAAGCGCCAGAGCATAAGGGCCACACCATTCCATACCATGATTGTGAACAAACTGATCGGTTTTCCACTGAGTCTCTGCACCGGATTCAATGGAAGCAGTCAGATCGGCAACCACCGCTTTTACACTGGGAACCCAGGATGATTCAGGGAACAGCTCCAGGAAACTTTCATAACAGGCAAGAGCATCACGCAATTCGCCCCGACGCTCGAACAAGACAGCCAGACGCATGAGGGTTTTGTCCACATACAAGCCGTCAGGCCAGGTTTCCATATATTGTCCGTAGGCCGATACTATGCGCTCGGTCTGGTAAAGGTCCATCAGTTCTGTCATGTGGGCGGACATATAGGCGGCCGCATCCATAAGACGCAGGTTGCTCTCATCAGCTTCGGCCACCTGATCAAAATAACTGCGTGCCGTACCAAATTGAGCAAGCTGATAATGAATATATCCCAAGGTAAAAAATACATGGCTGCTGAACAGCGCTTTTGTTTCTTTGTTGCTTACGAGAGTCTCCGCCTCTGACCCGGGATATTCATCAAGGAGATTGGAAAACTGCATACCGCTTTCGACAATGTCGTTATACTCCCTGTTGTGCATCATGCCCAGACAATGGCGGGCAGAAAAGCGCAAAAGAGAATCCTCGGAAGAAGTTATCATCACCTGCTGCAATTCTGCCATGCCTTCATCCAGAGCACTTCGACTCAGAGAGGATGAGGCGGAAAGAAAATAGCCGGGGAAAAAAAGTTGGAAAGGTGAATCAGGATATTCTTTTATGGCAGCAGCGCAAATATCCCGGCATTGAGTAAAATAGCTCCGGGCTTTGTCTGAGGACTCCGAGGTGAGCAGACTGCTTCCTGTAATATGATTCAAAGCGGCAAGCCAGAAGACAGCTTTTTCTGAATTGCATTTTTCGAAAGTCGGAAGGGCGTCTGTAAAGGAACTCAATGAAGAGCCATCAAGCTGCTTGTGATCCAGATCCCATAAAAGCGAATGGATCACTTCGTCAACCTGATCAGCGGCTGCACTCTCGGGATACAAATTGACAATATCAAAATAAGAGGCAAAAGCTTCTCGTGCCGCTCCTTGAGCCAAAAGGGCGTCGGCCGATGCAAGAAGCACCTCAGCACTGTCCTCTTCATCCCTATCCGTCACTTCAGAAACAGACCCTTCCCTTACTTCGTCTTCATGAAAAGTTGCTTCGGGCATTTCATCGGAATGAAGGGTTCCACCGCGATAAATGCGGATGCCTCCAGGACGGTCTGGTGAGGAGCCGCTGCGTGTTTCAACTTTGGCAAGTAGCATATCCATCACATGACGGTGACTGCCTGGGGTGGACCTGTCAGGAAGAAAGCGGGCCAGGCGAAGCCGCTGGTCAGAATCGAGCATGGACGGAGAAAGATCCTCAGAGGAAATCTCCGGTGCAGCCGTCGGCAAGGGCTCAGTCACTTCAATGCCGAAGTCCTCGTTCATGAATGAGGAGAGAAGAGATTCTTCCGCATCAGAGGGTGATGCGGTGCTCTCTGAGAAATTAAGCGCCGCAAGATTGATCGTCTCAGGCTGAGACTGGGCGACTGCTGACATGGGAAGGAAAAGGGAACCGGGTAGAAGCGTGGAAATCACGAGCGCACTAACCGCAGTTCCTACATAAGTGGTACCCCCCCCGCACGATCCGATGTGACAAATAGAGAAAACATTTTTCAGTTCCTTTCTTCAGCGAAAATACAAGTTCGGAGAAACAAGAATTGAAAATGAGATTCTACTTTTCTAAAATCAATATACATCAAGTCACATGAAATGTCAAGACTTATTTTTGAATAAAAACATGGCTTCAACAGTGAAACGCAACGCAGCACAGCCGCAACCAAATTGTACGTTCTTTTTTTTCACCAAGTCAATCACTGAACACACGGAACAAGTACATTGGGGCATAGAAAAGATCTGTAGTGGTGAAACGTCCATTCTGTCAATTGACCTTGCATCAATACCTGAAACCAACCTCTGCCCCTCGCACATCCGTCCGATCCGACTGATCCGACCGATTCCCCGGAGGCAACTGATTCCCTCAAGCCTCTTATCTTCCCCAAGACATACTCCCCGCCAACATGCCAGATTTTCTGGCTTTTTGTTCTCCCAGGAGACAGCATTGTATGGTGTGTAATTCTGCGAGTGAATTATTGCCAACAACTATTTTTCAGGCGGAGAGATTTACAACGTGGGAGCGCCAATATCCCCATTGGCATTCATCGTGGCAAAGACGGTGTTTTTTTTGTAGAACCTTGGCGCGACGTAAGGACTTGAGGAAAATAATGGGTGGGGCAAGTTCCGAAGCCTGTTGCCGCAACCAGGTCACTATATTCTCCTGATCCTGACGCGCTGTGTGCCAATGGGGACATTTGCGCTCCCACGATACGATCCTTCTCTGCCGGAAAAGTTTTCCAGGAAATGGGTTGGTCTGGGGCGTTTAATTAAAACAAAGATATTATGCCGCATCCCAGTCAATAGGTCCCCCAAGTCATCATCCGCTGTCTGCCAATGTGGAAATTGGCGTTCCCAGGAATGAATCTCTACCGCGTTGAGGGTTCCCAAAGGCATTATTAATTCGAGATTAATAACAGACATCTTGCCGAACTGCTGGTCGCATTATGTGTTGAAGTTAAACGACTTACGCAGATTTCGGCACAAACTTCTTCGAAAAAAATAATGGCAGTTGACGGGTAGTAGTATGGTGGCTTTATTCCGGGTCTCATTTTCCTCTTCGGCCCGGGAAATTTGTTATTCTATAGACCTGTGGATGATATCATGCGGAAGGTGCCCTCTTTCCGGGGTGGATTTATGACCATACTCAAGAGGAAGAAAAAATGAAAGCAAAAAAAATTGCCGTCGTCGGCAGTGCCAACATGGATCTGGTCATGCGTGTAAAGGATTTTCCAAAACCAGGTGAAACCCTGGCGGGAAAAGATTTCACCACAGCCCATGGCGGAAAAGGAGCCAACCAGGCTGTGGCGGCCGCCCGACTGGGTGCACAGGTCTCTTTTATCGGTGCCGTGGGTAGGGATGCCTTCGGCACGCAACAGCGCAATGGCCTGAAAGCGGAAGGCATAGATCTTCGGTACCTCAAAAGCGATGAGACCCGACCCACGGGAACGGCCATTATTCTCGTGGCCGACTCCGGTGAAAATATGATCATTCTTGATGCGGGAGCAAACCAGTCTTTGCGACCCGAGGACATTCCGCCACTGAAAGGACATTTTGAGGCTGTGGATCATCTGGTCTGTCAATTGGAAACGCCGCACGAAACAATTCTTGAAGCTCTGGGACTGGCAAAGAGCTGCAACTGTTTCTCCATTCTCGATGTGGCACCGGCCAGCCCTCTCCCGCCCGAATTCACCGCCCGGGCCGATCTGGTCACGCCCAATGAATCTGAAGCGGAAATCCTGACGGGTATCCGGGTTGATTCTCTGGAGAGTGCCCGGAAGGCGGCTGAAACTATCCTCAGCTGGGGTACCCGGCATGTGGTCATGAAACTGGGTGCCAAAGGCTCTTACTATCTGGGTGAAAGCGAATGCTTCGTTCCTTCCTTTGAAGTGCAGGCTGTGGATACCACTGGTGCAGGTGACGCTTTTACAGCAGCTTTGGCGACTGTCTGGGGCACCTTGCCTGTGGCGGATGCCTTGCGTTTTTCCAATGCAGCCGGCGCCCTGGCGGCCACTGTTTCCGGCGCCCAGCCTTCCATGCCGGCGTTGAAAGAAGTTGTACGATTGGCCGGAATCACCTTTTCTGAACAATAAAAGCGTTTATACTTCTTTCCCATGCTATAATATGGCACCGTATCTTGGATCTGACAGTGAGCGTTCAGGGCTTTGACAGGAGGAGATTTTCATGGCTAAAGGAGATCATATCGCCGTAAAACGACATGGGGGTCTTTACAGACACCATGGCATTGATCTGGGGGATGGCTATGTCATCCACTTTTCCGGTGAACCTTTGAACAGCAAAGTGCCTATTGTTGAAAAAGTCACTATGGAAGAGTTCCTGAAAGGGGGCGAACTTGAAATAGTGCGCTACTCCAAAAACTCGGAACCTTTCTCATCAGATGAAACCATCGCCCGGGCGGAAAAAAAACTGGGTGAAGGAAAATACAACCTTATAAAAAACAATTGCGAACACTTCGCTTCCTGGTGTAAAAACGGAAAAGCCCGCAGTTCGCAAGTGACCAAGCTGGCCATAGCCACAACACTGGTTGCTGCAGGCCTCATCGCCACTTTTATGATTCATCAGATTGCCAAAGATTCCGATGACGAGCTGCACGAAGCCTGAGACAGGGCCTCCAACCCTGACACTTTTCTCTGACTGTTATCACTGTTTTTCAACCCCTGATTCTCTCAATGAAGGAGTTTAGTGCATTGAACCGTGATCATGATCGCTCAAAATACACGCTGGGCGTTATTCAAATGGCTATGGAAGAAAAGACGGAGAACAATATTCTCCATGCTCTGGACCTGTGCGAAGAGGCTGTCCGTGAGGGTGCGCAGGTCATTCTTCTTCCCGAGCTTTTTTCCAGCCCTTATTTCTGTCAGAAAGAAGATGTGGCACGTTTCCACTATGCAGAAGAGATCAACGGCGAATTGAAGACACGCTTTTCCGCCTTTGCTGAAAAACACGGTGTGGCCGTGGTGGTCTCCTTTTTTGAGAAACGGGCCCACGGACTCTATCACAACAGCGTGCAGGTATTGGATGCCGATGGAGAAAGTCTGGGTATTTACCGGAAAATGCACATTCCCGATGATCCCGCTTATTATGAGAAGTTTTATTTTACGCCGGGCGATCTGGGATTTAAAGTTTTCCACACCCGTTTCGGATGTATCTCTCCGCTGATCTGCTGGGATCAGTGGTATCCTGAAGCGGCGCGCATCGCCGCATTGCAAGGAGCTACAGCCCTTCTTTATCCCACCGCCATCGGCTGGCATCCTTTCGAAAAAGACGAATACGGTGCTCGACAACTGGATGCCTGGATCACGGTACAGCGGGGCCATGCCATTGCCAATGGTGTCTATGTGGCGGCCTCCAACCGTCTGGGCCATGAAGCTGAAGAAGGACAGGACGGTATTCTTTTCTGGGGTGCCTCCTTCATCTGCGATCCTCAGGGAGTCATGCTCGCTCTGGGCAGCCACGACAAAGAAGAAGTGCTCCTGGCTGATATTGATCTGGAAGATCTTGAAAGCATCCGCTGTAACTGGCCTTTTTATCGCGACCGGCGAACAGATGCTTTCGCTGATCTGCAGAAACGCTTCATTGATTCTTCAACTCCGGGGACAGTGTACTGATGAGCACGAGTTATCGACTTCCCGCTGAGTGGGAGCCCCATCGCGCTACCCATCTGGCTTTCCCTTCCAACTGTGCGGACTGGCCGGGAAAATTTGCGCCCGCTCAATGGGCTTTTGTTGAAATGGTCCGTCATCTCGCCGAAGGAGAAGCAGTACGCATTGCTGTTACGACCGAAACACGGAAACGACAGGCCGCGCGTATGTTCCGGGATGCTCATGTGTCTCCCGATGCCATAGAATTTCACTTGTGCCCTCTCGATCGGGGATGGATGCGGGATATCTCTCCCTTCTTCGTTTACGACAGGAATCAAAATCGACGGGCTGTGCTCTTTCGTTTCAACGGCTGGGCCAAATATGACAACCACAAACTGGACGCCCGATGGGGAGAAGAAATCTCCCGGGATCTGGATCTTAAAAGCGTTGAAGCCCTTCATGAGGGCCGTCCCGTGGTACTGGAAGGTGGCGCTGTGGACAGCAACGGCCAGGGCGATCTGCTTACCACGGAAGAATGCCTCCTGGATCAGAAGGTTCAGGTACGCAACCCGGGTTTCCGCAAAAAAGACTATGAAAAAGTCTGTCGCTCTTTTCTGGGCATCAAAAATATCTTGTGGCTCGGTTCCGGCATTGCCGGAGATGATACCCACGGCCATGTGGACGACATCTGCCGTTTCGTAAACCCCGCAACGGTGGTGCTCTGCGAAGAAAAGAACCGTAACAGTCCCAATTACGGGGTTCTCGAAGAAAATCGGGAACGGCTTGAAAATGCCCGGCTCGCGAATGGTACCGCCGTGGAAACGGTACGGCTGCCCATGCCTGCACCCTTGTACTTTCAAGGGCTCATGCTCCCGGCCAGTTATGCCAATTTTTATATTGCCAATGGACAGGTTATCGTCCCGACCTTCAACGACGAAGCAGACCGACAGGCTCTGGGTATATTGTCGGAACTCTTTCCTGATCGGAAGATTATCGGAATCCATGCTGTTGATCTTGTATGGGGTTTCGGTACGCTCCACTGTCTGTCCCACGAAGAGCCTGCGGAGCGCTAAAACAGAACTACTTGGGAAATGAATCTATGAAATCAATCAATTTAATTTTCGGATGTCACGCTCATCAGCCTGTGGGCAATTTTGATTTTGTTCTGGAACGGGCTTATCAGGATTCCTACAAACCTTTTCTGGATGTGCTGGAAGCTTTTCCGGCTGTAAAAACCACCCTGCATTTTACCGGGCCTCTCTTTGACTGGTTTGAAGAACACGAACCAGCCTTCCTGGACCGGCTGGCTGCTCTGGTTCGCCAGGGACAGATTGAAATCATGGGCGGCGGATATTATGAGCCCCTGCTCTGCGCCATTCCTGAGCGGGATGCACGCACGCAGATAGCACGGATGCAGCGTTATTGTGAAAAGCGTTTTGGCCAGACACCCCGGGGCATGTGGCTGACGGAACGGGTTTGGGAACCCCATATGGCCCGCATACTCAATGAATCCGGCGTGGAATATACCGCCCTCGATGATGCGCACTTTCTCTGCTCCGGTCTGGCGCCGGAAGAGCTCTTCGGATATTATCTGACAGAAGACGAAGGCCGAGCCGTCAAAGTCTTTCCCATTATGGAAAAGCTCCGCTATCTTGTCCCCTTCCATCAGATTCATGAAACCATCGACTGGCTTAAAGAACAGGCCACGGAAGACGGAACCCGATGCGCCGTGCTCCATGATGACTATGAAAAATTCGGCGTCTGGCCGGGAACCAATAAAAGCGTTTATGAAGAGGGATGGCTGGAAGGTTTTTTCCAGGCTCTCACCGACAACAGTGACTGGCTGCACTGTGTGACCTACAGTGACTATCTCGATCGACTCCGTCCCCAGGGCCGCACCTACATCACCTGCGCCTCCTATGATGAAATGATGACCTGGTCGCTGCCGACAGCCATGCAGCGCAATCTGGTGCAGGCCCGACAGGCGCTCAGTCATCATCATGATCTGAACAGCCAATGCGCTTCTTTCATGCGGGGCGGTTTCTGGCGAAATTTCCTGGCGAAATATCCCGAATCCAACAATGTTCAGAAACGCATGCTCCGGGCAAGTGCTCGCCTGGAAAGCCTTCGTGCGCGCTTTTCTCCCGGCTCTGAACTGGAAGAGGCGGAAAAGCTGATTCATCAGGGTCAGTGCAACTGCGCTTACTGGCATGGTGTTTTCGGCGGGCTGTACTTGAATCATCTGCGCACGGCTCTCTATGAAAAAGTGATCTCCGCAGAGGCGATTATGGATGAGCTCGAAGGAAATCTGAAAGGAAGCACCCGGGTGGAACAGATCGACTTTGACGGCGATGGTAATCTGGAGGGAATTCTTGAAAATGAGGCGCTCAGCCTTTTCTTCAGTCCCACCGATGGTGGCACGCTTTTCGAGCTGGACTATAAAAAGAAACCCTTCAATTTCGGCAATACCCTGACCCGTCGCGAAGAACTCTATCATGATGCCTTGCGTCAGGGCGTGGCCAGTGTGGCCCGGGAAGCGGAAGG
Organism: Candidatus Hydrogenedens sp.; assembly: GCA_012522755.1. Classification (GTDB taxonomy): domain Bacteria; phylum Hydrogenedentota; class Hydrogenedentia; order Hydrogenedentales; family CAITNO01; genus JAAYJV01. The sequence continues at coordinate 31,587 of JAAYJV010000050.1, forward strand.
CGATTTGAGCATTCATGATATTGTCAATGCAAAAGAAGCCGATCTGGACCGTTATCTGATTTATGATCCCTGGAGAAGAGTGTCTCTCCGTGATCGTTTCTTCAAAGAGGAAACCACAGTTGCGGAACTGTGGACCGGTACGGCCCCGGAACAGGGGTCTTTCGCCACAGCTTCTTATGCTCTGGAAGAAGGCAAGAACAGTCTCATACTCAGCTCTTCCGGAACGCTTCTTTTTTCTCCCGAAGCGATCCATCTCAAAAAGACTGTGGAACTGCCTCCGGGACAGGCCTCCTTCACAACGACATACAGTCTGGCTGCAGCCACTCCTTTTCCGTCGGATCTTCTTTTCGGAACAGAATTTTGCCTGAACCTCCTGACAGGCGATGCCCACGATCGCTATTATTGCTCTGAAGAAAGAGACTTGCATTATATCCGGCTGGGCGTCCATGGTGTCATGGAATCTCTCAGTCATCTGGCCTTGAGAGATGAATGGCAAGGGGTACAGGTCAACCTTCGTTTTTCCAGACCGGCCCGGATCTATCATTTCCCCATAGAAACAGTAAGCCAGTCTGAAAGCGGGCAGGAACGGGTTCATCAGGGATGTGTTGTTTTGCCCTGCTGGCCTGTATCATCCCCTGATTCACAGGTTTTTTCAGTGGAAATCACTCTGGAAATCGCTGAACTGTGACTCTGATTTTCTGTGATCCCTTTTTTTTCTGATCATGCAAGAGGACAACTTTTGGCCATCCATGCGACTTTCGTATGTCAAATATGCTATTATTACTTGTCATTGAGAATACAATGCACGGTTTCGGGCGGTGTAGTGGTGGACATGCCTGCAGAATATCCGGGCATTCTGTGTTGAAATTTGAGACCTGTCATCCTCTGGAACAGGTTACCTGGTGCTGAAGTGCCTTTCCGTTACAGGGAGTGCAGCCGTCTGTTGTGCAGATCCGGGCTGAGCCAGCCTTCCCTGAATCATCATCCACAGTCAATCCATGGAATAGAGTTACATATTTTCTTTAAATAGGTATTGAGAGAATTAAGGGTTAAAAGATGTCTGAGCTGATTGAAGATGTCATTGTCATCAATACCCTGGGTATCCATGCTCGTCCGGCCGCCTTGCTGGCCCAGAGCATCGCTCATTTTCAAAGCGAAGTCTACCTGATCTTTGATGGCAACCGGGTCAATGCGAAAAGCATTATGGGTCTGCTGACTCTGGGTGCTGCGAGAGGAAGTCGGATCACAGTCACATGCAGTGGCGATGATGCGGAAGAAGCCATGGCTCGTGTGAAAGATATTTTTGAATCCGGCTTCAATGAAATCAAAGGATATGAATAGACAGGAGAACTTCTCGTGGAAGTCTATCTGCAAGGTATGGGCGTATCCCCCGGCATTGCCATCGCCCCGGTATTGCATTATTCACGCAGTGCCTTTGAAATTCCCAAACATGCCATCACCGATGTATCCGGAGAACTGGCACGTCTGGACAGGGCTGTCTCCAAAGTACGGCATGAACTGAACGAAATCTACCAGAAAACGCTGGACGCCGTCGGTGAGGCCCATGCTGACATTTTCCGTGTCCATCTCATGATCCTGGAAGATGTGGCTTTGCGCGATGATCTCGCCGCTCAGATGGAAGAAGAAAAACTCAATGTGGAATTCATCCTCGACAGTATCGCCAAAAGATACACGGAGATGATGAACAATATCCAGGATCAGCGATTCAGAGAAAGAACGGCCGATCTGCTTGATGTGGTGGATCGCTTGCAGCGCCATCTGCTGGGATCAAACAGGCCCATGCTGCGCCAGATTCCCAAGCCGAGCATTCTCGTCGCCCGGGATCTGACGCCCTCCGATACGGCCACACTGGATCTTGACAAGGCGCTGGGCATGCTGGTTGAAACGGGCAGCCCCACCAGTCATTCCGCTATTCTCGCACGGGCACTGGAAATCCCGGCCGTCATCGGCATCTCCGTTTCCAACAAGTCACTGTCATCAGGATCCCTCATTATTCTCGACGGCACCAGTGGCGTGGTGATCATCAACCCTTCTGCGGAGACCGTGGAAAAATACCAACTGGAACAGCAACGCCTGCAGAGCGTGCAGGATCATCTGTTGCAGAATATTCAGGCCGGGCCCGCCTGTACAGCCGATGGCAATCCCGTGACGCTGGAAAGCAATATTGAACTCCCTCTGGAGATCAAACACAGCCTGAAAATGAACGTGCAGGGAGTCGGCCTCTATCGCACTGAATATCTCTATTTCAATCGGGATACCCTTCCCTCTGAAGAAGAACAATACCAGGCCTATGCCCATGTGGCTGCGGAATTGTCGCCCGCACCTGTAACCCTGCGAACCATGGATATCGGCGGGGACAAGTTTGTAAAGTATCTGCAGAACTATAATGACAACAATCCTCAATTGGGACTCCGTGCCATACGTCTGTGTCTGGCCAATCCTGATATATTCAAAGTTCAGTTACGTGCCATGCTGCGGGCGAGTGCCCATGGTACGATTCAGATCATGTTTCCCATGATCAGCAGTATAGAAGAGCTGCGCGAGGCCAAAGCAGTTCTTGCCAAGGCCCGTAAGGAACTGGATGAGGAAGGCATTCCTTATGATCCCGACCTGAAAGTGGGATCCATGATCGAGGTGCCCTCTGCAGCGCTGCAGGCCGATCACATGGCTGCGGAATGTGATTTCTTCAGTCTGGGAACCAATGATCTGATCCAGTATCTGCTGGCTGTGGACAGAGTGAATGAAAAGATCGCTCATTTGTATGAGCCGGCCCATCCCTCTGTGATCCGTATGATCCATATGGTTACGGCTGCGGCTGCGGCCCATGATATTCCCTGCAGCATTTGCGGCGAAATGGCCGGTGACCCCTTTTACACGGAATTGCTTCTGGGACTGGGAGTCTCTTCATTGTCCATGGCATCCGTATCCATTCCGGCCATCCGTGCCCGCATCAGTGAATTGACTCTGGCTGAGGCCCGTAAACTGGCTGAAGCCATACTGCAGAAAGCCACGGCTTCAGAAGTGAAGACACTGCTGCAGAGCCGCCCTGGAAATGGCCGGGAAGGCGTGGATAGTGAAAACACTTGATTTGCGTGAGTCAGCCTACGATGCGAAGATGCATCGGGAAGGCTGATTCAGGTATACTATAGACAATATGGCGGGTAAGTTATGCCTGCAGGAAAAACCAGTACTTTGACTGGTATTGCCTCTGTGGCAACACTGAGCTGTTTTGAAGGCTCTTGAAACCCCTGTCCCTGCACAGGTCCCGGCCTTTACCTGTTAAACAAGATCTGAATACTACCATTATTTTGGGAGAAAGTTGCGTGATTGTTTTTTCCGAGCGTAAAACTGTTGAGCAAGTTGAAGAAGGAACAGAACTGGCACCGAAGTTTGATGCCCGGGGACTGATTCCTGTTGTCACCACTGATTACGACAGCGGTGAATTGCTCATGCATGCCTATATGAACGAAGAAGCCCTGAAAAAAACGATCGAACTGGGAGAAGCCGTCTATTGGAGCCGCAGCCGCAAAGTACTCTGGCACAAAGGCGCAACCAGCGGTCTTGTGCAAATAGTGCGCGAGCTGCGTATCGATGATGATCAGGATACGGTCTGGCTGCGCGTGGATGTTCAGGGCGGTGCCAGCTGTCACGTAGGCTATCGTTCCTGCTTTTATCGTACAGTTCCCTTAGGTGAAGAAGCGGCAAAAGGCATTGCACTCACTTTCACGGAACATGAAAAAGTATTTGATCCCAAAGAAGTCTATGGCGATGCTCCCAACCCCACGCAGATCTGATGCCGGGTTGTATCTTTCATAAAACCAATTTACATTTGAGACAAGATAAGGAAAACAGACATGGCGGCCAAAGCTAAAGGTAATCGCGAAACCATTATTCTTGAATGCACCGAAGCGCCGGGTACCTCCCGCTACAACACGGAAAAAAACAAGCGCAACCATCCCGAGCGCCTGGAACTGAAAAAGTATAACGCCGTGCTGCGCAAGCATACCCTGCATCGTGAGAAAAAGTAGTCCATTTCCCGCGTTTTTGCGCATGATTCCTTCTTTCTCCACGCTGTGCTGAACCGTTCTTTTTCACCCGGATATTTTCTCTTGATCTTCGGATCAGAAAAAGATGTCCGGGTGTTTTATCTGCAAAGCATCCTCTGCTGTAGAGAAGAGCATACAATTGATATCCATCATGGTGACAGGTATATTTCTGGGACTTTCTTCCGGGCTCTCGCCGGGACCGCTCATGACGCTCGTCATTGGTAAAAGTCTTCAACACGGGCCACGCGAAGGAATCAAGATGGCGCTGGCACCGGTGATCACAGATTGCGCAATCATCATTCTGAGCCTCCTGCTTTTCCACTCACTGGCACATCTGAAGCCCCTGCTCCTTCTCCTGTCTTTTTGCGGTGCCCTGCTGCTTCTTTATCTGGCCCGGGAAAACTGGTGCAATCCTCTCCCCGACACAGCAACACTCTCCGAAAAACAGCACTCCCTTCTGGAAGGTGCTCTGGTCAATGTGCTGAGCCCCCACCCCTGGCTTTTCTGGTTCACCATCGGGGCACCTGTCCTGTACACTGCCTGGAAACAACAACCGGCCCAGGCCTTTCTTTTTCTGTCGTCTTTCTATCTTTTCCTCATCGGCTCAAAAGTGGTCACCGCCCTCTCCTTCGGTATCTATGGCCGTTTTCTTCAGGATAAATACCGTATCATCATCATGCGTGTCTTATCCTGTGTGCTCGTCTTCTTTGCTGTCCTCCTTTTATGGAAAGGCTGGACACAACTCTGAGAGATCACCCTCTTTTTTATTGGCAGGTTCACCACTTTATTTGTTATAGTGTTGTCGCTGAGAGAAGATTCAGCCCGAAAAACAGGGCACTTCGTTCTTTTCCCTTCCGAGTTGCTGTTTCTCAGGCTGCAATGCATTTTACGGTAAAGGAAGTTCTTATGGACAGAAATAATGACGTGGAAAGTACGGTTGTCATGGATGCCTCCGCCATGGCCGCAACATTGAACAGCATGGCGATGGCTGTCGTGAACGGAAACCCGGAACTGGAATCACTGGTACTGCTGGGCATCTTGCGTCGAGGTGAACCGCTGGCCAAACGCTTATCAGCCTTGATTGAACAGACCACAGGAATCGCTCCGCCCGTAGGTGCTTTATCCACCACCCTGTATCGTGATGATCTTCACGCACGCTCCTCTGCGAATGTGGCCTCCCGGAGCGGCGAAACCTATTTTGATTTTTCTCTGGAAGGGCGCACTGTCCTGCTTGTGGATGATGTGATTTCGGCCGGAAGAACCATCCGGGCCGCCATGGGCGAAATCATGGATTATGGCCGTCCCAAAAGAATCCAGCTGGCCTGCCTCATTGATCGCGGTGGCCGTGAACTGCCCATCCAGGCGGATTATCTGGGCTACATTGTGCATACAACAGCCGATGAATGGATATCTGTCCAACTTCAGGAAGTGGACGGAGAAGACCTGATCCTGTTACACGAACGCTGCGACAAATGAACTTTGTAAGGAATTATTTTCATGGAACAGGCTGCGCCTACCTTTTGGACTAAAAAAGACCTCATCGGCATAAGAGAACTGAGTCGGGGAGAAATTGAGCTTATCCTTGATACAGCCCCTCAGTTTCTCGCTGTGTCGAAGCGTATCAGCAGAATCAAAAGAGTTCCCCTTCTCCAGGGGCGTCTCGTGGTCAACTGGTTTCATGAGCCCAGCACCCGAACCCGGACCTCCTTTGAGCTGGCTGCGAAACGCCTGAGTGCCGACACGCTCTCCATGACGGCCTCTTCATCGAGTCACGTCAAAGGAGAAACACTCCACGATACACTGGCCAATATCGAAGCCATGCATGCTGATATCATCGTCCTGCGCCACAGCTGCGCCGGTGCACCCCATATGCTTGCGGCCGATCACTCTTCCCATATCATCAACGCCGGCGACGGACGGCATGAGCACCCCACCCAGGCGCTGCTCGATGCCTTCACCATGCGCCTGGCTCTGCGAGAGAACAGCGCCAATAAGGATGCGACTCTGGATGGTGTCAATGTGGCTCTCATCGGCGATGTGGAGCACAGCCGTGTGGCTCGGAGCAATATTTTCGCATTGACAAAACTGGGTGCGAAGGTTACCGTATGCGGCCCTGTCGCCCTCCTTCCGGCCCAGGTGGAAAAACTGGGAGTACGGGCCACAACCAGCCTGAAAGAAGCTCTGTGCGATGCTGACTTTATTTACGCCCTCAGGATTCAGAGGGAGCGGCAGGGAAAAGGGCTTTTCCCGAGTTTACGTGAATATGTCAAGCTCTTCCGTATTGACCGTGATTCACTGCGTTTTGCGCCCGATCATGCGCTGGTACTGCATCCCGGTCCCATCAACCGTGATCTGGAATTATCGACAGAAATAGCCGACGGTTCGCGCAGTCTCGTACTGCAACAGGTGACCAATGGCGTTGCCATACGTATGGCCGTCATGCATCTGCTGGCCAACAGCCAAAGCCGACAGCTCTGATTCATATAAGTATCTTGAATTTCCTGTTTGTCTGCAGGAACAAACTACTACCTGACTGTAAAGGAATTTATGGTGAGCCTTCTCATTAAAAATGGCCAGATCATAGATCCGGCCAATAAGATTTCCGGGCTTTTTGACCTGCTCATAGAAGACGGTAAAATCAAGGAAATAGGAAAAGAACTTCAGGGGGATGACATTCTCGACGCCACAGGCTGCATCGTCAGTCCCGGTCTGGTCGATATTCACTGTCATTTCAGGGAGCCAGGCTTTGAATCCAAAGAAACCATCGCCACGGGAAGTCAGGCCGCGGCCCGCGGAGGCGTGACCACAGTCGTCACCATGGCCAACACCAACCCGCCCATCGACAATGCGGGCCTCGTGGAGCTGGTCATCCGCCGTGCCCGGGAAGAAGCCTGTATCCAGGTATGCCCCGCCGCCTGTGCCACGAAAGACATGCACGGCTCCGAAATTACGGAAATGGCTGATCTGAAAGCAGCCGGTGCCGTGGCCGTTACCGACGACGGAAAAGATATCTCCTCTTCACTGGTCATGCGCCATGCCCTCGATTATGCCGGTATGGTAGGCCTCCCTTTTCTCAGTCACAGTGAAGATGAAACCCTCGCAGCCGGTGGTGCCATGAATGAAGGCTATTGCGCCACACTCATGGGGCTGCCCGGTATTCCCAAGGTGGCGGAAGATATCCGGACAGACCGCAACATCCGGCTTGCGGAATTGACAGGTGCCCATATTCATATCCAGCATGTGTCCACAGCGGCCAGTGTGGAGATCATCCGCCTGGCCAAAAAACGGGGCGCAAGAGTAACTGCTGAATCAGCCCCCCACTATTTCAGCCTTACTGATGAAGCCACTTTGAACTTCAATACCAATGCGAAGATGAATCCGCCCCTGCGGGAACAGGAAGATGTTGAGGCCATTATTGAAGGGCTCAAAGACGGTACCCTCGACTGTATCGCCACGGATCATGCGCCACACACCCAGACGGAGAAACGCGTGGAGTTTCAGATGGCACCCTTCGGCATTACAGGGCTGGAGACCTCACTGGCGCTGACCATGACCTATCTGGTGCATCCCGGACATGTGAGCCTGGAGAAAGCTGTGGAACTCCTTTGCCTGGGAGGCGCACAGGTGTGTAATCTGGATGCCGGCACCCTCACACCGGGAGCCTGTGCTGACGTCGCCGTTTTTGATCCTCAGGAAGAATGGACCGTACTCAGTGAAGACTTCGCCTCCAGAAGCACCAACTCCCCTTTCATCGATCAAACCCTCAAAGGACGGGTCCGCCACACCATTTGCAAAGGAAAGATTATTTACAGTGCTCCATAACTTGTTAAGGCATGAACGGAAAATAGTTTCGACCATTTCCATGCAAATTTATTGACGAAGATGTGATCACCATGGACAGCAGTTTATTGGAACAAGGTGTCTACCTCGCTCTGGGCTGGTGCGAGCGCGTTGCTTATCTGCAAGCCCATCCTGAAGAACTCAGCACCGATGACAAACCTGCGGGAATCACCCTCTCCGACAGCTCATTCCTTGCCCTTCAGCAGAAACTCGCCCAGGAAGCCAGTCTGTGGTGGAGCACGGAACTCAGAGCCTTTCTGCAGCACTTCAATACACTGCATGAACAACTCAGCAAAAAACAGAAGGCCCTGTTCGCTGCTGTGGAAGGCGGGAAATTACGTCCGACTCAGGCCAATGAAAAAGCCCGCACACTGAGCACTCAACTGGAAGAGGCAACAGAAGAGATTGGATTTGCTCAAAAACTGCTGGCCCTGCTCAAGAATCCGCCCTACTCCTCTCTCCCCACCCTTCCCTTATGCCGCTACTCCGTTTCCAATCATACCCTGACCAAAGAATACCAGAGCTGCAAGACCAGAGATTTCACTAAAGATACCGGCTATGGTCTGAAACTCACAGCCAGGCTCCTGTCCATTAAAACAGCCTTTCAGAGCCTCTCTCTCACCGATCGTACTGCACTGACTCTCGCTCTTATTTTCTCCCTCCTGATCATTATCGGCGGTGCAGCTTTCACACTCCGTGATGCAGGGATCTCACTCTCCCTAAAAGCAAATGCAGCCGGTCATTATGATGTGTCCGTCATCAACAGAAGCAAACAAACGCTTTTCCTCAGTGTCCCCTATGACGGAAAAAGGATGGACAAAAATGACACGCCCACCTATGCTGTTGTTGTGGAACTTCTGGAAAACAGCAAGCCTTCAAAGCGCAATCCGCCTCTGGAGCACCTCTGGTTTTACAAGGAAAAGCCGGCTTATCTCAAAGGCCCGATTCTCCTGACACCCCTCTCCGAGGAAAAGCTGCAACTTCATATCCCCACAGACCTGTCCGACACGCCTGATGCACTTGCAGCTGATCAAATACGACTTACCGTCTACAAAGCTCCCGGGAAGAAAAAAGCAAGCTATACCTTCACCCTCAACGTCAATTCACCTGAATCTGAATGATGCTCTCGGCCGCTTGCCTGGGAACGCCAATTTCCACATTGGCCGGATACTCACGAAAAACGTGATTCAGTATGGATTTCGCCCATATTTTGAATCAATTCATGAATGTAAGTACAATGATATTTACTGTACTTGTTGCAGTATCTGGCCGATGCCGGGTTTCTCTCTAACCATGGGAGTCAATACTATGGCGTATAAACAACATGTTGAATGTCTTCAGCAGGGTATTGAGGCCTGGAACAGCTGGCGACGGAAAACCACGAACAGCCGTCCGGATCTCAGTGGCATCAATCTGTCAGGGCTCAACCTGCGTCATCTGGAACTGCGTTATACAAATCTGAGTAATGCGAACCTTTCCAAGGCGAATTTGCGGGGACTCAATCTTACACAATGTAATTTTTTCGGTACGAATTTTACAGGAGCCAATCTTTCGGGGGCTATTCTTCATGGTGCCGAGTTGAGTCAGGCGGACTTTTTCAATGCCAATCTCCGGGATGCTTCCTTTGAAAATGCGACTTTGAATAATGTTGTTTTACGTGAAGTTGATTTGAGCGGCATGAATTTCAAAAATGCCAGTTTCTTCGGCTCCGATCTTACAAAGTGCGACTTTTCCGGATCCGATCTTTCCGGTGCTGTTCTTTCTTCCACAAAGCTGGATCTGGTCAATTTTTTTCATGCCAATCTGGAGCGGGCCAATATCATCGAGGCCAGTGTAAAGATGACCGTTTTCCGGGAAGCTATTCTGGACGGTGCCATTATTCAGGATACTGATATGCAGGAGGCCAATCTGACTTTCAAAGAGAAACTTCGCTTGCGTCTTCATGGAAAATTATAATTCAATTCATGATCCTTTTTCCCAACCTTTTTTGGAGTGACTGTCTATGAAACAGAATGATTCTTCTTCCTCTCAGGCCTTGACCCGCCGCACTTTCTTGCAGCATACGGCTGCAGCAGGAACCGTTGTCGCGGGTCTGTCAACAGGATTATCGAAGCGTGCCTTTGCGGCCAATGAGCGCCTGGGCATCGGCGTCATCGGTGCGGGAAACCGGGGAAACAGCCATCTGAACGCCTTGAAACATATTCAGGATGAGGACAAAAGCATTGAGCTGCGCGCTGTTTGTGATGTGTATCGTCCCCGGATGATGAAGACGGCGGAGCGCTTCGATATTCAGGGGTATATGAGTCATGAGGAGTTGCTGGCCGACCCTTCCATTGATCTGGTTACCATTGCCACGCCTGACCATATTCACGGGTATCAGGCTCTGGACGCCTTGCGGGCGGGAAAAGGCATTTACTGTGAAAAGCCTGTGACCCACTGGCGGCAATTTGAATTGACCAAGACTCTCGCGAAAGAAGTGGCCGCCTCGAAGGGCGTCTTCATGTGTGGCACCCAGGGCATGTCGGACACGGCCTGGCGTCAGATCGGCGCTTTTGTACGGGAGGGGATGATCGGTCAGCCCATTCATGCGGAATGCGGTTATTTCCGCGTGGGCGATTGGGGCGAGGCGGGCATGCCCATTGATGATCCGGAAGCACAGCCCGGCGCTGACCTCAACTGGGAGGCTTTTCTGGGTGATTCACCAAAAAGAGACTTTGATGTAAGCCGTTTTTTCCGCTGGCGCATGTACGAAGATTATGCCGGCGGCCCCTGTACGGATCTTTTCCCCCATATCCTCACGCCGGTCATGCATATGATGAATGCCGGCATGCCTTCCGTCGCTGTGGCCACAGGCGGAAAATTCCGCTATGAGGAACGGGAAGTGCCGGATACTTTCAATATGCTCGTTGATTTTCCCGAGAATTTCACCGTTGCTGTTCTGGGTACGCAGGGCAACGATTTTCAGGCAACGGAAAGCCGTGGTTCCGCATCCCGTATTCCCGTCATCCGAGGCTGGGACGGAGCGCTTACTGTTTCGGATGACAAGATTGTTTTCACGCCCGCCCATGGTTCCAACAAGGAAAAACAGATTTTTGACATTGACCGTGGCGAAAACATGCTTCATTTCTTCCGCGAGTTCATCGACTGTTACCGGAACGGCAATACGGACACGATCAGCAACATGGATCTGGCTTACAAGGTTCAGACTGCACTGATTATGGCATATCTCTCTTTGAAAGAAAGCAAGGTTGTGCGTTTTGATCCTGTTTCGGAAAGTATCATTCTTTAAGAGCGTATAAAACGAGTATTAAAAAAACTGCAGCAGCCGGATATGCCTTTATCTTCGGCTGCTGCAGTCGTTTTCATTACCGGGGTTCAGAGATTAAAGCTGCCAGGGCTGGCGATAAGCACGGCTTCTCAGTCTGTTGGCCTCTTCATCTCCGGGGAATTCTTCTTTCACGGGATCCCAAGTTACGGAGCGTTTCAGTCTCACGGCAATATTGGCGCAATGACAGGCTGTAATGGATCTGTGGGAAGCTTCGGCCGTTGATTTCGTCGGCTGACGTGTTTTCACACTGTTGAGAAATTCACGGACGTGGTTGTCGGCGGGATAGCCTCCGGAAAAATGACGCCCTGTCACCAGAGAAGCGGGAGAACTTTCGAGGATGTTATCATCCCCTGTTTCCACCCAGCCTTCAGTCCCTTCAAAACGGACAGGACAGGACCCGAAGCGCAGGCCCGTGGTGATAATGAGCTTGGCGCCATTTGCATATTCCGCTTCCACGTCGCCCTGTTCATTCATGATTCTGTAATGGAGCGGCGAGGTGTCATCAGCATTCAAAGCCCACTGGCAAAGGTCAACGGTATGGGATCCCCACTCCGTGATGGAACCTCCGGAGAAATCACCGTGTCTTCTCCAGAAGCCTGTCGTATATTTTCGATTGTAAGGGCGCCAGGCAGCCGGACCGAGCCAGAGATCCCAGGCCATTTCTTCATAAGGCGGCTGCGGCTCTTCAGGAAGAACGCCGTAGGTCACCTCAGAAAGAGGCCAGGCTTTTTCCGCATAGACGGTGTGGATTTCGCCCAAAGCACCCGAAATGGCCAGATGGCGGGCGAGTACGAAGTTGCCCACATTGCGGCGCTGGGTTCCACATTGGAAAATACGGGCATTCTGGCGAACAGCATCGGCCACAGCCCTGCTTTCTGTAATGGTGACACTCAAGGGTTTTTCGCAATAGATGTCTTTTCCGGCACGGGCGGCAAGAACGGAAATAGGCGCATGGTTGTTGTCGCCTGTGGCGATCATGACCGCATCAATATCGGATCGGGCGAGCATTTCACGCACGTCAATATAGGTCACACAATCCTGATTCCCGTAATGCTCGTCCACCATGGCTTTGGCTTTGGCGCGGCGCTCAGCGAAGACATCGCATACAGCAACCACCTTCACATCGGAATACTGAAGAAAGGCGTTGAGGATATAACTTCCCCGGCCGCTGATTCCAACAGCACCCACGGTGATTTTATCGGAGGGATTCGCTTCGCCGAAGGCTCGAGGGATGATGAGGGGCGAGGCCGCCACGGCACCCGCCGCTACAGTCGCCTGATGAAGAAAAGCCCGTCGCGTAAGATCTTTCTCAAGTTTCATAATATCTATCCTTTATCTTCATTAGAGAAGAGACGCTCTGTCTTCAGTTGGAGACAGGCGCAAGTTTTTTGACTCTGATATCTTTCAACAGCACTTTCATGGGCGGTCCGTGGTGAATCTGGAAGGCGATGACGCCACTGCGTTTGGCCACAGAGGAGCGGTCCGTCACCTCGTGCATGGTATGACCGTTTACCCGGGAAACAAAGTGATCGCCCTGGGCCTTCACATGGTAGTCATTCCAGTCATGGGGACGGATATAATCACCAAGTGCTTTCTCTTCAGCAAAGCGTGTTGTTTCAATGCCATCATCGGTGACAATGGATTTTTCACCCCGGCGCGCCAGGAATTGGCGCAATCCTTCTTCATAACAAAGGCCTGTTACCCAGTCTTCGTTGGAAATATCAGCCTGATAGCCCCGCACCCTGTAGGGGATGTCGGAAAAGACTTCTGAGCGTATCTGGATGCCTGAATTGGCCCACTCACTGTCGATGCGGTATTTGAACATGATTTCAAAGTCAGCCAGTTCTTCCACATCCCAGATAAGGAAGGTATTGTGCACCGGGATATTGCCTTCCTTTGTTTCCAGAACAATGCACCCGTCTTCCACACGGACGTACTGGGGATCTCCTGACCAGCCTGTGAGGGTTTCACCATCAAAGATGGAGACGAAGGATCCGGCGGCTATGGGCGCAGGCTTGAAGGTTGACATAACCTCTTCAAAGGCTTCTTCGCCAATCTTCGCTTTGATCTTTTCAAGAGCAATGGCCACTTCCGCCTGAAGAGCGGGATCTCTGTCCATTTCTTTGATGAGAGCTATGGCCTCGGCACTACCGGTTTCACCCAGTCCGGAAAGGAGCATAGTCCGTTGTGCAATGCCTTGTGCAAGTTCCGAGAGGGACGCATAGTGTGCCAGAGCCTTATCAGCGGTGAGATCTCCCTGACGGAGCAGACGGATGGCACCCCGGAAGGCTGCATTCTTATGGGCGGGATCTTCCACAGCAGCTGTCACGGATACCAGCGTGTCCAGAGCCTGTCCATGAGGCCAGGCGGAAATCGCACGTATGGCTCCATCAACAACGACGGCATCACTGTGATCCAGATAGGCTTTCACCAGATCAAAGGTTGCGGAATCACCGAGACGTCCGAAAATTCTCAGGAAAGACACCGTGGCCTCAGCGGAACAGCCGCCTGCAAGATTCGCCTGCAACAGTTCGTTTATGGAGGCCGGGATGGTCTCGCTGACCAGTTTCAGGGTGGTACCTTCCAGAGCCGTTTTTTCACGAACAACTCCCTGATCAGTATATTCAACATGGAGTTTTTTGACCACCTGCGGAGCCGGGTCGCCGAACTCGCTGTTGAGAGCTCCGAAAGACAAGGTTCCTGCTTCTACTTTCTCACGGATTTTGTCGCTTACATCGACATGATTACCTTCGGGCCAATCACCATAACGGGCCTGAAGAATAACGATATCGGCCTGATCTTCCTGCGCTTTTCTGCAGAGGGTGACAACAGCATTTTCCGCCTGAGCACGACCTTCATCGCCCGTCATGACGGCGAGAAGTCCCAGAATGGCCGGAAGCTGCTCCGGCCCGGCAAGTTGACTCAAAGCCTGGAATGCCGCTCCACTGCAACCGGGAATCATCCCGTGGGCCAGAAGCACAGCGATGGCTTCTTCGGCATCGCGCTGTGCGAGAGCATCTATCATTTCCGGACGTGCCGTAAGGGGCGCGCTGAGAAGTGCCGTCATGAGAACATCATTCACGTCGTCGCCTTTCAGACGGCGCAGCGTTTCCACAACGGCATTCTTTTCTGTCCGGCTGTCGGAACGGGTCAGAAGTTCGATCAATACGCAAATGGAGTTGCTGGTACCATGCAGGGGCAAGGCTTTGAGGGCCGCAAGTCGCACAGCCTCATCGGGGTTGCTGAGCAATTCATGGAGAACCCCTTCTTCCAGGCCTTCCTCCCGTTGTGCGAGTACGTCAATGAGAAGGGCCTGCACATCACTCTCCAGTGAAGATAACTGCGCCAGAAGACGGTCGGCAAGATCTTTGCCGGGAAGGGTCATGACAGCGGCCACGGCCACGGAACGCATATACAGATCCTTCGAAAAAATCATATCGAGAATATGGTCGGGTGCCTGGGCCGCATCCAGAGCCAGAATGCGCATGAAGGCTCCGGCACGGATATGGTCGGGCCAGGAGTTTTTCAGAAGAGACTCATAAGCGCCCCGGGCCGCACCTTTTGCCAGAGAATCATCTTCCAGAGCGATCAACAACGCTTCGGCGGCAACTGCCGCCCGTTCTTTATTATCATTTCCCAGCTGTTTTCTCAAGGCGGCCACAGCTCCTTCGCCGGAGATCTTTCCCAGAGCAATGAGGGCGGCCCGGGCCAGCATTTCATTCTCTCCTCCAGCCAGCTTGTCGAGGAGTGTCACGGCCTCCTGATCTTTGCGAACGGCAAGGGAGGAGATAACTCCGACGGCATCTTCCGCCGAAACCTGGCCCAGAGCGCTTCGCAGGGCAAGGCCGGCCTCCGCACCGGGGATATTTTCCAGCGCAATGCGCGCCAGGTGTGACTGGCCGGGCTCCAGGAGCAGTTCAGACAATGCCGGCACACTTTTCTCCGTGCCGACAACAGCCAGATTGCGTGCGGCACGGTACATTTCCGTCCATTCCCCTCTTTTCTGAAGGAGGGCAATGCTTTCCTGCTCCAGCGCGGTTTTGGCTGAAGCCTCTTTACCAACAGCGGCGATGTCCTGATCCAACTCCATGTCCGGAACATCATCTTGCTGAGCACTTACCAGCGGCATGCTCCAGGCACAGAGCAGGAGGGCCAGAGAAAGCAGTTTGAGAAATCGCATAAGAAAAACCTTTCTAGCGGAACATAGAATACAGTTGAAGAAGGCTCAGCCCGGAAGCATTACAAGCTTCCAGGCTGAACAAAGAATTTTCAGAGAATCAGACTTTCATCCAGGCTTCGTTTGCGGCACTGTTGAGAACAGCTTCGCAGACCTTTTGCGTTTCAACGGCTTCCCGGAAGGTGGGACTGCAGGGCTCATTCTTTTCCAGCGATGCCATGAAGTCGGCTGCCTGATGGACAAAGGAATGTTCATAACCGATTTGAAGACCGGGAACCCACCAGCGCCCCATATAGGGATGATCACCGCCGTGGTCACTCACATGGATGGTTCGCCAACCACGGAGGGCACCCTGATCCGCTTTATCAAAAAATTCCAAACGGTGCAGATCATGGAGATCCCAGCGGATGGAGGCGTTGGCGCCATTGATCTCAAAGGTATAGAGCGCCTTGTGACCGCAGGCATAACGGCTGGATTCAAAGAGTCCCAGTGATCCATTGTCAAAGCGGCAAAGGAATGCACAGGCATCATCAATGCCCACAGGAGTCAATTCACCCGTTTCCACATGAACACGTTCTTTGACAAAGGTTTCGCTCATGCCGCTCACCTGACTTATGGAACCGTTCAGCCAGAGCGCCGTGTCGATGCAGTGGGCAAGCAGATCGCCCGTGACACCGGATCCGGCCTCGTCAATGGCAAGCCGCCAGTTGGATGCACCGCCCTGGGGCACCTCTTCAGAAATGCACCAGTCCTGAAGGAAATTGGCGCGGTAATGATAGATGCGTCCCAGTTTTCCGGATTCGATGATCTGTTTGGCAAGCATGACGGCGGGCACCCGGCGATAGTTGTACCATACCGTATTGGCAACACCGACTTTTTCCACCGCATCGGCCATCTCAATGCCGTCAGCCGTATTCATGGCAAGCGGTTTTTCACAGAGCACCATTTTTCCGTGAGCCGCTGCGGCCAGGGCAATTTCTTTATGCCGATCGTTGGGCGCACAAATATCCACAGCGTCGATATCATCGCGTTCAAGCAGTTTGCGCCAGTCCGTTTCTGTGGAGGCATAGCCCCATTGTGCGGCGAAAGCATCCACTTTCTCCTGATTCCTCCCGCAAGCCGCCTGCAATACGGGCTTGTACTTGAGTTCGGGAAAAAAGTCCGGGACCCGTTTGAAAGCATTCGTGTGGGCCCGACCCATAAATCCATAACCGATCATACCCAGTCTCATTTGTGTCATTGTAAAACCTTTCCAAAAAATACCCGTTTGAGGGATTCTGTACTGTTGTTTATTCTTTCCAGCCGTGCGCATTGCGCACGTCGATCATGGACGCGAGAATGCTGTTCCAGGTTTCCGGCTTCAACAGGGTTTCATTGGGGAACATGCATCCGTCCCAGCAGAGATGACGGATGGTCTGCGTCAATTGGCCTTCACTGTCGCGCAGCCAGAAACCGGCATATTTGACAATGTCCAGCTTTCCATTGGGATCTTCAGGCAGACAATGTCTTCCCGTCTTGTCGTGTGTACCGGAACCGAAGACCGTGCCGTCGTTCTGGGCCACATGGAAATCCAGGGTCCAGGGGCGCAGGGCGTCACTCAACTTTTTATAGGCTGCATCGAAGGCGGCTTCATCGTCCCACTGGTAATCGAGGGGAAGCAGCGCATCTTCAGGGGCATTGGTGCCCAGCAGATACAGAAGCGTATGGGCCATGTCCGCCTGAAAACCGAAGACGCCTTTGCGGTCTACCATTTCCAGCAATTCGACCATGCGCCGCCAGCTGTGCATACCGCCCCAGCATACTTCCCCTTCCGCAACGAGGATCTCGCCGAAATCAGCGGCAATATCAGCGGCCTCTCTGAAGGTCTGAGCGATCTTTTTCTGATTCGCATCCGGGTCAGCGGCCCAGTCGGCCACGGAAACAGCGGAGTCGATACGGATGCCACCGTCGGGGCGGATTCCGATTTCTCTGAGCTGTTTACCGATGGCACAGGCTTTGGCCACCTGTTCCAGAAAACGGGGACGGCCTGTTTCTTCGTCCATGGCGGAGCCGCCACCGGCATCCACCCAAACGGGGGCAACCATCGTAGCGATTTTCAGACCATAGCCTTGAACTTTGTCGGCCAGAGCCTGAACACCGTCGGCATCAATATCGATGCTGATATGGGGATCGGCCAGGAAGAGATCAATACCGTCAAATTTCACACCGTCCACCTCGGCGGCGGCTGTGAGTTTCAGCATCGTATCCAGATCAATGGGAGGCTCACTGTCTCCTCCCTTGCCCACAAGACCGGGCCAGGCGGCATTATGCAATTTAGGAAAATTGTTGATAGCATTTGTCATGAAATTTTTCTCCTCTCAGCTGTGATTAATCCAGAGGCACAGGCATGTTGTCATGGGCATCAGGACCGAAATGTTTCAAAATCACGATGGGATCGGATTTGCTGGGGTTGGTGATGGTAATGCCTTCGCAGGCCGCTTGTTCAGACACGAAATATTCATCATAGGTCAACTGGCCATAACGGATCAGGGCCGGAGATTCAATGTCCCACACGCCCATCGTGCCATGACCCTGAATCACATACATACCGTAGGCACCGCCATCTTTAATGGTTACCGTCGCTCCGGGAAGCACCGTCAGTTCTTTGGCACTGAAATCTTTGGAGAGATAGCAGATCCAGTTTTCCTGATAGCCCGCCGCACGCATTTCTTCAGGATCGTCCACAGGCTTGGGACTCATGAAATGCTTCTGTCTGAACAGAGGATCCGTATTCTGTTCCCAGTCAATGACTTCAAGCAGATAATCATGGTTACCCACTTCCTCTTCAGGAGAATCTTTCCAGAGCAGTTCCTCAGACAGAACCTGATCATGGACAACTGATTCGTACATGGCGAATACGTCAGAGGCTTTCTGGGGCTCGTAAGTGCAGAGACTGCCGGGAGCATGAAGAACGCCCGGCGGCACATTCCAGCCTGTGCCGGGAGTGAGCACGTAGGCCGCCGAAAGATCGGTGATACGGTTGTCGCCTTTGGTGAAAGCACGCAGAGCGTCCAGTACTTCTTCCTTGGTTACGCCGGGAGCCAGCCCAAAGAAGGTATAGGGGAAATCGCCGCCGTGATTATTCAACTGAGGCGGGAAATAATAGGCTTCCGGCTTGCCAAAAGCACCAACCCGGGAAGCATGACTGTCATCATGATGAATATGGAAAGGGAGGGCGCCTTGATTGTCAAAGAATTTGGAGTACATGGGCCAGGCCCGATATTTATCCCAGAGCTTTCCGATGATGGCGTCCTGGAGCTCTTCAATGGCATCACGAAGCAGAAAGAGTTCTGTCTTGCCGCCGTCTTCAAAAGCAATATGACTCAGCCCTTCATTCTTGCTCGTGAGCGGGCCGTTATCGGCTGGAGTTGTGGAAGAAAACCAGCGTTCATCAATACCGCCTCTTTCACCTCCCAGAGCGTAATAATCGTCAGGATGCAGTTTGATCCGTTTTCCCGGTACACAAAAAACACGGGGCACCCAGGTGGGAGTCAGACGAAGAACGCCTTTGCCCTGTTCCATGGCTCTTTCTGCGATGGCTTTGATTGACATGTCCTAGCTCCTTATTATTTGTTGTCGGACAACGACAGAACAACTCCTGATACCGATACAGATCTGTGGCTCCCGTAAAGGAGTACACGCTTCCTCTGTAATCTTCTTATTTTAGGCCTCTCTGATTCAAATTATTTCTGTATTCATATATCGGATGATTCCCGGAAGAGTTTTGCCACTTCTTTTTTTTCATCGCGGAGACCGGCCAGACAACGAGGAACTTGGCACCGAATACACTTCTTAAAATGAAAGCAGAAGATGAAGTAGTAAAACAACAGGCCTCAGAAGGGGACGTGACAAAGTCAGATGGATTTCATACTTCACTTTGAATTAAGCCATAACAATGGATAACTATTTGCATTACACGATAAACTATGATAGTTTAGTGTGTGAACTCAAGTTTATCAGGAAAGAATAATGGATGTTGAAAAAGCTGTTGTCACATATGTCAAGCAAGTAACAGGTGAATATCCACAGCTTTCGCCGGTACCAGCCAAGACGCTTGCCTCTCTGCCCCTTTACCTCAGTGAAGCCTGGCATCTTAAAGTAATGACTTTTCTGGGACACGCACTGGTGCTCGCCTTTGCCGAAGATAACACGAGAAAAGGCCTGACACCTTTAATCAAAGATCGCCTTGCTCTCATCTCTTATCTTGACAAGGAAGTAGTTCCTGTCCTTCCTTATATCCACTCTTATGCACGTCGAGATCTTATTAAGAAGCGGATTCCGTTTATCACACCGGGAAAACAGTTTTTTCTTCCCATGCTTCTCACAGACTTCAGGGAAAATTTCGCTCATCGGCCCGAAGTATCCAAAAAAGCGATGAGTTGGGTCGCACAGCTGATTGTACTCCGTCATCTGCTGCACGCTGACATCATGGATCGACCTCAAATGGCAATTGCTGAAATTCTGGATTACACGGCCATGTCCATCAGCAAAGGAGTGGGAGAACTTATTTCCTTGGATCTCTGCGAGAGACTTGCGCAGGGTCGCGCCAGAACCATCAATTTTAAATTCCCTCCTGAAACTTTGTGGAAGCGTGCTCTGACTCACTTGCGTTCACCCATTATCAGGCGTCACCCTGTTGTTGAATTTCGTGGGAAACCGGATCTTTCTTTTTTGGCCGGACTGTCAGCATTATCAGAATCAACAACGCTATCACACACAGCTCCCCGGATAATAGCCTTATCAAACAGGGAAACAAAGCGTTTGCTTTCCCATGACATTTTAGAAATTTGCCCCTATGAAAGTGATGCGGATCTTATACTGGAGGGGTGGGCATATCCGCCCGAATTGCTTTCAGAGAGTACAACGGCAGATGAATTGTCCTTGTATCTCAGTTTGAAGGAAGATCCGGACGAGCGGGTGCAAACAGCACTGGCACAACTTATGGAGCAACGAGAATGGTAAAAGGCCTTGAAAAATTCAGAGAGGTTTTTCGTGAGGAAAGAGATCAGTATGTCCTTATTGGCGGTGTTGCCACAATGCACTGGCTGCAAAAAGCCGCTCTCCCGGCACGCGCTACCAAAGATTTGGATATTGTATTACCGATTGAAGCACAGAAAAAAGGCTTTCAAAAAAATTATGGGACTTTATAAAAGGAGGAGGTGATCACGTGGACAGCAGCGACATCCGAAAACACAGGACTGATGTTTTCAAACTGAGCCAGCTGTTGACTCCTGCTGAAACGAATGCCATACCTGAAAAAGTCTACAACGACTTTCATCGATTTCTGGATCACTTTCCAAAAGAGTCACCAGAATGGCAGAGTATCGCTATGGCCATTGGTACCCGAAAAAAAGATTTTGCCACGAGCCTTCTTGATCTATTGAGGAATTGTTTTACGGCAATAAAATAAGAAATGACGACCCGTTGAAATACAGAGAAGCGTCAAGAATGTACAGGCTGCCCCAAGTGCACAGAACGTAAAGTCGTGTGTGCAGACTCTGATGATATGTGTTTTCATTTCAGTGAAATAACAGGTAGAATATGCTGTCCATGCCCCTGTGTTGCCCGACTCCGTGCAAAGCTTGGTATACTGGTTCTGACAGAACTTTACCGCCTTCTCCAACATTCAGAGAAGGTGTATCCTTTTTGTTTTCACTCAACCAATGGAGTTCAGCATGATGAAAGTACGTTATCTTATCGCCCTGGCAGCCATCGGCCTCTTCCTGACCGGTATTCCCGCCGCATATGGGCAGTTTGATTCGCCTGTGATCAAAGAGTGGGTTGTCACGGAAGTGAACGACCAGGGCGAAGAGGAAGAAGTGGATTATATGACGCTGGACGGAGTGCTCGTCCATGAATCGGATCCGGAACTGGCTCCGCAACCGCCCATTGTCACGCCGGGCTCTATTCCGGGAATGCCTCCCAGTGATGCCATCGTCCTGTTCAACGGGAAAAATACAGACGGTTGGTCGGCTGAGGATGGCAGCACCAGTCAATGGATTGTCAAGAACGCGGTGTTGCAGCCTGTGGAAGATTCCGGTACGATCCGCACTGTCAAGGAATTCGGTTCCTGTCAGCTTCACGTGGAATGGGCCACTCCGGCCAACGTGGAAGGTGACGGCCAGGGACGGGGCAACAGCGGTGTCTTTCTCATGGGCCAGTATGAAGTGCAGATACTGGACTCCTATGAAAACACGACTTATCCCGACGGACAGGCCGGTGCTTTGTATGGACGCAGTGCTCCGCTCGTCAATGCCAGCCGGAAACCCGGTGAATGGCAATCCTTTGACATCATTTTCCACCGCCCTGTTTTTGATGAGAATGGCGAGGTGGTGAAACGGGCAACCTTCACGATCTTTCACAATGGAGTGCTGATCCAGGATCATCTGGAGCTTTCCGGCGGAACCTTGTGGAAAAGCAAACACTCAGTGTTTCCCTATGAAGCCCACGGCGACAGAGGACCTGTTGTTTTGCAGGACCATGGGAATCCGGTCAGTTTCCGCAACATCTGGATCCGGGAACTTGAGGACTGATCAACCGGCATTTTTCTGAGGCGACGACATCAACGGCAGAGCCTGTGTAAAACAGCGTTCTGCCGTTTTTTTTGTGAAAAGGCTTGCCTGTCTTTCTTCCATGAAGTACACTATGAGGAAGGAGTCCGGGTATGGACTCCCCGGATTTCCAGATGATAGAGGAAAAAAGTCATGACTTATGTGCTTGCTTTGGATCAGGGGACGACCAGTTCCCGGGCTATCGTATTTGATCACCAGGGAAAAATCATCGCCAGTGCCCAAGAGGAATTTGAACAGATCTTTCCGGTGCCGGGTCAGGTGGAACATGATCCCCGGGCCATCTGGAATTCTCAGATCACCGTTGCCCGGTTGGCTCTGGAAAAAGCCGGATTAAAAGCAACGGATATCGCCGCCATCGGCATTGCGAATCAACGCGAAACAACTCTGATCTGGGAGAGAAATTCCGGGGAACCCATTTACAATGCCATTGTCTGGCAGGACCGTCGAACAGCGGCGCTCTGCGAAAAACTCCGGGAGGAAGGGCATACTCCTCTGATCCGGAAGAAAACAGGGCTTCTTCCCGATCCCTATTTTTCAGGAACAAAGATCAAATGGATTCTGGATCATGTTCCCGAAGCCCGGAACAAAGCACTTCGAGGAGAGTTGGCCTTCGGCACTGTTGACAGCTGGCTGCTGTGGAACTTGAGCGGTGGTGAACTGCACATGACCGATGCCTCCAATGCCTCGCGCACTCTTCTTTTCAATCTGCATAGGGGCGACTGGGATGAGGAATTACTGCATCTTCTGGATATTCCGTCATCGCTCATGCCGGAGATTGTGGATTCAAGCCAGTTGTATGGGCATACCCGTGCGGAGCTTCTGGGAGCGTCCATCCCCATAGCCGGTATGGCCGGAGACCAGCAGGCGGCACTTTTCGGTCAGCTCTGCACCCGGCCGGGCATGGCAAAGAACACCTACGGTACGGGCTGTTTCATGCTGATGAATACGGGCAATGAATTGGTCATACCCGAAACAGAGCTCCTGAGTACTGTTGCCTGGAAGATGGACGGGAAAACTTCTTTTGCTCTGGAAGGCAGTGTTTTTGTGGCTGGCGCTGTCGTTCAATGGCTCCGTGATCAACTGGGTCTCTTTGCCGCATCAGAAGACATTGAAGCACTGGCCGGAAGCGTGAAGGACAATGGCGGCGTATATTTTGTGCCCGCCTTCACAGGCCTCGGAGCACCCTGGTGGGATCCCCACGCCCGGGGCACCATCAGTGGCCTGACACGGGGTGCCTCCTCCGCTCATCTGGCCCGTGCCGCACTGGAAGGGATCGCCTTTCAGGTGGAGGATGTTCTGTCAGCCATGAGCCGGGAATCAGGGGTTGTCCTGGAAGAGCTCCGCGTGGACGGCGGTGCTGCAGCCAACAATCTGCTCATGCAATTTCAAGCCGACATTTCCGACACGAAGATCGTCCGGCCCCGATGTCTGGAAACGACAGCGGCCGGAGCCGCTTATCTTGCCGGCCTGGCTGTGGATGTGTGGGATTCTGTGGAAGCCCTGTCCTCTCAGTGGCAACAGGAAAACACTTTTCACCCTCAACTGTCAGCATCAGAACGGACAGCTCTTCTGGAAGGCTGGCATCAGGCACTGCAGCGTTCCCGCAGCTGAGAGTCATCCAGGCGTCCTGAAGCGATTATTGTTTCTTTGTGGAAGCGTACAGCCCGGCAATCTCTTTGTCAGACAGACAGGAATCATGAAGGCGAAGATTACGCATCCAGCCGTTGAAATGATCTCCCGGCCCGAAGCCGATGAGCCAGGGTTCTTCCTGATTGAGCATGAGAGCATCGCTCTTCTCATCGCCCCGCGAAGCCACACAGTTTCCATCCACGTAGAGTTTCAGGCTTCCCCCCTGCCGTGTGGCTGTGACATGTCGCCACCCTGCTGCAAGTGAATGATCCCAGGAAACACAATTTCCTGTGGTGAGGCTGTGAACATTCCCTGAGGGCAGGGTCCCGCAAAAGAGTTTCCCATCATAAAGGGCCATGGACCAGGTGCGCCTGTATCTTCCTTCCGCCGTGTCCAGCTGATCGCTTACAGCCGTCCACAGGTCTTTTCCTTCATATCGATATACGCGGGAAGTGGGCAATGTTCCCGTATAGAGTTTGCCGTTGTATACCATCATGCCCATGGTTTCCAGTTCTTCACCCGGACGCCCCACGGCTACCCAGCTTTCCTCTTCCAGTCGATACACATAAGCCTGGGGCCAGGTGGAAAGGTGCAGCTTCCCCCCGAAGACAGCAAAGGAATAATCCTGATGGATGGGCGGATCCAGCGAGGCACCGCGATAAGACCAGTCTTTACCGTCGAAAAGGAAAGGTCCGCCCGGCGCATCATAGGAGACCATGTACAGGCCTCCATTGAAGACGTGGGGACTGAGCACACGTTGTCCCGGATTTCCCAGATAGCGCCACTGAGTGCCGCCTTCGTGGCGATACAGTCCGAAGCCTTCTTTCTTCAGCGTCGTTGCGTGAAGAGCGCCCTGATAGACCGCCAGACCGCCGAGGGTACCCGCCTCCCCTGTTTCAGCATTGCTGAGCTGACCGCAGTACTCCCAGGACTGTCCGCCCTGATAACAATAGATTTTCCCGCCAGGCCTTTCATTGGCTGAAGCTTCCAACGAAGATCCGGTGGTATCGTACCAGCCGGCACCTGCATAGAGCTTTCCATCATGAACCGCCACGGCCATGATCGCATTACTGGGATCAGGCGCGCCGCAGTCCACCCACCGGGAATCACCCTCATATCGGTATACATGGCCGGACTCGTCAGCACCGGGCTCACAGGTACCGGCATAAAGTGCGCCATCAAGAACAGCAAAGCCGAAAATAAGAATGGCCTTCCCCGGACGTCCGCAAAACTCCCAGAGCGCTTCAGATCCGCTGTCCATACCCCAGAAAAGGTTTCGCACATTGGGCGATGAGTTTGTGACACCGCTATAGTCGGCAATACCCAGAGTGAATCCTGTCCGGGTCTCAGCATCAAACTGGCTGATGAGATCCCCCAACGCATCGTCCAGAGCAGTATTGACATAAATCTCCATGGAAATACTGAAATCTTCATTTTTAAGTGCAGGCATGAGATCGGGGGACAGTTCGAGCCAGGCATCCCGGCCGTTGAAATAAGCCGCCGGGCGGCCATCGGGGGCGGGACGCTCAAAAGAGACGGCATAATTGGCTGGATGGCGTTTGAATCCGGAAAGATCTTCGCTGTCTTTTTCGAGAGGCCAATGGCCGAGGAGTGAAGCCCGGGCCACTGAACAGCCCAGCAAGAGTATGATGAGGAGTCTCATGAGTTTCCTTTCCTGGAATGGCACTAGCCTTTTCGTCTGTACACTTCCACGTTGGCAATGGACGTGGGCATATTCTGCTGCTCCACTTCCTTTTTACGCAAGGGTACGCAAAGAAGCATGCCCATACCGGCCATGACTGTCATGTAAAAACTGCCGCCATAACTGAGAAAGGGCAGGGGAATGCCCGTTACGGGGAGCAGGCCCGTTGTGATGGCGATATTCACGAATATATGAAAGGCGAGCACCGTTACGACCCCTACGGCAATGAGAGTCCCCTGCATGTCATAGGCATCGCGGGCGTAAATCAACCCTCGAAAGAGGAGGATCGCAAAGAGAGCAATCACTGTGACTCCTCCGACAAAGCCGAATTCCTCAGCGAGCAATGAAAAAATAAAGTCCGTGTGGTGTTCAGGCAGATAGTTGAGTTTGGTCTGTGTACCGCGCAGATATCCTTTTCCTGAAAGTCCGCCGCTGCCGATGGTGATGCGACTTTGATAGGTATGCCAGCCCGTGTCTTTATGGTCATAATCAGGATGCAGATAGGTGTAAATACGTTTTTTCTGGTAATGTTTCAATTCCCAGACAGCACGTTTTTCTGTTTCAACAGCAGGATCAAAATCTTTCATCTCCCACCAGAGCACAGGGAGCAGGGACAGCCCCAGCAAGATGATGATTGTGAGATGAATCCTTCTGCAGCCGGCGGCGAAAAGCATTGCAAAGGTCAGCGGGATCAGGGAAGCGGCCGTGCCCAGGTTGGGCTGTTTGAGAATGAGACCTACAGGAATGGCTACAAGACAAAATGTGAGGAAAAACCAGCCGAACTTCCGGATTCTGTCGCCAACTTTCACCAGATACCAGGTCAGGAAAAAAATCATGATAACCTTGGAAAATTCTGAAGGCTGCAGACGAAAGACACCCAGATTGATCCAGCGTTCGCTCCCTTTTACAGCCGTACCGAAAAGGAGCACGGAAGTCAACAAGGCCAAAGAGCCCATATAAAACAGGGGAGCCCAGTTCACCAGGAAGCGGTAATCAATGCTGATGAAAAAGACGGATACAAGAAGCCCACCCAGAAAAAAACAGATCATCCGATGGAGATACACCGTACTGGTGCTTCTGGAGGCACTGTACATCAATATCCAGCCGATGACAGCCAGTGTAAAGACAATGAGAACCAGCCAGATATCAATGCGCGCCACATTTCTGAAATTCAATAAGCGTACACTCACATTCTGATGGCTTATAAGTCTGCGTAGAGTCGACATGATGTTCAGTTTCCGGCCAGGGTCAAATAAGAGGTTTTTGAAGCCGCGTGATCGTAGAAATACTCTATCACATCACGGGCCACAGGAGCAGCGACACTGCCTCCGGCATGGCCATGCTCGATGAGCACCGTGACGGCAATACGCGGACTTCTGTCGAGGACACCGGCTGTAAACCAGGCGTGGTGCCTCAGGGGATAGGGAATATCTTCCGTCTTTTTATATTTTGACAGATGAGACAGAGAGGCCACCTGAGCTGTACCGGTTTTTCCGATAATGTCCATCCCTTCAATACGTGCACGGTTTCCCGTACCGGTGGGCGCCGGTTTCGTACGTTCCACGCACATGCGTAATCCCGCTGTCACTGTATCGATGGTACTGTCGCTGAAAATCTTGTCTGAAAGGATGGGACCCGCTTCCCGACGAAGATAGGGTTGAACACGGTAACCGCCATTTACAATACAGGCCATCATGACGGTTATCTGAAGCGGTGTGGTGGTACAGCTTCCCTGACCGATACTGAGGTTCACCGTTTCACCCGGATACCATTGCTGTTCCCAGGCGGGCTTATCCTTGTTCATGGCCGCTTTCCATTCGCGACCGGGAATGAGGCCAGCCGACTCTCCGGTAATGTCCAGGCCTGTGAGAACGCCCATACCCATCAATTTTGAATAAGCGACAATGCGGTCCACTTCGAGGCGACGGCCCAGTGTATAGAAAAAGACGTCACAGGAAAAAGCCAGAGACTCCACCACATTCATGGACCCGTGTCCATAGCGATTCCAGCAGTTCCAGCGACGACCCTTGCCATCGATGGCATAACTGCCGCTGCAATGGAAACGGGTATTGGCATCAATGAGTTTTTCTTCAAGCCCGGCCGCTGCAAGCATGATTTTGAAAACAGAACCTGGAGGATATACCTCTCTGAAGGCCCGGTGTGTCATGCGGTTGGGCTTCTGACCGGAAAGGAGAGTCAAGCGTTCTTCTGTGGCACCACGGTTCACAAATACACTGGGATCATAGCCCGGTGCACTGGCCAGCGCCAGCACGGCACCCGTGTCCGCATCGAGCACCACGATACTCCCCTGCTCGCCTTTGAGCAACGACTCACATTTCTGTTGTAAATCAATATCCAGCGTAAGATTAAGCGCCTCGCCGGAGCGCGCGGGCACAGGCGGCGCTTCCAGATTGAGAAGGTGACCGATGGTGTCGCGCCGGGCGATCATGGGGCGTCCCGCTTTGTCCGTGCGCAGTTGTGGCTGACCGGAAGCATATTTGGTGACGAGCATATACCCGTCCTGCCCGTGAAGAAGAGACTCATAGAACAGTTCTATGCCGCCTTTGCCCACGAGGTCCCCCATGAAGTATCCCTCATCACGGCGGCGTTCCAGTTCAACCGGGCTGATTTCACCCAGAAAACCCATGATCTGCCCGGCTGTTTCGCCCAGCAGATAGCGCCGTTGCGGATGGACAACGGTTGTAATTCCCGGAAGGAGATGCTGGTTTTCTTCAACCCGTGTCTGATCAGCCCTGGAAATATCCCTTTTCACCAGTATCTGGGTAAAGGGCAGTGCCTGGTAGGCCTCAATCTTTTTGTGCAGATCCTCGGGATCAATATTGATCCAGGACTGCAATCGTTCGCATACGGTATCAAGCATCTCGGCGGGACATTCACCCGGAATAATGACCACATCAACACGGGCACGGTTGTCGGCCATAACCTGACCATCGCGGGCGTAGATGATTCCCCGGTCGGCGGCCAGTCGCTTCTGCCAGATCCGGTTGTCTTCGGCCAGTTTGGAAAATTCACTCAAGGAAAGAATCTGCAAGCGCCACAACTGTATCCCCAGAAGAAAAAGTGCCGCTGCTATGGCAAAGCCCACCTGTTGCACGCGCCGTTCAACTCCCGTATATCTTTCCTGATCCCGGTTCTCACTCATGGCTGCAATCCTCCGCCCATATAGTCACGTCGGTGGAAAATGCGGTCCAGGGTAAGGAATACCACAGGGGTTAAAATGGCCGAATAAAAAGCTGTAGGGATGATATTGGAGATGAGGGGCTGAATCATGCCGCTTTGGGGACGTTGGAAATACTGAATGGACATATACAAAATGCCCCAGCCGAAACCGGACATGAAAACCGCACCGGCCTTGATGGCCGCATGTTCTGAAATGAGCCGTGTCGAAAGCCGGCCCAGTATGTAGCCTGTGATGACATAGCATATGACATGGTGTCCGAGAGTGGTACCCACAGCCACGTCAAGATAGAGCCCGCCGAGAAGGCCGGTGAACATGGCCCATTCTTCTCCGAAGGCAATGGCGAAATAAACCAGAAAAACAAGAATGATGTCCGGTGTCACCTCCTGAAATTTCAAGAGACCCGGCCAGTTGGTCTGGATCATGGCCGCAAGAAGAGTGAACCCCATCCAGAAAAGATAGATTCGCGTTCGGTGTATACGAGGGCGCATCATGGGGCGTATCTCTCCTGCAGGCTTCGCTGATCGGGCATCTCCGGCGCTTTGGAAACCACCGGCACAGCGGAACCCCTGAAGGAAGTGGGCGGACCGGCAACAAATTCAGGCGCTTCCAAAGCACGCATGATGATCAGCACCTCATCCAGCTGATACGGATTGACCACAGGCTCTATGGAAGCGCTCTTCCAAAGCCCCCCACCCCCGCGGATCCCTGTGATTTTTCCTATGGGCAGACCGGCGGGGAAAAGACTTTCCGGGCTGGAAACCACATGATCGCCAATGCGGACCTCCTCTTTCATATCAATATATTCCATGGAACACAGATGACTGAAATCGCTTCCGCTGGCATGGATCACGCCATCATAGGCCCGCAATCGATTGCGCAGAACCATGGCACCCACACGGCAGTCCACATGGTGCAGGGTGGCCACGATGGAGGTGAAATCAGCCACCTCGGTAATGATGCCCACCACCCCATCAGCGGTAATCACGCCCATGGATACCTGAAAATCCTGCATGGAACCCCCTTCTATACGAAGCATGCCTTTGTAACTTTCCAGCACGGCCGCAGGGTGAAGAGAAAGCTGGGGCTCAGACTGCACAAAGCCGAGCATGCGGCGCAGACGCTGATTTTCACGATCCAGCTGGCGCATGCGCGTGTTTTGTTTGCGCAGGGAGGCAAGTTCCAACTGTAATTCTTCGTTTTCCTTGCGAAGACTGTTGGGATCAGCTACGACTTTATAGGCCTGCTCCGCGCCCCGGACAGACATATAACGCAGTTTGAGGAAAGGATAAGCACTGATACTGACAAAGCGGGAAAGACCTACGTGAATGAAAGAGCTGTCCGTGTCTGTTATCAGAGAGAACAGAGACAGCAACACGATTACGGTAAGAATGATTTTCGGTCGGTATTCCGCCAGGAATCTTCCGGGATTCATAGACCACAGCCTTCCCGAAGGGGAGATTCTTCATTCATGAACGGGTACATACAGCCGACAGAAGTCAGATGACTTCCGGCTTGAAGTATTTGAGCTCTTCGAGGAACTTGCCGCCGCCGAGCACCACAGATCCCAGAGGATCTTCCGCAATGGTAACATGAAGACCTGTTTCTCTGGCAATGAGCTGATCCAGGCCGCGCAGCATGGCACCGCCTCCGGCGAGGACAACACCCCGGTCCACAATATCTGCGGACAGTTCAGGAGGCGTACGTTCCAGAGTAACGCGAACCCCTTCAACAATGGCATTTACGGGCTCGCGCAGGGCTTCACGGATTTCTTCAGAGGTGATTGTGATGGTCTTGGGCAGGCCCAATACCTGATCACGCCCTTTCACATGCATTTCCATCTCTTCCTTGAGCTCGAAAGCGGAACCGATGGCTATTTTTATTTCTTCAGCCGTTCGCTCACCCACCATGAGATTATAGGTGCGTTTCAGATGTTGGATAATGGACTGATCGAGTTCATCGCCGCCGACACGTACGGATTTCGGGAAAACAATACCACCCAGAGCAATGACAGCCACCTCTGTGGTACCGCCGCCCACGTCCACAATCATGCAGCCCTGAGGCTCATGGACAGGCAATCCGGCACCGATAGCCGCAGCCATGGGTTCTTCAATGATAAAGACCTGCGTCGCACCGGCCGAAAGAGCGCTTTCCAGAACGGCGCGCCTCTCAACAGCGGTGATTCCGGAGGGGACACTGACAGCGACACGGGGCCAGGCCGGAAGTCTTTTGCGATTGTGCACTTTCTGAATGAAATACCGCAGCATTTGTTCGGTAATTTCAAAATCCGCAATCACACCGTCTTTCATGGGACGAATGGCGACAATATTACCCGGTGTACGACCGATCATGCTTTTGGCTTCACTGCCGACGGCCCGGGCCTTGCCTGTATCTTTATTGATGGCGACAACGGAGGGCTCACTGAGGACAATTCCCTGACCTTTGACATATACGAGGGTATTGGCTGTACCCAGGTCAATAGCCATGTCATGGGAAAACAATCCACTGAAGTAGCGCAATATATTAAACACAATCAAGCCTTTCTAGCGGCTGCCCCTGATCTGATTCTGATAAGAAGGATTTAAAAAAGAAGGGATATCGCCATTCAGCCCACTGCAAAGCAGCCATACCCAATGCATTATAACAAAAAAAAGGAAGAAATCCCAACCCTTCTTTGTTTTATTCAATAGATCGTGAAAGCAGAATCGATTCCAATGAAACACAACGAAATCGCATAAAAAGACCTGATTCCCCTGCAGGTATCTGAAGACATTTGAAAGATACCCGGTCACATCCGGCCTGGCTGAAAGCAAAGACAATTTCATCTTGTACAACAAAATTCTCAAGATACAGGGTCCGAACTCCTTTCAGGGCTGTAAAGCGGCCCGGACTCATTCCCATTCAAAAATAAAATGGAATTGGACCCATTATTTTTGGGATAATAGAGTCAGGTAGGGTATTCCAAAAGAAGTCATGGATACCCGTGTAATTGGTAGCC
This sequence comes from Candidatus Hydrogenedens sp., assembly GCA_012522755.1. Lineage (GTDB taxonomy): Bacteria > Hydrogenedentota > Hydrogenedentia > Hydrogenedentales > CAITNO01 > JAAYJV01. Next base: position 63,138 of record JAAYJV010000050.1, read on the forward strand.
AGAATACAAAGGAGTTCATTCTATGGGCGTAAACGTAAATGTTGATACTTGTGACGGCTGTGGCGACTGCGTAGACACTTGCCCCACCGAAGCTATTGTCATTGAAAACGAAAAAGCGGTTGTGGATAACGACATCTGCATTGATTGTGCGGCCTGTATTGACGCTTGTCCCACCGATTCACTGACTATGGAGTAAAGAATCTTATCCCTTTGCGGACTGAAACCATACTGGCGGCATGGACGCTTTCAATGGCTCTGTGTCGCCAGTATTCTTTTGAAACACTGCGTTCATCTTTTGATACTCCGGCGAGTATTTTTCACAGTTTCTCAGAACAGAGCTGAACAAAGATCACTTCCTTATTTCGCTGCAGTGTTGATCCTGCTCATCATTTAACAGACGGACAATCTTGTCACAGAGAAATGGTCATGAATATATTTATCCTGGGTGGCGGGCGTGCAGGCTATCATCTGGCCCGCCTGCTCAGCGAAGAAAATTATGATGTAACGGTTATTGAACGTGATCCGGAACACCAGGAGTATATTGATCAGATGCTCAATGCCCGGGTGCTTCTGGGTGACGGAGCATCGGCCCTCTTTCTTCAGTCCATTGATATTGCCGGGGCTGATCTCTTTATAGCCTGCACCGGTCGGGACGAAACCAATCTTCTTGCAGCGACGGCTGCGAAAGGATTGGGGGCAAAGCAGGTTGTGGCCCGAGTGGAAAAAGCCCCGTACATGGTTGAAAGTTATATGTATGACCAGCTGCTCAACATCGACTACATACTCAGCCCTGATGCACTGGTTGCCCAGGAAATTTCAAACTATGCCCTTCATCCCGGCGTATTGATTTCAGAAGAGTTTTCTCACGGGCATATCCTCTTGCGTCAGGTACAGGTAGCTGCAGATGCTCCGGCCAACGGACAGTTGCTCAGTGAAGTGCTGCAACCGGACAACGGCGCTCTGGCCGGAGTGATTGAACGTCAGGGCAAAGTGTTTGTTCCCGACGGCACAACCCGTATAGCGGTTGGCGATAAAGTGTCCCTGCTGAGCAAACGAGAGACCATGTCCGAGGCCCTCTCCAAATTTCAGGGGCGGGTCAGCACCATACAGCGTGTGGCCATCATGGGTGCCGGTACCATCGGACTGTGGATAGCCCATGCTCTGGAAAAGAAAGTTTCGGAAGTGAAACTTTTCGAAAGGGAAAGCGAACGTGCCCGGCTGGTGGCCGGTGAGTTTCAAAAACGCAACATCCAGGTCATCCACCGGGATGCCACCTCACGCAACTCCATGGAACAGGAACATCTGGACAGTTTCGATTTGTTCATCGCCACTACGGAAGATGACGAGCGGAATATCCTGGCGGGTGTACTGGCCCGGGAAGTGGGTGTCTCATCTGTGGCCGCTGTGGTACATCATGTGGATTTCGCTCCCCTGGCCGAAAAACTGGGAATCAATATCACTGTGACACCACGCAGCATGATCGCCGGAAGTGTATTGAAAATCGTGCGTCAGAAAACAGTGGCCGCTTCCGCAACACTCAATGAAGGGGATGCGGAAATATTGGAGATTACTGTTCATGAACACAGCCCTCTGAAGGGTGTCATGCTCAAGAATTCCAAAGGAAAGCTGCCAGCGAGAGTACTCGTAGCCACCGTGTTGCGAGATAATGATACCTTTATTCCCAACGGAAATACAGTAATCCGGGAGGGGGATTCGCTGATCCTCATTGCAACCACGGAAAACATACACGAAGTACGCAAATTTTTTCAGCGTTGATCCGTAAAACACCCTCTCAGCTTGCAGGAACTTTTGAACGACACCTCCTCTCCCCCATCTCTTTTCAAAGCTCCTTTACTCAATACACCTCTGAATTTACTATAATCTTCAGGCTGACCGTCGAAAGTACACTGAAACACCCTTTTCATGAATTACCGGGCACTCATAAAAAATCTGGGACTTTTCTGTCTTACCGCAGCCGGCATGTTTATTCCGGCCTGTATCTGCGCTGTCGTGTATGGAGAGACCCGGATCCTTCTCAGCTTTCTTCTGTCCATGGTGATCTCCCTGCTCGTGGGCACGTTGTTTTTTGCCCTGGGGCGAAAATCCAATGACCGCCTTTATCAACGGGAAACTCTGGCTCTCGTGGGTTTGGGCTGGCTTCTGGCGGCCCTCCTCGGAGGGCTCCCTTATTTTTTGGGCGGTGCGCTCAGCTTTGAAAATGCCTGCTTTGAAAGCATGTCGGGCTTTACGACCACAGGCGCCACTATTCTGTCGAATATAGACCAGCTGCCCCGGAGCCTGCTTTTCTGGCGGGCGCTGACCCACTGGCTGGGTGGCCTGGGTATTGTCTTACTTATTCTTATCGTCCTCCCCTTTCTCGGTGCCGGTGGCAAACTGCTCTATCGTTCAGAGGTTCCGGGTATCGTCAAAAGTGACTTGCGACCCCGGATCAAAGACTCCGCTCTCTCCCTTCTGAAGCTTTATGGGGGTATGACTCTGGTCATGACCGTCATTCTCTATCTTTTGGGGATGGGCCTTTTTGATGCGGTCACCCATACTTTCGGTGCCCTGTCAACAGGTGGTTTTTCTCCGCACCAGGCCAGTGTGGCCCAGTTCAACAGCATCAGTATTGAACTGGTTATCATTGGCTTCATGCTGATCTCAGCGACACACTTCGGCCTCTTGCATCAGATTCTCCGGCGTCAGTATAAAAAAGCATTTTCCAATCCCGAATGGCGTCTTTTTCTGACCATCGTTATTGCCGCCACCCTGTTGATCTGTGCGAATTTATATCAGGCCGAATTGAAAGGACAAACTATCATCCGGACCGAGAACCACACCCCTCTTCCTCCGGGACTGGAATTGTTTCGCATGTCTTTCTTCCAGGTGGTCTCCATCATGACGACAACGGGTTTCTGCACCGAAGACTTCAATTTATGGCCTTCTTTTTCTCAGGGAATTCTCATTGTCCTGATGTTTGTGGGCGGCTGTTCCGGGTCAACGGCCGGAGGTCTGAAAGTCATCCGTTTCCTGCTCTTTTTGAAGATGGCTTATTGGCAGATAGAAAAAAGTTTCAAGCCTAAAAATGTTCATGCCCTGATTGTAGATGATACTGTTATTCAACCGGAGATGCAGCAGGCCATCTTTACTTTTTTCTTCATCTACATGGCCATTGCCGGTTTGAGCACCCTTTTCCTTTCGGGATTGGGCCTGTCACTGGTCACGTCTTTCAGTGCTGTGGCCGCCTGTTTGAACAATGTGGGCCCCGGTCTGGATCTCGTCGGCGTTACGGCCAACTATGATTTTCTTCCCTTCTCCGCCAAAGGACTCCTCTTTTTTCTCATGGCCATGGGTCGTCTGGAACTCTATGCCATTCTCGTGTTGTTTGTCCCCTCTTTCTGGAAAAGTTCGTAATCTCTTGGATTCTCTCTGTCCTTATTTCACACGATTCCCCCTTTCTTTTCCTTTGGACATCCTGAAGAAAGAGACAAGGTCCCGGCTGGTCCTGGATCCCTTCTGCGGATGCGGCACAACGCTGCTGGCTGCACGGTTGACCGGACACAGAAGCCTGGGCACGGATATTCATCCTGTGGCTGTGGCACTGTCCCGGGCGAAACTGGCCCGGACGACTTTGGAAGAAGTACTTCAACGGGCAAAAGACATCTTGAGCCGGGAAAGTATTTTGGAGCCCGAAGAAAATTCTGAATTTTTTGAGTGCTGTTTTCATCCGGAGGTTTTGAAAGACCTGCAACTTTTTCGTCAGAGATATCATCGTGAAAAAATGGACGACACTGAAGAACTGCTCTATGGTATTTTATTGGGAATCCTGCACGGGCCTGTGCACAAAGGGCCTTATCTGTCCAATTCCATGCCGGCCTCTTTTTCCCCTTCTCAAGAGGTCCTCTTCGCCAGATGGCGAAGCGATCACTCTTCACCACCGGCGAGAAATATATTGCAGTGCATTGCGCAAAAGGCATACGGGCTGAAGGGCTGTCCGGCACGGCCTTCTTTCGGCCAGGTTGAGCAAATCAGTTTTGACCAGATTGATTCTTCGAGGACCCACAGCCCTTTCGACCTGATCATCACCTCTCCCCCTTATTTCGGATTGAGCAACCTGTGCTGCGGGCAATGGCTTCGCTCCTGGCTCTTGAGAGAGAACAGTACCTTTCCTCCTTCGGGCCGGGAAATGAATCATACTTCTCTTCAGGACTACACAAATACTTTGGCGGAACTATGGCAACGCCTGACTTTGTGCTGCAGAGAAGGCGCCTCTTTGTGGCTTCGTTTCGGGAAAGTACCCGAGAGTGGTGCCCCGCCCACTTTGGAGCTCCTTGATGAAAGTCTGACACGGGCTGAAACACAATGGATCATGAGACAAGCGCAGCCTGTGGATACGCCCCTTCTGCGTCCTTCTTGCCCTTCCTTTGAAAGTCCATCCTCACCCCCTGAGGACGAATGGATTATTCATCTGCGGCTTCAGAATTAAAAGACAGGCCCGAAAAGAAGACGGCATGTCCATTCATGACTTGCTCCCCAGGGTGCCAGATAACATTCCCAGGCGGACCAGGCTGAGACGGCAAAAAAAGGCAGGAGCAGCAAAGCGACCTTCCAGTTGTTGATACGGGAGACGGCCGGAAGCGACAGAAGAAGGAGGACAGGTACAGCTCCGTTATACCAGCGGAAACCATAGGCCGCTCCGCCATAGTTGTTGGTGAAAACAAGATAGTAGGCGGATATGATCAGAAAAGCGGCCAGAAGAGCAAAATAAGGAAGGGAGAGATCGTCTTTTGGGCTTGTGATCTTTTTCCAGACGCCGGGTATGGCGAGAAGTGTAATGGGAAAGAGAAGGAAAATTCCGAAACGTCCGAAGGTCATGTGGAAAAGATAGACATACCAGAATTCATTGAGGCCGTCAACGCCGATGGGATTGCGCCAGTAAGAATCCCGGAAAGTATACATGGATCCCTGAGTCTGTACGGGTAGCGGGCTGCCTGTAGTGGCGATCATGATGGAGAAATGAATCAGAAGCAGTGGTGCGGCACCGAGACCGGCCCAGAGTATGCTTTGCTTCGGAAAGCGTGCGATAAGGAGCAGTCCCAGAACAGCCGGGAAGATCGTAACAGGCATATCCAGAACAAAAGTGAAGGCACTGGCAAAGCCGAAAGCAATGAAACGCCACGCTGTGGCCTTCAGCTTGCCTGTGTACAGGCCGATGCCGAAATAGAGACAGATCAGCACAGCAGCTGTGCCCGGGGTATGATTGTTGATCTGGAGGGCATATCCCGTGAGCGGCGTAGCATAGGCCAGTGCGAGCAGAAGAAATGCCACATGCCAGCCCTTTGACATAAACATGCGCAACAGCAGGGCAAAACAGATCACTCCGATCATATGGGGCAGCTTCATGAGAGTGATGATCATGAAGCGGAGAAGGCTGCGCAGCTGATCCGTATCGGTCAGCTCCCATCCGCGCCATTTGTGAAAGAAGCCATAATCTCCAGCCATGAGCAAGGGCAGGATGGGCGGTTTGCTGGAGAGATAATGACCGTCGCCGCGTTGCACCTTATCCACCGTCTGATCAGCGAAAGGATTGGGCTCTTCCTCCAGGGGCCGGTCCACATACCAGACACCATGATGAATGAGAGCATGAGCTGTTGCCAGACGGCTTGTGACTGTTTCGCCCACAACAATACCCGGCCCGGGCAAGAATAAAGGCAGCAAAGCCACGATGAGGGCAAGAACAATGGGGATTTCTTTTTTCCACCCTGAGTTGGCTTGTAACTGTTCCTGCATGCCCTTTTTACCCGTCTCATCCATAGCCGTTTTCTTTCTGCTGATTTATTCTTCTCCTCGAATACGATTCCACAATCGACCGAACCAACCGGGGCGCTGATCTTCCGGACGGACTCTTTCGAGTTCTTCACGTTTGGGCACCCATTGGCCATCGACTTGTTCTTCCGTGGTCCTGGCATCAAATATGGCGCCTATCCGTGTCCATCTGCCATTATGCAGTTCAAAAATGAGTTTTTCAACTCCTGTGTCACGTACAAACTCGTGATCTTCCCGGGCACGGGCACTTTTTCGGTGCATTCTTGTGGAAAAGCGCAGTTTTTCAATAGTCACTTCGGCCATGAGAGGACGCGTTTTAGACTCCAACTCCCGAAAAGCGATATCAAACTCATCAGGGCCATTGAAGTAGACGGAATATTCTTTCAGATAGTAGGGGCGACGGCGTATCACAGGCACCTGAGCCGCATTCGTGTAACTTTTGTTGTTTTGAATATGTTCTTTAACCAGAATCTGCAACTGTTCTTTGGCGGCTTCTTCACTGCTGCTGAAGGGGCTTGCTCCTACCAGTCCCCGTGATGACTTCGCTCCCCGTGAGCAGGCGGCGGTTACACAAAGAATCATCAAAACCATTGCAGAGAAAGCAATTATCTTTTTCATCATCAGTACCTTCTGATTGGTGCTCAGCAGCACCTCTTTCCCAAAGGGAAGCGGATATGCAGGCCGCCCCTTCTGTCACCAGCCCCGTCGTTGAAACACATCAGGCAATGCTTCCATTTCACCAAAGAACGTTATCATGTCTGTTTGGAATCTGAAAAGACCCGGTTCCCGGATATGAAACCAAATATTATCGGTCGCTGACTCGTTCCATCAGGCGTGCGACCAGAGGTCTTCGGGCACTTTTGGGATGTGTGTCTTCCAGGTGCACGGCCTGGCTGGTGATGCTGACCACCAGAAAACGATCCGCCAGACTGTCTCCGACACTGACCGTTTGCGTTTCTTCGTCAATATAGGGGTTGTTCAGGCGAAATTCTGCTGTCCCCTCTTCGCTGTCAAAACGCGTCAACACAAACTTGAAATAAGAGGCTTCCCGGGTCATGGCTTCCGCCAATTCGACCATGCGTGCCCCGCCGTCCACCTGAGCAGCCTGCACAGCCTCCAGCGAGGCTTCATTCAGGCTCTTGAGATTGAATGGTCGGGCATAAGCCCGGGCTTCAATGGTTTCAAAAAAATGGTCACGGACAGCTTCCAGCAGGGCATGCCCTTCCGGTGTCTTGTTTTTTCTGTAGCTTGTGCAAACATCAATCAATACTTGAAATTTGTCCGCTACGGCCAACAGCTTATCCGCCTGCTCCTGAGGATCCACCGATTCCGTTTCCGTCACAACGATCCCCAGATTTTCAGACAGATCCCAGACCTGCTTGCGCAGGAAAAAGAGGGAACTCATTGCAAGAAGCACTATAACAATCCCGATCAGGTATTTATATTCCTGGAAAAAACCCGGTGGAGCAGGCCGGGGCTGGATGGAGGACGTTCTTTTCCGAGGCTCCTCAAGACCCAGATATTCGGAGACACTTCCCCCTGTATTTTCATGAGGAGTCTTCTGCTTGCCTCCCGATGCACTGTCAACGCCGGAGTCACTGGAAATCTCCTTCACTCCATCCCGCAAAAAAGATTCCATGGCACTGGCGAGCACACTGGTGGAAAGATTGGAAGACGAGGGATCCACACCAGACATCTGACTGGAGAGAATGCCCGGTGCGGAGCTTTCCAAAAGACTGTCATTTACAAGCTGCAGGGCATCACGCAGTTCAGAAGGATTTTGAAAGCGATGCTCCCGATTCTGTTCCAGACAACGGAAAATGATGACTTCCAGTTCCGCAGGAATATAATCATAATCGTGAGACAGGGACCGTTGTATTCCCGTGGGCAGAGTGCCTGTAAGCAATTCATACAGCACGACTCCCAGACTGTAAATATCAGCTCGGCCATCCACATCCGGTGCATTGTGGATCTGTTCCGGCGCCATATAATATGGGGTACCGACAATGACACCGGAGTCGCTTTCATAGCGATTGTCTTTCAACTTGGAAATGCCGAAATCCATCAGTTTGATATGGTTGTTGCGGGTAACCATGATATTATCGGGTTTGATATCCCGGTGCACCATATAACGGTGCGCATATTTCAAAGCAATGCATAACTGGGAAATGATATAAATGCTTTGTCGAAGGGACATATGACTGCTTTTGCCGCGTTTGTCAAGAATGGAGCGCAGCGAGCTGCCGTTGACATATTCCATGGAAATAAACATGGTCTCATCGGCATGTCCGATGTCATGAATGCGCACAATATTCGGGTGGGCTATTTTTCGGGAAATGCGCACTTCGTTCATAAAGCGCTCTACAACCTGCGTATCAGCAACAAATTCCGGGAGGAGGACTTTCAATGCAAGCTCCTCATCCAGAACCTGATCATGAACTTTATAAACCGTCCCCATACCGCCACGGCCGATCAGTTCATGGACTTCATACCTGTCTGCAATAAGATCCCCTTTTTGATAGTCCATACTGTTCTCTTCTGCAGGAATATTTTCCTGAGAAGAGGTCGCAGCGCCGGATAAAATCAAGGCGCCGCAACGAAGACACCGTTCAGCGTCTTCGGCATTTTCCGTAAAGCAGACGGGACAGATAGGTTTAGACATCGCAGTCCTTTACAACGCATGCTTCAGACAACAACATCATCAAGACGTTACTCCACACTTCCTCATATCACTTCTGATACAATGCAAGGTTCACAGGCATCATAGTAACACAAGAGACCGGTATGCTGAAAATTTTTTGCCTTTGAAAAAACCAGAGATTATTATTCTTCTTGAAAATACAATTATACCTGTCTGCAGAAGGGTCATACAAATTGGTTTTACCTTGTGTTCAGGCGTAAAATAACCTTTTACAGGAGTTCTTGCTGCAAAGCTTCCTCTGACCCGATAAACTATTGTCATCTCAGATAAATCATCGAACTGTACTTAAACAGAAAGAATGATTTTTATCAGATGGGAAAGGTGCTTGAAAAATGAAAGCCCTATATTATGACGGTACTCTCTCGATCCGAGAAGTCCCCGAACCTTCCCCGGCGCCGGGAGAGGCCCTCATCCGGGTTCTGATTGCCGGAATCTGCAACACCGATCTGGAAATCATCCGGGGATATATGGGTTTTCAGGGCATACTGGGTCATGAATTCGTGGGTATCGTTGAAAAAGCGGCCAATCCTTATCTTCTCGGCAAACGCGTTGTGGGCGAAATCAACTGTCCCTGCGGCAATTGTCGTTTCTGCCGCATGGAAATGCCGGGTCACTGTCCCGAGCGCAGTGTATTGGGGATCAGCGGTCGGCCCGGTGCTTTTGCTGAATATCTGTGCCTGCCGGAAGCCAATCTTCATCTGGTTCCCGATTCGGTATCTGATGATGCCGCTTCTTTTACGGAGCCTCTTGCAGCGGCTTTTCGTATCATTGATCAGCTGTCTCCTTCCTCAGAGGATCAGATCATTGTGCTCGGCGATGGGAAACTGGCTCAGTTGATCACTCAAACCATGTGGCTTCATTCCAAGCATACCGTATGTCTTGGCAAGCATGACTGGAAACTTTCCCTGCTCCGGGATCTGGGCATCAGTACGCAGCATTTTGGAACATACCAGGGTGATATGGCGGATGTGGTTATTGAAGCCACCGGTCGTCCGGAGGGATTGAATCATGCTCTCAGACTGATTCGTCCTGAAGGAACCATCATCCTGAAAACCACCTGTCATGATAATTCCTCTTTTGATGCAGCCCGGGCCGTGGTGAATGAAATCCGCATCCAGGGATCCCGTTGCGGCCCCTTCCGTCCCGCTCTGGAAGCATTGGCACTGGGTACAGTCGAAGTACATCCCCTGATTACGGAAGTCTTTTCACTGGAAGAGGGACTCCAGGCCTTTGAGCGGGCCGCTCGACCGGAGACCATGAAAATTTTACTGCAACTGTGATGCCGGGAAGGCTCATATCTCTCATTTTTTCACTCCGGGCATTGCATATCTCCCGGCAAATCGGATACAGTGTTGATTCATGGATGCACACCCGAACCTCACAGCTTTTCTGGGCTCTCTCAAGAGCACCCTTTCTCCTGCGGAACATGAACGCCTGACTGTCATGCTGACTGTGGAGGCCCGTCTCTGGGAGCAGGGCTTCAAGTCGGTTGCAGGGGTGGACGAGGCCGGACGGGGTCCTCTGGCGGGGCCTCTGGTCGCCGCGGCTGTCATCCTGAAATCACCTGTCTGCGGGTTGGACGATTCCAAGCGCCTTTCTGAAAAACGGCGAATGCGGCTTTATGAAGAAATTATGCGGGGAGATCATATTGTTTCCCTGTCAGTCATTTCGGCGGAAGAAATTGACCGACAGGGCATCCAGTATGCCAACCAGAAGGCCATGCGTGAGGCTGTGTGCGGACTTTTGCCCCTTCCGGATTTTGTTCTTGTAGATGGATATAAACTCTCCGGATTGGAACAACCGGCCATGCAGATGATCAAAGGCGATGCCCGTTCTTTAAGCATTGCCGCTGCGAGTATTGTCGCCAAGGTCACCCGTGATACACTTATGCTTGAGTTGGATCAGATTTATCCCGCTTATGGCTTTGTCCGGCATAAAGGCTATGGAACCCGGGAGCATCTCGAGGCAATCCGCACTCTGGGCCCCTGTCCTGAACACCGGAAAAGTTTTGCGCCTCTGGCCACAAAAAAATTAAAGGACACACTCTGGTTCCGGGAAATTGCACAGCATCCCGAAGACACGTTTTGAACTGAACTGTTTTATAAAATCGAGACTGATGAATGTTCAGTCGAAAGAGATCGATGCCCCTATGAAACTTCGAAGGTATTTTTATAGTGCAGCTCTGATCGCCCTGCTTGCATTAGGGACGGGCTGTGCCCATTTTTCCGGACAGACACCTCGCCGGTATTGGGGAAAGCCCACTCCCGTCCGGAAGCAGGGACAGGCCTATGCACATCATCTTGCCGGAGTTTTCCACGAGCGGCAGGGTAATTTGATGGAAGCCCTGGAATCCTGGGAGAAGGTGCTCGCACTGGATCCTGAAACACAGGCTCCCAGGATCCGGATGATCCGGGTATATCTCAGTCAGGGAAATTTCAAAAAAGCCATCGCCACTTGTGAGGAGATCTTACAACGTTCCCCGGAGATCGTGGAATTCTGGGTGATTCTCGGCGAGATGAAGTACGCATCCGGAGATATTGACGGAGCGGTTCAGTCCTTTGAAAAAGCCATCGAGCTCAAGCCCGACAATATGCTGGGCTATGGTGCTCTGGTGGAGTTGCAGGAAAAAACCAATGATCTCGTCGCGGCCATAGAAATTTATGAAAAACTCATTAAAAACAGTCCCGACAGTGCCGCTTTGTACTATCAGCTGGGGATCAACCTTTCCAGAATCAACGACCATAAAGGCGCTTTTGAGGCCTTTACCAAAGTTCTGGAATTGGAACCCAAAATCACTTTGGCGCGATTGTTCCAGGCCATACACCTTCATGAACTGGGAAGTTTTGAAGAAAGCAAAGATGCTTTCTACCTGTATCTGGCCGAACGTCCCAATGACCCGCAGGCCTTACAACGATTGACGGGCACTCTCCTCAGGCTTCGCCGTATTGATGAAGCCCGTCAGATCCTGTATCGTTTATTGGACCATAAAGATGCCGAAGCCAAAAACATGCTCCAATGGGCTCTTTTTCAGGGGATGGAAATGAGTTTTTTCAGTGCCGCCGTGGCGGCCATGGAGGGCAATGCTCCTTTTCTCGCGGCCTGCTATAACCGTCTGGATCAAAGCACGACACACCAGCCCGGCCGCCAGGACAAAGTCTTTATCTCTTTTGAAGAATTGGATCTGGAAGGAACCCGTATTCAGGATGCCCTCCAATCCATGCAACACGAAACGCTTCTGGCCGAGGCTCTGATCAGCCAATTGTCTTTTTTTCAGGATTCTGTAGCTCTGGGTAATTTATCACGCTTCCTGCAGGGACGGCTGCTTATCTATCTTGACCGCCCGGCGGAGGCTCTGGATCTTCTGAACCAGATTCACGTGGAAGGCAATGAGCAGAAATATGTACTTTATCATCGGGCCCTGGCCTGTGAAATGCTGGGAGATAAGGAAAACACAGAAGTGAATCTTCTGGCCTACCTGGTTTTGGATCCGCAAGATCCGGTCATGCTGAATTTTCTGGGGTACTTCTACGCTGAAGAAAACAAACATCTCGAAGAGGCCCTGCAACTGCTGAATCTGGCCCTGGCCATCTCTCCGGAAGATCCCTTTTATCTTGACAGCCTGGGTTGGATCTATTATCGTCTTGGAGACTACACCAAAGCGGAAGAACTGGTACGCAAAGCGATTTACGGCATGGACGCTGACGACGCTATTTTGCGGGATCATCTGGGTGATATTTATCAGGCTCAGGGAAAAATCAAGGAGGCACTGGAGGAATGGAGACGTGCTCTGCGCCTGGATCCTTCTTTGGACACTGTCCGCGAAAAATTCGAGGCTCATCAATCCAAACAGTAATAGCTGACAAAGTAGTCGGATCTGAAAGGAGCGGATCCACTATGTCCACAGTCTCTGCATGAATTTCCCGACCCCACCCGCCCGGCTCCTGATTATTCAGGATCCGCCCGGGTTGAAGAAATTTTACGAACGCTGATCGACTCAGCTCGATATGATTTTATCGCGTAAGGCGGCCAATTGTTCAGCCAGTGTGGTGTTGACGAGGCTATCTTCTTTCTTCCGCCCTTCCTGCTGCTGTCTGGGAATGGCGATATCTCCTTTTGATCTGCGACGACGCGGCCGATCAGCACCGCCTGGTTCGAACTGGCCTGATCGACGGCCCCGGGGATACCTGTCTCTATCCTGTCCACCGGCCCGATCACGGAAGGCCGGCCGGCTCAAGGGCATCCGGGCGACATCCCGAATTGTAAGCGCAATTTTGCCCTGCTCCTGATTCACATCCTTGATCTGCACCTTGATGACTTCGCCTACTTGTATGGCTGTTTTCAGTGCCTTGATGGCTGACCAGCCCATCTCGCTTCTGTGGATCAGCCCTTCTTCAGGCAGACCAAGAGAGACGAAAACACCGAAGTCCGCCACATTGGTGATCAATCCTTCCAGCACCATTCCCGGTTGCAAATCCTGAATCGTATTCAAGGGAATAAGGCGCACAGGAGGCTTGAATCTCTTGCGCGGATCGCGGCCGGCCCGCCCCAGTTCATAACAGATATCTTCCAGAGTCATGACGCCGACATCACCATCAACAAAATCTTCCAGTCTGATATCGTTGAGCCGTTCTGTAGACCGGGTTATCTCTTCAATGGACAGGGCGAGACTTTCGGATATTTTTTTCACGGCTTCATAGGCTTCAGGATGAATGGAGGTGGCATCAAGCAATTCTTCACCGGAGAGAATGCGAAGGAAGCCGGCGCATTGCTGAAAGGTAAAGGTATCTATACCTGAAACTTCCCGCAGTTGCTGGCGGTTGGTAAAGCCGTTCCTCTCTTTTCTGGCTTCCACGATGGCCTGTGCCAGGCCGAACTGAAGGCCACTGATGTAGCGCAGCATTTCCGCCGAAGCCGTATTCACATCAAGACCGATACGGTTTACAGCGGACTCTATAGTTTTTACGATACCTGCGATAAGGCGACGTCTGTTGATTCCAAAGGACATTCTGTGAGGCACGAGCATTATGGGATCGAGCTTGATCAGTTCCTTGAGAGGATCCTGATGCCTTCTTCCTATGGAAACAGCAGCCCGGAGCGCTTCCTCGATACCGGCAAGTTCATCTTCAGCCAAAGGAGAAGAGGCATAGGCTGCGAGACCGGAATCAACAACCAGCGTGACATAGCTCCGGTCTTTTCCGGTTTTTTTAATCCAGGCCTGAACGGCACGCAAAATATCGCGCCCCCCCGGGCCGCTGCTCACGGCTATACCCGCATCGGGGGTCAGAGCCACCAATTCCGCAATGGTATTTTCCAGAGCAGCTTCCAGTTTCTGAGCTTCTGTCTCTTCCACGGTACGCATTTCAACGGGCACACCGCTTTCATTCACCAGAGCCAGGGTACATTTTGTCGGTGACCAGGAACAGACACCGATGACAGGCACTTCTCCGGCTGGCGGACTCAGGAGCATGTTGCGCACATGTTCACGACAATTATCAATGAGGGCATCTTCCGCTTTGCGTCGCACCTGGGCAATGACTTCCACTTCAATGGCCGGGCGCAACAGACGACGGTAAGCATCATTGATGGCGCCACTGAGTTCAAATGCATAAGGACTTTCTTTGTCCTGCACAAAGCGGTCGGTAATCTGGGTAATGAGTTTTTCATCATCGATCACCACTTCCACCCGCAGAGCCGCTTCCCATTCTCCTCTCAATATGGTCAGAAGCGCTTCATGCCCCACTTCACCGATGGGAAGGTTCAGATCTTTATAGGGCGCATATTTGGAGTTCTTCTCCATTTCCACCCGCGTGGGATGTACACAGAGCCGACCTTCCTCTGACAGTGCCTGACGTACCTGCTGGCGGACATCGGTATTCATGGCAATACATTCAGCCAGAATATGTTTGGCCCCTTCCAGTGCTTCCTCAGCGGAAAAGATCTGATGCTCAGCCGAGATGAATGATTCCGCATAAAGAGGCGGGGGCGGTGTTGAAGGAGCCTGGGCCCAAACATAGTTTGCCAACGGCAACAAGCCTTTGGCTGCTGCGATGGCGGCGTGGTTATTACGCTGTTTCTTATAGGGAAGACTCACATCTTCCAGTTTGATATGATCGTCACATGCTTCAATGGCCGCCCGGATCTCATCTGAAACAGTTCCTTTATTCTCTTCCCCTTCATTCTGTTTTTCAAGATTGCGGATGAGGGAGACTTTTTTTGAGGAAAGGCTTGTATAGTCCTTATTGCGTTCGGCGATACGTTCCAGCTTGCTTTCACTCAGTCCCTGAGTCCGATCCTTGCGATATCGCATGACAAAGGAAACGGTAGCTCCTCTATTCAAAAGGCCGATGGCTGCTTCCACCTGATCCGGGCTGACGCGCTCTTCAGATGCGATAAGGTCAATAAAACGCTTCTCAATCATGACAGACTCCATAAAGACCGATGACCGGCCCGAATGACATTGCACGTTCCGGCCATCACTTCATTCATTCCCTGTTTAAGTCCTGTAGTCAAAGTATAAAGACAGTGCCTGAAAGTTTAGCAAATTACCGGGTTTTAAGCAATTCATCATCATTCAGACACGAGATTATTCCCGCAACGGTATTCTACATTCGTTCCGGTGCATCAATGCCCAGTAACGCAAGCCCATTGGTCAGACTCTGCAAAACGGCGGCACAAAGCAGAATACGCGACATCCGTTGTTCCGTGGACTGCGCAGTCAACACGGGGCATTCATGGTAGAAACTTGTGAAGGCATGAGCCAGATCAAGCAGATAATTTCCGATTCCCGCACAGCTGCGCTGGTTCAAGGCATCTTTCACAACATCGGGGAATTCCGCTGTTTTCAAAACAAGACGCCACTCCGCTTCCTCTTGAAACTCCGGTACAAAGCTGTCGCAGTCGGGAAGGGCTGCATCCCATTTGCGCAGGATGGAACGGATACGGGCACAGCAATATTGTATATACGGTCCTGTATCGCCCTGAAAAGAAAGGGCCGACTGCATATCAAAGACGACATTTTTCGTGGATTTGACGCGAAGGACAGCAAAACGGATCGCTGCGACAGCGACCTGGCTGGCAATGTCCACCCGTTCCCTCTCGTCGAGACCGGGAAACTGTTCTGTCACCCTCTCCAGAGCCAGGGCTGTGGCCTGATTCAGAACATCGTCCAGAAGCACCACCTTGCCGCCCCGGGTACTCATTTTGCCATCCTTGAGAAGGATATAAGAATAATAAATGGTTTCCGGTGCGGGATAGCCGGCCGCCTCCAGAATGAGGGCCAGTTGCTGTGCATAGAGTTTATGATCTTCGCCCAGTACCATGAGGTTCAGATCGGCGCCTTTCTCGTGTTTCATGATGGAATAGGCAATATCCCGGCATCCATACATGGAAGAACCATTGGCACGGCGAAGGACGAAATAACGGCCTTCTTCCAGGGCATGCCCCAGTTTGGAAAGATCCACCACACGACGTTCTTCTTCATCTGTGAAAAGGGCTCCTTTATTTTCCAGAGCCTTTTCCACTTCAGCGATTCGCGGATCATTCACATAGTCGGACTCATGATCAAAGAAATCATATCGGGCTCCGATACGCCTGAGGACAGCCAGTTGCCCCTGGAGGCACATTTCTGTAACCTCGAAAAAGCGACGGCGCACCTCTTCATCTCCCGCTTCTATTCGGGCAAGAAGTTCATAGCCCCTGGCTGCGAATTCCGGATCGGCTTCCGCACGGGCATTGGCCTTCACATAGATGTCCAGAATCTCATCGAAACTCGCCTTCTCCACTTCTTCCATCATGAGCACAAGCAGTCCGATCTGGCGCCCCATGTCATTGACATAATAATGTACATCCACCTCATAGTCTTCAAAACGAAGCAGACGAACCAGACTGTCGCCGATCATGGCGCATCGGCCCCGGCCCACATGAGGACTGGCATTGGGGTTGATGCTCGTGTGCTCAATCAACACCTGCAACCCTTTACCAATGCCATTGGAGCCCCATTTCTCTTCTTTCGCAAGGGCCTGTGCAAGAAGCTGCTGCGCAAAGGAGCCCCGTTTGAGTGTCAGATTCAGGTAAGGCCCCGCTGCAGTTGCTGATTCAGCTATTTGAGAAAAGTCAATTTCCCGGGCCGCTTCTCCGGCGAGAAGGGCCGGTGCCTTGCGGAGTCTTTTTGCCAGGAGAAACATGGGAATGGACAGATCACCCAATTCCGGCGTGGGTGGTACTGTACATTGAATATCGCTGCTTTCAGCCTCAGGGTAATGAGCAAGAATCAGTTGAGTAAGGGTGTCTTGTAAAATCAAAGGAAGAACTCCATTTCAGAAGGTATAAACGGCGAGAACCTCGGGGCGGACTTTTTACGGGGCTGTGCCTTTCGCCGCTTCGTCTTTCATTTCCTGCAAGGCGCGACGCTCCAGATCTTTTTCATAGAGATCCGCATCGGCAATATGCCTGTCTTCTATCAGGATCAGATGAAATCCGAAATTAGTGAGAATGACATCACTGATTTTACCGATCTCACCGGCCCAGCAATACTCGTCAAAAGCCGGGGCATAGGTGCCTTTCGCAGCCCAGCCCAGATCGCCGCCCCGTTTGCCCGATGAGGTATCATCAGAGTATTTTCGGGCCAGTCGGTCAAAGCTTTCACCGGCTTCCAGACGCTTTTTCAAATCCAGAATATGATCATGAGCCCGGCCACGATCCACGGGATCGGCCGGATCAAAAGAAACCAGAATATGCCGCGCATGCACACTGGTGGTAATGGGTTTTGTTGTCCGGCCCGAATAAAGGGCGAGAAGCATGACAACAATGAGCACGCCCACACCCATCCATATAAGCCGGGTATAGTCTTTTTTTTCTTCCTCTACGGGTTCTTCATGCATCTTTCGCAGCTTCGCCTGTATATCCATAATATCTCTCCACTATCACACCGGTCAGCAACCGCCGCTGATCCGTTACAGATCCAGCATGGATCCATATAAGCGTCCATAGAATGAAATTACAATATATCCTATTATGGCTCCCACTACAAGTGTAATGACCACCTGCAATATTTTCATGGCTGTCTGAACGGCACTGGCCGCTTCGTTAAGGTGGTATTCTGAGAGCTTTTTGCAGGAGGCTTCCAGTTCGCCGGAGACTTCCCCCACGCCGATCATTTCATGGTCCACCCGGGTAAGACTTTTACAGGGAGCAAAGGCCTCGATCAGTGTTTTCCCCTGGGCAACAGCGGGCAGGGCCTGTAACAGATCACGTTCCACAAGAGGATGGAGAGTCATGGCGGCGCTTTGCCGGATGCACTTCTTGATTTCTATCCCCGCGCCCAGAAGAATGGAAAAACCCTGGAAAAAGCGCGCCAGAGCGAATTTATGTATGATGCGGTTGACAGGCCAGAGATGGTGCTTTATGGTGGAAAACACTATATTGAGGCTGCCGAGCCTGTTGAGCCCGAAAAGAATGGCCAGTACGGTAAAAGCGATGAGATGGCAATTAAATTGAAAAGCGCCATAACTGGACAGGTATGAGGAAAGGCTGAAAGTGCCGGAGCCCGTCAGTGTGAAAGTTCTGATGATGCCCAAGGCGAAACTGCCCAGATACCAGGCGCTGGCAAGTTGCAGGGCCGGGTAGACCATGGCGACTTTCGTGGCCCGGGCGATGGCTTCCATACCGTCATAATGATCGGCCAGATCCGCCAGAAGCACATCCAGTCGCCCGCCTGTCTCACCGGCCGCAAGCACTTCAATAAAGAGTTCCGGGAGCACAGCCTGCTGTTCACGGGCTGCGTCGGCCAGGGAGGAGCCATCACGGATACTGTCCGCCATCATGATCAGGGCCCGACGTGCCCGGGAGGGCGCTCCCCGATCAACAACGATTTGAAGCGCGGCAATAACAGGCAGGCCGGCCTGATAAGCAGTGCTTAACTGTCGGCTGATACGTGCCATCTCCCGGATGGATAATTTTCTGGAAAAGGACAAGCCCATAAATGCGTGACTTTTTCTCAACGGCGGAAAAGAAGAAAAGAGTAATCAGTCTGTCGGTTGTGCTTCGAGCCAGCGTGTGGCATCCAGAGCGGCCATGCAGCCACTGCCGGCTGCTGTAATGGCCTGGCGGTACTGTCTGTCCTGCACATCACCACAGGCGAAAACACCCTCACAGTTGGTATAGGAACTGTCGGGGCGGGTAATGAGGTAACCGGCCTCGTCCATCTCCAGAACACCGGTGAAAAGATCCGTGTTGGGCTTGTGACCGATGGCGGCAAAATACCCCACACAATCGACCTGGCGTTCTTCACCGTTTTGTGTATCTTTCAGGATGACTCCGGTAACACCATTTTCATCATCACCAAGAATCTCGCGGACAACAGAATTCCATTCAACGGTGATCTTTTCATGTGCGATGACCCGATCACCCATGATTTTACTTGCACGGAAGGCATCGCGGCGATGGACCACGTGCACATGGCCGACAAAATTCGCCAGAAAAAGTGCCTCTTCCATGGCTGTATCTCCACCACCGACAACCACAACGGATTTGCCGCGGAATCGGGGAAGAGCCCCATCACAGGTGGCACAGGCTGATACACCATTGTTGAGGAAACGTTTCTCCGCATCCAGTCCGAGATATCTGGCTGTGGCACCGGTGGCTATGATCACCGTCTTGCTTTGAATTTCCGTATCGCCCACATAAACGCACAAGGGCGAGGATGAGAAATCCACGCGGGTAACTGTGTTGTATTGAAAGCGTGCACCGAAGCGCTCAGCCTGTTTTTTGAGATCGGCCATGAGTTCGGAGCCGGTCACCCCTTCAGGATAGCCGGGAAAATTCTCCACTTCCGTTGTGGTCATCAACTGTCCACCGGGAAGAATCTCCGCACTGAATTCACCTTCGAGCACCACCGGAGCCAGATCGGCACGTGCCGTATAAAGCGCTGCTGTACAGGCGGCCGGGCCACCACCGATGATTACCACTTTTTCCATGATATCTCCTCCTTTTGGGAAGATGCATCGCACTTATAAAAGGCCGCATCCGAAACATATACATTTATGCCAAGACGCATGACCCTGCAAGGCTGCATGCAGACAAACTGATAACCGTGCCGGAAAAAGACTTCAGGCACAGATTTACTCTTCATTATCGTCATTTTCGGCAGGAGTCTCGTCAGCCGTATCTTCTTCAACGCTGTCCGTGTCCGCAGTTTCGGCTCCTGTCTCCTCATCCGTTTCGCTGTCTTCTTCTTCGATGGCATATTTGCCACGACCCAGAATCCGATCCAGCACATCGTTATTCTGCTGATAGGTGACACTGGCCAACATTCTTTCTCTGAGATCTTTCATGAAATCGGACATGATTTCATATCCGGCATTCATGGTCAGACGGTTTTCAATGGCCTCCACTTCATCAGCAAACTCTTCCAGTTCAGACTCGTCCGGTTCTGTCTTTTCGATCAGTTCAAAGAACCAGGAATCACCGAAGAAGCCCTTGAGTGGGCCGGCTATATCTCCGGGAAGAGCCTCTTTGAAGGCCTCAAAAACATCCATGGCCTGCACATAGACTTTCTGCTGGAAAAGCATGTCTTTGCGAGTAAAGGCTTCTTCCGTCTCTCCTGTTTCCAGATCAAGTTCAGGAAATTTCGTTTCGATTTCTTCGATACGGCTAATCTCTTCTTTTATTTTCTCGCCATAGTCGGCAAGTTTTTCAAGGTACTCTTCAGAGCGCTTCACTTCGGCGATATAATTATTTTCGGCATCTTCTTTCACATCGGAAAATTCCGGAACAGCGCCTTCACGACTCTCCGTAACATGGGTGATAAAAAGGTTGTCCCGTCCTTTGATCACTTCCCAGGGGGTGTCCTTTTTGGCAATGACCTGCGAGCGGAATACAAAGAGATCATTCATGGAAAGATTTTCGATTTCTGTTGCCGTGCGATCAAAAAAGTCTGTACTTCCGAGAGACAACCCGGCCTCTTCAGCGGCTGTTGCCGGATCCGTGCCGTCCTCAATCTTTCGGGCGACATCGCTCAGTGTTTTTTCACGGATGGCTGTTTCTTCGGGAGTGATCATGGCCTGGATCACCATCTGGCGGCCCAGTACTTCACGCTCTTCACTATCCGGATCAATACGCTCTTCTTCGTTCTTGAAGATATAAAAGCCCAGGGGCCCTGATACGGGATCGCTCACGGCTCCGGCTTCAAGAGCGAAAAGTGCCTCCATATGAGCATCCTGATGATCTTCGGCGGTGATCCATCCCAGATCAATATCACCTTCGTTGTTCAGCGTTGAATTTTCTTTGGCAAGCTCCATGAAATCTTCGCCAGCCCGCAGTTTCTCCACAAGTTCTGTTGCCAATTCGGGCACATCCGGTGCCAGGGAACAGGCGATGAATTCGACTTTGTGCTGTTCAGGAAGGCGGTAGGTTTCAGGATTGTCCTCAAAGTGTTTCAGGGCATCCTCTTCAGTCACATCGATCTTGGCTTCTATTTTGGCGAATTTGACTTTGAACTTGGTATGATCGCCTTTCAGTTCCTCCTGCGCTCTGGCACCTATCATCCGGCGGGCAGGAGCCGAAATCAGGGACAGATACATCTGTCGGCCCATTTGCTCTTCCATATCGGCGTAAATCTCATTCCAGCGATCAACGGTGCCTACCCATTCATTCCATATTTCATGGTTGAAAACACCATTTTCATCCTGAAAAATCTCCCATTTCTGCATCTGCTTTTCCAGAACACGTTTGTCCAGAGTGAAATTACGCTGGGAAGAACGCAGTCTCAACAAGGAAGTATCCACCAGCTGTTCCAGCACAGACTGGGCTGTACCATCCCTGTCCAGTTCCGCATAGGTAGGTCTCTCTCCGCTCTGCTGACTTCTGGAAGAGGATTGTGCATCCAGTGCACGCCGGAATTCTGATTCTGTAATGGGAATACCGCCTACCTGTGCCACCACAGGGCTGTCTGCAGGAGTACTGCCCGGCCGTGATGACGGCTTGCCCCACATAAAGACAAAAGGTATGCCGATAAAGATAAAAATAAAGAAAAAAATCAAACGCCGGTGTTTACGCATCCAGTTTTGCATGCCGGATTCTCCAATCCTGTAGTGTGCATATTCATGGGTAAAAAAAAGAAATACAGCGGAATGAATGGAGAAGTTTTGAAAAACTTCGCACCGCTGTTCCCATACAATGTAGCATATTAATACCGGATACCTCAACTGTGACGCGCTTGAAAACAGGTCAGCACTGCACCATTGAAGCGTTCGTGTGCGGGCCCGATCAGAGTCCTCGCGCACCTTCGTCCGAAAGTCCAGGCCGTCTTGACGGAAAGGGTGATTGGGCGTATACTGTTGTACATCAGGAGGTTTTGATCATGAATACACTTTCCCGTCGACGTTTCATGCATAAAGGTGTCCAGGCCGCCGGCGCCGCTTCTTTGTTCACCATCGTACCCAGTCATGTGCTGGGCCGCAGTGCTGAAGCTGCTCCCAGTGAAAAACTCACCATTGCCGGTATCGGTATCGGCGGTATGGGCAAACACAATCTGCTGTACCTGCAATCTCAACATATTGCAGCACTGTGTGATGTGGACAGTGTCTTTGCCGCACCCGTATTTGCTGAATATCCGGATGCACGGACTTATGTCGATTACCGGGAAATGCTTGCACAGGAAAAGGATCTGGATGCTGTGCTCATTGCCACGCCCGATCATACCCATGCACTCATCACCCTGGCTGCGCTGGAAGCTGGAAAACATGTCTATTGCCAGAAGCCACTTACTCATACGGTCTATGAAGCGCGGCGGATCACCGAGGCGGCCCGAAACAGCGGGCTCGCCACACAGATGGGCATTCAGGGACATTCCATGAAAGATTCCAGCAGACTGGTGGAATGGGTCCGTGCAGGAGTCATCGGCCCCATAAGAGAAGTGCAAGCCTGGTGCAGTCTCAGCTATTATCCTTGGGGACATGCGGCCTGGAGTGCTCCAAGAGGGACCCGACCTGAAGATACACCACCTGTACCGGATACTCTGGATTGGGATCTGTGGCTGGGGCCCGCTCCCTGGCGACCCTATCATCCCTGCTATCATCCGGCTGTATGGCGGCCCTGGCTGGATTTCGGCAGTGGAATGATGGGTGACAGAGGCGTTCATACCCTCGATCCCATCGTCTGGGCATTACAGCTGGGCGCACCGGAAAGCATTGAAGCCAGTTGTACCGACCTGAACGAGGATACCCATCCCATCGCCTGCATTGTCCGTTTCGCTTTCCCAGCCCGGGGTGACATGCCCCCCGTCGTTGTCAATTGGTACGACGGACTTGAACCGCCCAGGCACCCGGCTGTGGATTCTCCCCGTGATCTGGGCGAACCCGAGGGGGGCGCCTTGTTCATAGGTGACGATGGGCTGATCACCTGCGGTATTTATGGAAACAGCCCGCGCCTGCTTCCCTCGACGAAAATGGAAAATTTCACGCCCCCGCCGGAAACCCTTCCCCGGGTACCTGATTCCCATGAGATGGACTGGGTCCGGGCCTGTAAAGCGGGAGGAGGTGCCGGAGCGGATTTCAACTACTCCGGACCGCTGACTGAAATCACCCTGCTGGGCAATATCGCCAAACGCTTTCCGGGCACAGTGCTCCGTTGGGACAGCGAAGCCTTCGCTTTCGAAAATCATGCTGAAGCCAATGCCTTGTTGAATCCTCCGGCCCGGGAAGGTTGGGATCTATAGTCGGGTGGTTGGATGAATCCGAGGGCATAGTGAACATAATGGACCGGCATCACGGGTTCCTGTTTCCGGTCTCTCATCCCCTTTTTTTTGCAGACCTGACCGCTATATTGATACCATACCCCCAAAAGACCTGTCAGACGGAACATCGGCTGAGGGGCATACTTCTTTGTATTGCGGAGATTTCCATGAAAATAACCATTCTCGGATGTGGCTATCAAGGTCTGGTCACAGGGACCTGTTTTGCTGAAAATGGTCACACCGTCATCTGTGTGGACAACAATGCGGACACCATCGCCCTGTTGCAGGAAGGAAAACTGCCCCTCCATGAGCCGGGTCTGGAAGAATTGATTGTCCGCAATCTGGAGGAAGAACGGCTGAGCTTCACCACCGACCTTCCCCGGGCACTGGAGGGAAGTCTCATGGTGTTCCTGTGTGTGGGAAGCCCCTCCGACAAAGATGGTAATGTGGATCTGGACAATGTCCTTTCCACAGCGGAAGAGATCGCCAGAATCCGCGAGGGCTACCAGATCATCGTCAACAAGAGCACCTGCCCCCCGGGCACGGCGAAAAAGATCGAAGTTCTCTGGAGAAGCCGAAACCCCGGCGATGTGGTTGTCAATCCTGACTTCATGAAAGAAGGATCGGCTGTGGATGATTTCCTGCGCCCGGATCGTATTATCGTGGGCTGTCGTGATATCCGTGTACAGGAAATGATGCGCGAGCTGTACAGTCCTTTTTTGCGTACAGGCAAACCCTTTCTGGCCATGAGTCCTGAAAGTGCGGAGATGGCCAAGTATGCAACCAATGCCATGCTGGCCGCACGTATCTCTCTGATGAACCAACTGGCTGATTTGTGTGAAGCCTATGATTGTGATATTGCGGATATCCGTGAAGCCGTGGGCATGGACAGCCGCATCGGCCCCACCTTTTTGTTTCCCGGCATCGGTTTCGGCGGTTCAGGTCTTCCCAGAGATGTGGCTGTTTGTGCGAGACTCGCCGAAGAGGCCGGGTTGGAGCATGATTTGATTTCGGCCATTACGGCTGTGAATCAGCGGCGGCGTCAACAGTTTCTGCAAAAAATTCTGGATTACTACGGAGAAGAGATCAGGGAAAAGCGTCTGGCTCTCTGGGGCGTCAGTTTCAAAGCTCGGACAGATGATATCCGTGACGCTCCTTCGCTGGATATCATTGAAGGCTTATGCCACGCCGGTGCGCAAGTGGTAGTCTATGACCCGGTGGCCGGGCCAAAAGTAGCCGCCCGTTATGGTGAGCATATTGAGATGGCTCAGAAATATTACGGAGCACTGGACGGAGCGGATGGGCTGATCATCCTGACAGAATGGAACGAGTTCCGCCGGCCGGATTATGCGCGTATGGGCAAACTCATGCGTGAAAAGGTCATATTTGACGGTCGGAATTTATATACGCCATCGGTCATGAAAGAGCAGGGTTTCCGCTATTTCAGTGTGGGCCGGAAAACCGTCTGACTGTATTCACAGTCCTTCTACAGGGGCATCTCGAAGTTCTTCGGATGCAACGCAATTGAATGTCCTTCTTTTGTTCAGGCTATGTTGAAGAGCTTCTCTTTACTCTGATGCGCCTCTGTAGCGATTCAGAATCATTGTGATTTTGCAGTGCAAAAGAAATATAATTGCACTTGGGCTGAAGTTCGTTGCTTGACAGATTATGTCTTTATATTTAAATAGAGGAAGATCCGATACAGTTGGGATCATTTTTCCAGACAACAGGCCAGAGCGGATTGTCACTGAAGATTTGCCTTCCCGGCAAAAGGCGTGATAGTCTCACTCTGCTGAGAAAATTGAGGGAAAGGTATGATTGGTAGTACAGAGTTCCTATGGCAGTGCGTCGAGTACTGGGCCTCCGTCAAAGGCGACGAAGAGGCGCTGGTCTTTGAAGATGCACGCCTCAGCTGGTCGGAACTGGCTGAACAGGTGGATCAGGCGGCCCGGGCTTTTCTGGCTCTGGGTGTGGAGCGCGGCGACTGTATCGCCTGCGTAGCCACAGCCAGGCCCGAGTTTTTGATTTCTTTTCTGGCCGCATCAAAAATATCCGCTCTCTGGACAGGTATCTCTCCACGCTATACTGTCGGAGAAATGGGTCACATACTGCGCGGCTGCCGTCCCAGGCTGCTCATCACCCAGGAACGCTACCACCAGACCAATCTGCTGGAGAGGGCCTTCACTTTTAACTTCGAGTTGTCGAGTATTGAATATATCGTGCTTCTGGACGGACATCATGATGATACCCCTTCCTTTCATAATCTTCTGAAACAGGATTATTCCAATACAGCCTCTTTGTACGAGGAACGGCTGGCAACAGCGCAGACTGATGAAAGTGTCCTGCTCATGTATACCTCCGGTTCCTCCGGTGAGCCCAAGGGTGTCCTGCACAGCCACAACAGTGTGATCAGCAATGTGTCGCAACAACACAGGCTTTACGGTATTCACCACGACAGCCGTATACTGCTTCATTTCCCCATCAACCATGTTGCTGCTGACGTTGAAATCGGATACTGCGCTCTTTATGCCGGAGCGACGATTGTGCTGCAACCGGAATTTGATGCGAAGGCCAGTCTGGAAGCGATTGAGAAGAAAAAAATCACTGTTCTCGGGCAGGTACCGGCCATGTTCATGCTTCAGTTGCGTGAGGAGTCTTTTCACAGCATTTGCTGGGATTCCGTCCGGACTTTTGTATGGGGCGGCTCACCGGCATCCCGTGAAATGCTGGAGGCTCTCGATCAGATCTGCAGCCGAACGGGTGCGGAACTGGTTACAGGCTACGGGTCAACGGAGCTGTGCGGATTTATCACTTCCATCAAGAAAAAAGCTCCTTTCAGGCTGGCGGATCAGTCCACGGGCCCGGCCTATTCCACCTGTGAAATACGTGTGGTCAATGAGCAGCGTATTTCCATGGCGGCCAATCATGTGGGTGAAATCGCTGTGCGCGGGCCTGTTGTAATGAAGGGCTATCTGAACGATCCGGAGCAGACGGCGGAAGTGCTGGATGAAGAAGGATGGTATTACACCCAGGATCTCGGCACACTGGATGAGGAGGGCAATCTGACTCTTCACGGCCGGCGTACGGACATGTTCAAGACAGGAGGCGAAAACGTCTTCCCATCAGAAATCGAGATGACTCTGGAGTCCCATCCGGAGATTCTTTTTGCAGCCATTATCGCCATACCGGACGAGGTTTTCAATGAGGTGAGCCATGCCCATGTCATGGCTGTCCCGGGCTCGGATGTAAGCGAAAAAAATCTATTGCAATGGTGCCGTGATCATCTGGCTCATTTCAAGATCCCTCACCGGGTCCATTTCTATCCGGCCCTGCCACTGCTGCCCAATGGGAAAGTGGACAAAATAAAACTTCTGGAACTGACACCTCTCTGAGGATAAAATTTTTCAAGGAACCGGGGAATTATGTTTTCCCCATAAAGGAGACTCCCATGAAAGCCCGTACAGCCTTGACTTTTTTATTGATGTGGACGATCGCCTGCGCCCTTCATGCAGCAAGCTTCCAGGAAGATGTTGATTTCCTCAAAGAACATGTTGAGGTTATCGTGCTGAAAAGCAGTGATGGACAGGCCCAGATCGCTGTCGTGCCAGCCTATCAGGGCCGCATCATGACCAGTACGGCCTCCGGCCCCGACGGTCCGAGCTTCGGCTGGATCAACAGAGAACTGGTTGCTTCCGGGAAATTTCAGCGTCATTTCAATGCTTTCGGTGGAGAAGACCGTTTCTGGCTGGGTCCTGAAGGAGGGCAATACTCCATCTTTTTCGGCGATGGCGAGCCCTTCGATCTGGAACACTGGCAGACTCCCCCGGTGATTGATACGCTTCCTTACAAAGTCATTTCGCAGACAGACAACGAAGTCCTTTTCGAGCACCGCGAAAGTATCACAAACCGGGCGGGCACGACTTTTGATGTACACATTCACCGTGTTATCCGGCTCAATGAGAGTGATTCCTCATCAACACGGAAGGTATCCTTTGAATCTGTCAATACAATTACGAATATGGGCGAAAATGCCTGGAAGGAAGAAACAGGCCTGCTCTCCGTGTGGATTCTGGGCATGTTCACCCCTTCACCGGAAGCCACCATTGTCATCCCTCTTCGTGAGGGAAGTGATGAAGAACTGGGCCCCAAGGTCAATGACAAATATTTTGGCGAAGTGCCTGCTGAGCGGCTGATACAGAAAGATAAGGTTCTCTTTTTCAGTGCTGACGGCACCTATAGAAGCAAGATCGGAATCAGTCCACAGCGTGCTACGGAATGGCTGGGCAGCTATGACGGCCGTTTGAATGCCCTTACACTGGTTCAGTTCACCTTGCCGGGCAACACAAGAAAATATGTGAACTCCATGTGGGAGCTGCAGGATGAACCCTACGCCGGCGATGCGATCAATGCCTACAATGATGGAGAGCCGGGACCTGGCAAGAAGCCTCTGGGACCTTTTTATGAACTGGAAAGCTCCTCTCCCGCAGCCAGTTTGAAACCCGGTGAATCGCTCACCCATCTGCACCGGACAGAGCATATTGTGGGAGAAAAAGAACTGCTCGATCCCCTGGCTCAACAATATCTCGGTGCAACAATTGATGAGATCAGCACGGCACTGCCGCAGTAAATCAGTGATGCGGCATGATCTTTAAGTTTTCTGAAAAAGAGCATACCGTCAACAAAAAAGGAAGAAAATACGTTTCAGTCAGAACTGGAACAGCCGTTTTTCCCCCTTCAGTACAACATTCCGGAAAAGGGCTTCTTCGCCTCGGACGCGAGGGCTGATGGATGCCAAAGGCCTTAATAAAAACAAACAGCCTGTTCCTGTTACAATAGTCTTGAATTACAACCCGGGCGGATATCTGTTTTCGGGTGGGCTGAACAAGATCTGACAAGGAAAATTTTATGCCTATGAAGAGCGTATTCGGCATCCTTCTTCCCATGCTGCTCATCTTTGGAATGGTACCTGTATCAAAAGCACAGGGAACAGACCTGACTTCTGCAGAGGTGGAAGAACTCTGGTTTGAACCCTGGTCTCTGGAAAAATCTGATACGGTTTTTCTGGAAACAGAAGACATTGCCGCAACTCCGGCAACAGAGCCTCTGAATCTTATCCTGCGTCTCAGCTCCAGAGTTCCCTATCAGCAGTGCCGGGTGACCCTTCTGGTCTCTGATCAGCAGAAGACGATCGTACAGCGTCTGGAATCTGTCGCTGATCTGCATAGCGGTCTGAATGAATTTCATTTCCAATGGGACGGATATCCTCTGCAGCCGGGATTATATGACCTCAGTTTTACAGTGGATTATTCAGATGCCTTTCCCCCGCTGACGGCGCACAGTGTTTTACGGCGCATCAGCAGCACGGCCTGGCTTCAGGATCTGGAGCATTACAGAGCCACCTTGGACAAACTGAGCTCACATATTGCGGAGCTGCAGGATGCGGCTGTCTCCGAAGAGAGTTCCTCCCGACTTTCCCATCCCTACCTTGATTTGCGTTTGAAGATGGCCCGGCGTTCCTGGCATCAGGGTAAAAATGCGCTCTCCTGCGGGGACTGGCAAAAGTGTTCCCGAAATCTGGAATATCTGCAAACAGCCCTCCCTTCTCTGGAAGCGGCTCTGATTTTCAGTCCCAACCAGGCGGAATATCAGAATCTCCCTTTGGTTGAGCTTGGGACGGCTGCTTTGAAAGGATCCGGCTTCGAAGCATCGGGCTCTCCTCTTTTCCTTTTCGGTCTTTCTCTTCCCATTGCGTATACGGCCGGCTGGGACGCTTCTTCTCTGAAAGAGATGGCTGCTTGCATGCAACAACAGGGTCTGAATTTCTTCGTCTTGAATTGTCCCGTCACTCTGGATAATTCGGAAGTGTCCAGACTGGTTGAGCAGGCCGCTTCCGCTTCTGTCCGTGAAGACCTTCTGTGGATGCTTCAATTTCAGCAGGAAGAAATTCTGGGCAAGCTGATGGATGCGCAACCCACAGTACTGGAACCCGGTTTTGTGAATCTGGCCCATGAAGACTTCAATCAGGCCTACAAAGATCAGCTTTCCACAGTCTTGAGTCAGCTGGGAAGCAGCCGTGACCGGCTCATTGCCGTGAGTCTTGCAGAAAATCCGCGCTTTCATTATGATCGCGAAGAGGTGCGCCAGGCTTTCATCAAGAACATTGAGGAAAAACATCCTGACAGGATGACTCTCAACCGTTTGTGGCATGCCAAACTGGCTTCTTATGATGAGATCACTATCTGGGGAAATCCGGAAGAAGACCACTATCACAGTCAGCGTGCCTATCAGTATGAATGGCAGATTTTTCACCGCTCACTGATCACCGATTTTTTCACTCGATTCAAGAACAGTCTGATACCTCTGGCGGCTGATCTGCCCCTGTCGGTGACTCTGGCGGAAACAGCCTTTTCCCCTGGAGAAACACGTCACGCTGTCGGTCGTGAAGAAATAGCGGATCTCATGGATCTGCAGGCATGCAGGGTGAATTTTGCTCCCGGTACGGGCGTATATGCGTTGAATTATCCCGTTCCCAATGCTTATTTTTCCCTCATGCGCTCCCATGAACCCTCCAAAGCCGTGTTGAATCTCAGAGGTGATATCGATGTGAGCAGCTTGCTTCAGGCCGATGCCCGTTGTGCACTGGTAAGGGCTGCACTCTGGGAATCCGTAATGTCCGGAGCAACAGGCTTGGCCCTGCCTTATGATTCTTCCGTTTTGGACTGGCCCGATGCCTTTGAAGCTTTTGCTGAAACAGCGCTTCATATCAACAGACTGGGAAAGATTGTTTCCGCTTTTCAAGAAGAAAAAGCGCTGATCGGTATTCTTTTCAGCGAAGCCGCCAAAATCATGGATGATGGGGTTCCGCATCTGGAATCGACACGTTTCGCTTTCGAAGGAGCTTCCTTCGCCGGTTATTCCATTCAGTACCTGACAGAAAATCAAATGCTGCAAGGAGGTCTGGAGAAACTCCGGGTGCTGATCATGCCGGAGACCATGGCCATCTCAGACGCGGCCTTTGAAAAAATTGATGCCTATGTGGCTGATGGCGGGATGGTTGCCCGGGTGGGCACTCCCATTCCTTATAATGAAAGCGGCATATCACGGAGCGATGTCATCCGCACCAGTCCGAATACAGTGCTGGTACGGGGAATGAATCTGCCTACTGAATATCTGCATGCCATGGATGCCGTTCTGGATCGTGGCCGGCTCCCGCTCATCCCCCGGCCCATCAATGCATTCGGCTATCCACTGGAAGGAGTCCGTTCCCGTTACGTAAACCTTGGCGGTCATGATTATCTGTATATCATCAATCTGCGACATACGCCTGTATCAGTACATATCACAGGCGGACCGGACACCGGGCGCGACTTGATTCTGTCACGGGACGTGAGCTTCCCCCGCCAGCTGGAATCTCTGGAAATGATGCTGATCCGTTTGGATTCTCCCGATCCGGCCACGAATGTTGACATACGCTGATCCTTTCAATCTGTTCTTTTTTTCCGGCTGCTTCCTCCCGGGGAAGCAGTCTATTTAAAAACAGTCCTTATCAATTACGGAGCTTTGACACAATGAAAATCACCCGTCATCTTTCCATCCTGTCGCCGGCTGGCTTGTCACTCCTGCTGTTTCTCTTCTGCGCTTTTGCCGTCATTGTCAATCCCGATGCTGGAGCCGCTCTGATTGAAACAGAAGAAGAATTGGTCGCTCTGGAAGAGCCGCCCGCATTGCCCGCCAATATCAACCAGGAATCGGATCTTCATCTCGCTGTTGGAAAAGGAGAAGTCACTCTGCTGAATCTGTCTGATCCTGTACCCGTACCGGAGACGGTAATAGAAACAACAGATATCGAATATGGACGGGTTGGTGACAGAGCGCTTCTTCTGGACTTGTACAGACCCGCCAGACAAGAGGGTCCCCAGCCCGGATTGATTTTCATTCATGGCGGAGGATGGTCGAGCGGGAAGAAAAGCGATTACAAATATTATACGGTCCGCTTTGCTCAGATGGGATTTGTTGTTGCAACGATCTCTTATCGTTTTGTGCAGGAAGCCCCCTTCCCCGCCTGCGTGGAAGATGCCAAATGTGCCGTGCGCTGGATGCGTGCTCATGCCGACGAATACGGCATCCGGGCCGATGCCATTGCAGTTGCAGGCGGTTCAGCCGGAGGGCATCTCGCCATGATGCTTGGTTATGCCGCTGATACTCCCGAGCTAGAAGGCAAAGGCGGTCATGAGCAATTCAGCAGTGCCGTACAAGCGGTGATCAATCTCTATGGTCCCACTGATCTGACCCCGGAGGAATTTCACAATCATCCTACTTTAACCGCATTCTTCGGCGGGAAGAGTTATGATCAAGTGCCGGAAAGCTATGCGCTGGCCTCGCCCATGCACCATTTGGATAAGAACGATCCCCCTACACTGGTCATCCACGGCACCGATGACTCCACCGTACCGGTGGCTCAGGCGGATCTGCTTGTGGCACAATTGGAAAAGCTGGAGATCCCCCACGAATATCTGCGGATGAAAGGATATCCTCATACACTGGATATTCTTCTGGAAGCCAATCAGTTTGTCCGCTGGCATATGTACCGGTTTTTGAAGACCCATTTGAACTAGCGTGACTGCAATATTCCGGGATCAGAATACTTCCAATGGCTGAAGCGATTGGCTCCTGTCCCCCTTTCCCGTTATAATAGTGAATACTGTAGGGCATAGCAATTTTTGAAAGGAAATACAACGAGCGAGCACTGTACCATAGACCTGAACAGTCAAGATGAATCTCTGGCTCTTCTAGGGCAAAACGGCGCCATAAGAAGACTGGTTCAGAAACATTTTAATGTGCGTATTGTCGATCGCGGCACACAGGTCACCATTCTGGGTGAAGAATCAGCCGCCAGATCGGCCCAGGCTTTGTTATCCGGCATGTTGGATGCAGTACGAAAGGGCTACTCCCTCACATTGAAAGACTTCGAATATGCTTTGGGCACCTCTGCGGGCACGAGCGGGGCAACGCTGGGCAATCTGCTTTCTGAAAAGCCCGCAGCCATCCGTTCCGATGTACAGGTCCGTCCCCGAACAGCCGGACAACGCATGTATCTCGACATGATTTACCGGAAGGATATCACTCTGGTGACAGGCCCGGCCGGTACGGGCAAAACCTATCTGGCCATGGCCGTGGCTGTTTCCGCCTTGCTCAACCGTCAGGTTCGCCGCCTTGTTCTGACGCGCCCCGCTGTTGAAGCCGGAGAACGCCTGGGCTTTCTCCCGGGTGATCTGACGCAGAAAGTCAACCCTTATCTCCGGCCTTTGTATGATGCCCTGTACAGCATGGTGGATATGGACAGAGTTGAACGCTTCATTGACCAGGAGGCCATAGAGGTGGCGCCTCTCGCCTTCATGAGAGGCCGGACACTGGATCATTCCTTCGTGATATTGGACGAAGCCCAGAATACAACCCCTGAGCAGATGATGATGTTTCTGACCCGATTGGGCCAGGCATCCAAAATGGTTGTCACCGGGGATATCACGCAGATAGATTTGCCCCGTGGCATAAAATCCGGGCTCATAGATGCCCAGGAGATTCTGCAGGATATAGACGGGATTGGTATGGTACAACTTTCACGGGGTGACGTTGTCAGAAACCCGCTGGTGCAAAAAGTCGTCACCGCCTATGAAAATCGGCAACGGTCTGAAAAGACTGACTCAGCCATCAGAGAAGACGATAAAGAGTAATATGAAATCAGAAACACTTTCGATTCTCTCACCATCGCAATTGAACAAGAACGCTCTGGCGTAAAAATACCATGGCTTACAATAATATAAATACACCGACCGGCTTGAGCACAGGAGCCGATTCCGTCATCTTCAATGTTTCCAATGGGAACAAGAAGGCGGAAGGGAAAATATTTCAAGCCAGGTTCTCACAAATCTTCTTCGTGCTGGCCTGTTTTCTGCTCTGTGTGGGCGCACTGATCAGAGAATCTCCCCGGGACAGGATTTCGCCGGAAGACCTCAAGACAACCGTTGCTCCGCGCGAAATCCGTGCCATGTTTTATTTTGAATCCACGGATATCAAAAAGACACAGGAGGCCCGGGAACAGGAAGCGACCAAAGTGCCGATTCACTACAGAATCCAGAGGGAAACTGTCGATGATCGCGTGCAGCAGCTTCAGTTCAAGCTTGAACAGATTCGCGAGCAATGGGGAATTCTTCCGGGCTTGTTGAAAACGGCCTGGAAAAATTCTGAGAGCGATCAGTCTCTGGAACAGATGGTCCTTCGGGAAGTTTCAGCATTGGCTGCACGGCTCAAAGAAAACGATGAGTGGGAAGACTTCCCTGAGCCGGATCTGCTGGCTCTGTGGCTCACACCGGATATGGACAGTATACCCAAACAGATTTCACCCGATCTTTCTGTGCAAGACGAGGGTGCCGCAGCCGGGGATCTCGCTTTTGAACTGAGCAGGAAAATGGGCGAAATCACTCTGTCAGCCCTGGAGTTTGTGCTCTTCACGGGCATACGCAATACGACTTCCGTTGCGACGGATCCCGGGAGACATATTGCCATTATGCGGGAGCGAAGCCTGCACGACCTGCCTCTCACCAGCGATACCACTCTGGGCGAGGTTCCGGATCTGGCCGAGGCGGCCGCTTTGCTGAATCAGCGTCTGAGCGACTCCGCCAAAGAACTTGCCGGAGAAAGAAGACAGCACGATGCCTGGGCGCGTATTCATGATGCGGCACTGGCTCTGGTGGAGCCCTTGCTTGCAGCCACCCTTCAGGAGGACAGGCAATATACGGAAAATGCCCGGGCTCTTGCCATGGAAACCGTTGCACCTGTACTGAAAGAAATAGAAGCCGGAGAGATTATTCAAGATGTGGGCAAACGCTGGACGGAGCAGTCCCGTACGGATACGCAAGCCTATATGCGTGTTCTTTCCGATGAACAGCATCCCTACAAAAAGATATTGAACACGCTGGCTTCCCATGTGATTCTGGTACTTCTGATATTCTGGGCGCTGTACAAGAGGGTACAGTTCAAACAGGGCGGGAGCCGACCTCCGGCTCTTGTGGCCTTCAATCTGGCCTTGCTGATCCTCACGGGTACGTTGATCATCGGACGTATCAGCTCTTATTTTGAGCCTTCAGGTTATGTGTTGCCTGTGGCGGCCGCCTGCATCCTCTTCGCTATTCTGGCGGGATCACAACGGGCAACCTTTTTCGGAGCTCTCCTCGCCGTTCTGGTTTCCGCCCAATATCAGTATAACTGGCGGCTTCTGCTTGTGCTGGGCGCCATGGCCATTTCCGGCGCCTTCGGAATTTATAAAGTACGACGCAGAAATGACATGACGGCAGCCACACTCATCGCCACACTGGTGGGGCTGCTGGCGGCCGGTGCCGGACTTCTCGCCTCCGATTCTCTTTTTGGCGAAGTGCTCATGCGCCGAAGCCTGATCATATTGCTCAACGGCGGATTGTGCATACTCGTAGTACCCGCCTTGCTGCCCTGGCTGGAAAAACTCTTTGATATCACCACGGACATGCAGTTGCTTGAATACAGCGATCTGAACAACGAGCTGCTCCGAAAACTTGCCATTGCGGCACCGGCCACCTATGCACACAGTCTTCTGTTGGGTCAAATAGCCGAAGCCGCCGCTGATGCCATCGGTGCCAATGGCTTGCAAGCCCGCGTCTGTGCTTATTACCATGACATCGGCAAAAGGCTGAAGCCGGAAAATTTCACTGAAAACCAGGCTGGCCGGAAGAACATCCATGATTCTCTCTCGCCCGAAGTAAGCGCCCGTCTGATCCGGCAGCATGTCATAGAAGGGGCGAAAGAAGCACGGGAACACAACCTGCCCAAGCCCATTATTGACGGTATTCTCGAACATCACGGCACTTGCCGGATCAGTTTCTTTTACGATCAGGCCCGAAAGAACAACCCGGGCGAAATCATTTCAGATGATGGATTCCGTTATCCCGGTCCGAAACCGCAATGCCCCGAAACAGCCATACTCATGATTTGCGATGCATCAGAATCGGGTGCCCGCTCCATTCAGAATCCGACCCAGGAAAAAGTGCGCAACTTTGTGGATACCATCATCAAGGCCCGGGCGGAGGACAACCAGTTCGACAACTGTGACCTGACCCTGAAGCAGTTGCGCATAATCCGTGATGTGGTTGCCCGCTCCATCTTCAACGCCATGCACACCCGTCTGGCTTATCCTGACCGGAATCAGCAGGAAGCCGCTGAAAAAGACAAAACAGAAGAAGGATTGTCCGTGGAAATGGAAGAGACAAAATCATGATCACGCTGGAAATAAACAATCAGACATCGGTCAAGCGGCTTTTTCAGAAAAAAACACTCCTTCAACTGGCCGAAAAGATTATCCAGGGAGAAGGAATAGAAGAAGCTGTGGAAGTGAGCCTGCTCTTTTGCGATGACGCTTTCATGGAAGAACTCAATCATCAATATCGCAACCTGGAAGCGACAACGGATGTGCTCTCTTTTCCGCAAGGAACTCCGCCGCGGCCTGTGGAGCGCCGCATGCTCGGCGATATCGTAATCTCCATGGACGTTGTTGAAGAACGCTGCAAAGGACGGCGCGATGATATGCGCAAAGAGATTTGTCTCCTCTTCTGTCATGGCATGCTGCACCTGCTCGGTCATGACCATGAGAACGACAAAAAACGCAGAATCATGCAGGAAAAGCAAGCCTGGTATCTGGGAGTCCCTTTCGATGCAGGTTGGCTTTCGTGATATAATAAGCACAGGTTTTTGAAGTGTATTGTAAGAAGGCACAGGAGCAACGATTTCCTTTGGACGAGGATACCGGCGGGGGTTCCCCGCGAATAACAGGGTACCGGCTCATTACCGGGACTATTTTTCAGGCCATTATACTGCTCGCTTCTCTTGTCATTTTCAGCAGTGTTGCTGTGAGAGCGGAAAACATTGCCCAGTCAGCAGGCCCTGTCGCATCAGCGCAGCCCTGGCATGAAATCATTACGCCCTGGGTGATTACAACCAGTTTATTTCTTGTCTTCTGCTCTTTTTTCTTCTCTTCCTGTGAGGCCGCTTTTCTTTCCCTCAGCAAGGTGCAGCTCCGGGCCTTCCGGGAAAGTGCTTTCTGGCTCCATGCACTCACGGCCAGACTGCTGGAAAAACCGGCGAGCCTCCTGACCACCATTCTCATGGGTAATACCATTGTGAATGTGCTGCTGAGCATCAGTCTTTCCGGACCTGTAACATTGTTCATGCAGAAAACACTGCTGCTTTCCGGTACGGCGGCCTATCTCATTACCGTAATCATAACAACGGGAGTGCTTCTTTTCTTCTGTGAAAGTCTTCCGAAAATACTGGCTGTAGCCCATCCCCGCACTTTTGCAATCGCTGCGGCCATGCCCATTTACAGCATCGAAATTCTGATGACGCCCTTCCGTCTGCTCTCCATGGCGCTGGTGGGTTATCTTTTCAAAATCACCAGACTGAGCCAGGTCCCTCCTGCTGTTTTTCTGACGGATGAGGAGTTCAAGATTCTTCTTTCCGAGGGCGAGGCGGCCGGTGCCATCGAAGAAGATGAACGGCAGATGATCCAAGGGATTCTGGAATTTCAGGATGTGACTCTCCGGGAAATACTTTCGCCCCGGCCCGATATTGTGGCCATCAAAGAATCCGCAACGGTGCGTGAAGCCCTGGGGATTGTGCGGGAACACGAATATTCACGGATGCCTGTCTATAAGGACAGCCTGGATCGTATCTGCGGCATTCTCTATGCCAAAGACCTGCTGCCGGTAACTGAAGATGGTGATCAGGATACACCAGTCACACAGTATATGCGTCAGGCGCATTTTGTTCCCGAGACCATGATCGTATCGGATTTTGTATCCATGGCTCAGCGTTCGCATATTCATATTGCCATGGTTGTTGATGAATATGGCGGTACGGAAGGGCTGGTAACCCTTCAGGATGCCTTGCGTGAAGTAGTTGGAGATATCGGCGAAGAGGATGATGTGGAGCCGCCTTTATGTGTTGACGGTCCGGATAACTCCAAAATCCTGGCCGGCAATTTTCCCCTTCCCGAATTTGCCGAAATGATGGGCTTGACACTGAAAGACGAAGAACATACCACTCTGGGCGGCTTTCTGCAATCCCTGTCAGAGACTATATTGGAAGTGGGCGACAGCCTGAACTATGACAACTTGTGTTTTCATATTGAGGAAATCAACAAACAGCGGATCACTCTGGTTCGAGTCACACAGCCAGTCAGTGTCGAATCAGAAGAGTAATTGAACGCTTATGGATATACTGATATTTTTAATTTGTGTACTCGGCGCTTTCTTCTTTGCAGCCTATGAGACCTGTTTCTATTCAGCGAACCTGATCAGAATCAGGCATCTGGCTGAGAAAGAAGATAACCGGCTGGCCGCACGCCTGTTGGTGCATTACAAAGACCCGGCCCGACTGATTACGCTCATGCTCGTAGGGACCAATCTGGTTCTTGTAGTGGGTACCATAGCGCTGAGCCATGCCGTCGGTCCGGGATGGGCTACGCTCATCGCCACGCCTGTCTATCTTTTTGTGGGTGAAATTGTGCCCAAAAGTATTGCGCGTCATTTTCCCCAGCAGATGGTTATCCCCCTCTTTCCGCTCGTAACTTTCTTTGACCGTCTTCTTGCACCCATTACCAGGCCCATTGTCTGGCTCTCCAAAGCTGTTCTCAAACTTCTGGGGCGGGAAGGCGAACATATGCAGCCTCTGGCCCGTTCCCGAGAAGATGTGCGCATCCTCGTTGACGAAAGCCATGATCAGGGCGCCTTGGACCCTGAAGAACATGAAATGATCCATTCCGTCATTGCACTGCAGAATCAGAGAGCCAAAGAGGTGATGGTGCCGCGCATCCATGTCCAGGCGCTCCCGCAAACCAGTACGCGCCATGAGCTGACAGCCATGTTTATCGAAAGCGGGCGCACCCGGCTTCCTGTCTATGCGGAAAGCATTGATCATGTGGTAGGTGTGGCGAACGCTTTTGATCTGATCAAAGATACCAGAACGGACCGTCAGGACATTGCGCGTTTTATCAAGCCTGTTATTCACGTACCCGATACGATGAAGCTGGACGATGTACTGAAGGTTATGCGCGATGAACGACAGTCTGTGGCCATTGTAACTGATGAATACGGCGGCACGGACGGTTTGATCACTCTGGAAGATATTCTCGAGCAGATTTTTGGAGAAATCCACGACGAATATGATCTGGCGCCGACACAGTTCAGAAAAATAGGACCTTCGGCATATTTTGTGGACGCCAGAATGCCTCTGGAGGCTTTTTGTGAGGCACTGAAGATAGACCCTCTGGAAAATGGCGCTGAGACAGTAGGTGGCTGGGTCACCCGACTGGCCGGGCATATCCCCGAACGGGGACAGGTGATTCCCTGGGAAAATCATAAAATTATTATTCTTGAAGGTGCCCCGAACTATATTTCCAGCATACGCCTGGAAATGGCTATGGAAAAAACTCCGGATCATGACCTTCCCCAATAAAGTGCACGTAATTCTTTCTTTTGAAATACTTCGCCGACTTCTCTGGAGAGGAGCGCTTGGATGCTGTATCGGGTTGCTATTCCTGAATCTCAGTGGTTGCCTTCATCTGGGTTCACCCTTTGAGCCCCTTCCCCTCCCCCCCGGCGCCCCGGCTGTACGTGATGTACTCGCCAGTTTGGCGGAAAATGAGGCACAGCTCCAAACCTTCAAAGCCACCGGCACGATCATGGTCCGTATTCCGGAAATGGAAAGCATACAGATATCACGGGAAAGCCTTCTCCAGTTTTCCGCTCCGAAATCGCTTTACGTGCTGGGCCGAAGATATGGCACCCGCATTCTGAGTCTCACCTATGATGCTGATGCCTTTTTGATTGAGTTTCCGACGCGTCGGGAATACTGTTACCGGGAACATGCCGAAGAACTGGGAAGTATCTCTTCCGCTGACATCGTAAGAGAAATGTTTCAGCCCGAAGAATGGAGCCAGATCAATCCCCGCCTGGTCCAGATGGTTGATTATAACGAGGAAAAACAAGAGGTGATACTGGTGCTCTGGGAAGGCGGCCCTTCGCCCTGGCACAAAAGGACGCTCCGCATGGAGGGAGCACCCTGGGTGGTATTGGAGAATATTCTTTACAACGAAGAGGGCCTGGTCATCGCAAAAACAACGAAAGACCGTTATCACACTCAGGAGGGTATCCGTTACCCCACGGAGATAGAATGCGCTTTCCCCGAAGAAGAGGCCTGGATGCGCTTCAACATGCGGAAGGTCGATGTAAATGCGGATCTGGATGCGGCTTACTTTGACATAAGCAGCAAATTGACCGATCTTCAATACAGGCAGCACAGAGCAGTGGATCTTTTTCAGGGGGAAGTACCTTCTTTCGAAACGCTTTCCGAAAATTCGGAAGAAAAGACCGCGGAGGCGCAGCCATGAATCGGTCGGAGACGGATAAGCCCATCACGGCTTTGTTGCCTGAAGAAATTGCCCGGCAAGTCGATATGCTTCCCCGGGAAGGACGGCAGCTCTATCGCTGGATTCACCGAAAACGGATCTTCGACATTGCGGCCATGACGGATTTATCCAAAGCACTCCGTAATACGCTTCAGGAACAGGATCATCTCTTTGCGCTCAAACTGGTCGAAAAACAACGCTCCGAAAAAGAAGGTACATCCAAAGTACTCCTGAAATGTCTGGATGGTGAAGAGATTGAATCTGTACTGCTGCGCCATGTGGGACGTGTCACCTTCTGTCTTTCCTCCCAGGCGGGTTGCGCACTCAACTGTTCCTTTTGCGCTACTGGCCAGTCCGGATTCAGACGTAACCTGACGACCGCTGAAATTGTTGAACAGGCGCTGCACCTGGCTCATCTGGAAAATTTGCCGGAAAACAGTACACCCAATCTCGTCTACATGGGCATGGGAGAAGCCTTTCAGAACTATGAGGCTGTTATGAACAGTATCGCTCTTCTCACTCATCCTGAAGGAATGGGTATCGGAGCACGGAAAATCACCTTGTCCACAGCAGGAGATGTTCCGGGCATTGAACGTTTTTCCGAAGAGCCCCAGCAATTGCGGCTCAGTGTGTCGCTTCATGCGGCTGATGACGAACTGAGATCATCTCTGGTGCCCCTGAATCGCCGTTATCCCTTGAAAGATCTCCACCGTGCATTGCAGCACTACCAGGAGCGCAGATCCCGGCAGATCACCATTGAATGGACTCTTATGAAAGACATCAATGATTCTCCTGCTCAGGCAAAACAACTGGTTCGTTTCCTGGAAGGACTCGATGCAGTGGTCAATGCCATTCCCTGGAATCCTGTATCAGGTTTACCTTATGCACCTTCGCCCGGGAAAGCGCAACAGGCTTTTATCGCCACATTGAAACAGGCGGGGATCAAGGCGACTTTGCGCCGTGAACGCGGAGGGGATATCGATGCAGCTTGCGGTCAGCTGCGCTTGCGCCATAATTCCTGACCCCTCTTTTCTGCTCATTCCTGCACATTCTTTTCGCTGTCCTCATTTGAAACAGTAGTATTTCTACAGAAATACTTTTCAGGGAGACAGCAGAATAACATAGGCGGGATAGGCTATTTTTCAGGAAAAATAAAGCGTGATAATTTTGGCCCTTTTTATATTAACCATAAATTTGCTTTTTTTATTCCAATTTGTTTATTATTTAGCCAGATTTGAGATTGAGGCCGGATTGGAGACGAATACAGTGACTGACTTTCTTCAACACACCTGGATGAGACGTCTTTTTTTCGCCTCCTTATTTTTTGGGATATCCTCAGGACTCGGGCTTGGAGTTGGCACCTATACTTTTTTCTATGCCAAAGGTCTTTCCTATATCAATGACAACTCAGAGACCTGTGCCAACTGCCATGTCATGGAGGAATATCTGAACGGTTGGCTTAAATCCAGCCATAAAGCGGCGGCTGTCTGCAATGACTGCCATACCCCCCATCAGTTTATAGGCAAGTACTGGGTTAAAGCGATGAATGGCATGCACCATTCTTATGCTTTCACGACTGGTTTTTTTCCTGACAATATTCAGATCACACCCGGTAACCGTCGGGTCACTGAAGGAGCCTGTCGCCATTGTCACAGTAAGATTGTGGATCAGGTGGATCGTTTTGGCCATGGTCCCAAGGCATTGGACTGTATCAGGTGTCACCCTTCTGTGGGTCATTTAAAATAGTCGGATATCATAGCATTCAGCAGTGGGAAAGGATTTGAACAATCATGAGCAGCTTTAACAAACCCGATTATTCCGCCGCGCCGTGGCGAAACATTCTGATCGTTATTATCGTTACCGGAGCATTGGCCGCAGGAGCCACCCTGGGTGTCACGGGTCTGCTGATCAATATTTTTCAACGCCAGCAGGAAGCGAAGAATCCCTTCATGCGTGTTGTTGAAGTAACAGACGATACGACTGACCCCTCTGTGTGGGGCATGAACTTCCCCATGCAATATGATCAGTATAAACAGACTGTTGACATGGAGCGGACCAATTTCGGCGGCAGCGAAGCAATACCCCATATGCCCACCGATGATGATCCGAGAACAGTAACAGCCCGAAGCAAACTTGAAACCATTCCTCTGCTGAAACGTCTCTGGGCCGGCTATGCTTTCTCCATTGATTATCGTGAAAAACGCGGTCATGCCTATATGCTCGACGATCAGACCTTCACACAGCGTCAGCAGGTGCAGCAATATGGAAACTGCATGAACTGCCATGCCTCCATGTATACCACCTACAAAGAGCTCGGCAATGGAGATCTTCAGGCCGGCTTTGAAAAAGTCAATCCCATGCTGTATCAGGAAGCCAGGAAACTGGTGGAACATCCTGTAGCCTGTATTGATTGTCATGACCATGAGACCATGCTTCTGCGCATTTCACGCCCTGCTTTCATGACCGGTATCCGTGCGGCTAAACTGGCTGAGGAAGGCATCGCCGATTATGATGTCAATACCATGGCCACCAGACAGGAAATGCGTTCCTTTGTCTGTGCCCAATGCCATGTTGAATATTATTTCGCTCCCGATGAAAGCCGACGCCTGACCTATCCCTGGTATAAAGGACGCCGCGCCGATCAGATACTGGACTACTACAACGAAATCGGATTTACCGACTGGACCCATAAAGAAACGGGTGCGCCCATGCTCAAGGCACAGCATCCGGAGTTTGAATTGTGGAGCCAGGGCACCCATTCAGCCGCTGGTGTCGCCTGTGCGGACTGTCACAT
The DNA here is from genome assembly GCA_012522755.1 of Candidatus Hydrogenedens sp. Classification (GTDB taxonomy): domain Bacteria; phylum Hydrogenedentota; class Hydrogenedentia; order Hydrogenedentales; family CAITNO01; genus JAAYJV01. The sequence continues at coordinate 105,679 of JAAYJV010000050.1, forward strand.
GCCCTATATGCGTCAGGGTGGCCTGAAGATCAGCGATCACCATGTGCGCAGCCCGCTGCTCAACATCAACAATTCCTGCCAGACCTGTCACAAGGTATCAGAAGAAGAGCTGATCCAACGTGCCAATCGCATACAGGAACGGACTGTGGAAATGTGTACAATGGCACTGGAAGGTCTCGCAACCTTTATCGACAATGTTGTTGAGGCAAAAGAAGAGGGCGTCAGTCAGGCTCTTATTGACGAAGCCTATCAATGCCAGCGCGGCGCCAGTTTCCTCATCGATATCGTTCAATCCGAAAACTCACACGGTTTCCACGCTCCTCAGGAATCCGCACGCCTTCTCTTTAAAGCCATGGATTATCTGAGACAGGGCGAAATTGCATTGCAGAAGAAAGAAGTGATCTCTCAGGAAATAGAAGAGTCTGTGCTGGAAGAAACGGAAACAGAAACAGAGCTTTCTTGAATCAGTTGATTCTGATACTATGAAAATCTGCTATTCATAAAGCAGTTGTTGATTGTGGCTCCTGCCTCTCCATCCCGGGAAGGCAGGAGTTTTTTATATTCGAGGAAAGATTGAAAAACGAGAACAAAGTGAACAGAGTGGACACTATAGACTCAGCGTTGCCTGGCCACAACCACAAGATGCTTTTTTAAACCACTGAAATCACGGAACACACGGAAAAACAAATGGGCAGCATCAAAAAGACCTATAGTTTAAATTCGTCCACTCTGTCCACTGACAGTGAATCAATACCCAAAACCAAGACTCCGCTCCTCGCACATCCGTCCGATCCGACCGACTCCCCGGAGACCACTGAACCCGTGAAATCTCTTGTTCGCCTCAAGACATACCCCACGCCGTCACGCCCGTTTTTTCCGCTTTGTTGTTCTCCCAATAGACAGAATTGTATCTTGTGTATTCTGTGGGTGATACTATGACCTCAAGTACTTTCCGGCGTAAAGTTGTATGACGTGGGAGCGCCAATGTCCCCATTGGCACAGATCGCAGCAAAGACGGTCAGTTGTTGCAGACCTTGGCGCGACGTAAAGACTTGAGTGTATAAAAAGTAGCTGGTCAAAAAACGAGATATCATGCCGCAACCAAGTCAATATATTCTCCGGGGCATTATGCGCTATCTGCCAATGGGGAAATTGGCGCTCCCACGATATGTTCATTCTCTTCCGGAAAGTTTTCTGAGGAATGGATTTGTTCGAGAAAAGAGCTGTCATGCCGCATCCAAGACAATATCTTCCTCGAGTCATCATACGCTGTCTGCC
>JAAYJV010000051.1 GCA_012522755.1 Candidatus Hydrogenedens sp.
AGTTGCACTGTCTATCCTCAAAAAGGATAGCACGGCAAAAGTGGGGATTCAAGGAAGAAGGCTCAAAGCTGCATGGGATTATAAATACCTCGTAAGACTATTAAGACTTTAGATGCGATTGCCCTGATAAGGAAGGGTGTTTTCTGGAGATTTTGGGCGAGTTATGGACTGAATGGACGGAAAGGACGGTATGGACGCGCCCCCGCGTCATTCCTGCGAACGCAGGAATCTTAACACGAGCCACAGTACCCATAAACTAAATGACGACCGTCCTTTTCGCGCTATTAATGCAGGTTAAGCGTTATCAGAAAGATCAAAGGAACTTTGGAATGCCCCTGGAAAAATAAAACAAGATACAAGGATCAAAGCCGCGGGCACAAAGCTTTCAAATGCCCATAGACAATTCTATCGCATTAAGATTCCTCCTTGCGAAGGAATGACGCTGTTATGGCGTGGATCTCAAGGCAATAGCCGGGGAGGCTTCGGGCGAAAGATTTTTCGCCCCTACCGACCAGATACGCACCGCCTGACCTGCCACTATGGTGAAAAAACTACCTTCACGGCCCTGTCGAAACAATCTTGTTATTCCCGTCCACAAAGACCGCGCAGGGCTTATATTCTTTGGCTTCTTCCGCATCCATCTGGGCATAGGTGATGGCAATGATCAGATCGCCGGGATGACCCATTCTGGCGGCTGCACCGTTGAGGCATATTTCACCGCAGCCCCGTTCGCCTTCAATGACATAAGTCACAAAGCGGTCGCCTGTATTGACGTTGAGAACATGAATCTGCTCATAAGGGATCATATGGGCCGCATCCATGAGATCGCGATCCACAGTCATGCTGCCTTCATAGTTCAAATTGGCTTCTGTAATGGTTGCCCGGTGTATTTTACTTTTCATCACAGTTAACAACATCTTGCTGAACCATCCTATCTTTGTTGATCAACGACGAAACTGTTTTTACTTTCAGGACACAGTGTTTTCTGTCGGATCATAGATAATATTGTCAATAAGTCTGGCTGTGGGCAGCAGTGCCGCAACAGCCAATACCACTCGGCCTTCAACACGGCTGACGGGCTGCATGGTATCTGCATCCGCCAGCACCACATAATCAATCTCAACTTCCCGCATTGCTTCACGGACGGACTCCAACATAACGGCCGCTTCTCTTTCACCCTGACGCAGCCTTTCTCCAACTGCAAAGAGCGCCCGGGAAAGGCACAAAGCCCGCTCCCTGTCATCATCTGTCAGATAGGCATTGCGCGAGCTCATGGCGAGGCCATCGGCTTCGCGAACAATAGGCATTTCCACAATATCAATGCCCATATCCATATCCCGGACCATGCGTCTGATGACGGCGCATTGCTGGGCATCTTTTTGACCGAAATAAGCGCGCTGCGGTTTTGTCGCATGAAACAGTTTCATGACCACCGTCGCCACTCCTCTGAAAAAATGGGGACGGCTTCCGCCACACAATCCTTCACTCACCAGTTCCACATCAACCCAGGTGGAGAAATCCTGAGAATACATCTCTCCGGCCGTGGGCGCATAGACGCAGGCCACTCCCGCTTCTTTCAGGAGTTCGCAATCTTTCTCAAAAGTACGGGGATAGTGATCAAAGTCCTCATGGGGCGCAAACTGGGTCGGATTCACGAAAATACTGGCCACAGCCATATCGTTTTCGCGGACAGCCGCCTCCACCAGGCTCATATGTCCGCGATGGAGAGCCCCCATGGTCGGCACCAGACCGATAGTATTATTCGTGGCCCGTTTCTGATCCGCCCAGCGGCGCATCTCCAACGGGCTCTTGATGATTATCATTCGAAGCTGTGCTCCTCTGAAGGAAAGGTTCCTTGACGCACTTCCTCAGCATAGGTACTGAAGGCTTCGAGCATTTCAGAACGCACATCTTTGAAATTTTTTGTGAATTTGGTGCGTCCCCATCCGACCATGTCATACCAGACGAGCACCTGACCATCACAACCCGCTCCGGCGCCTATGCCGATGGTGGGTATGGCGAGATTGTTGGAAATCTGGGCGGCCAGCTCAGAAGGTATGCATTCAAGAACTAGGGCGAAACATCCCGCATTCTGCAAATCCATGGCATCAAGTTGCAATTGCCGGGCCTGCTCATCGCTACGCCCCTGTATTTTGTAGCCACCGAGCTGATGGATATACTGGGGAGTGAGGCCCAGATGTCCCATGACGGGGATACCGGCGCGGACCAGTCCCTGGATCACATCGCCGAAGAGTCGGGCTGATCCCTCCAGTTTCACGGCCTGGGCGCCACCTTCCATGACAAGACGCCCCGCATTGCGGATAGCCTCTTCCCGGCTCACCTGATAGGAAAGGTAGGGCATATCAGCAATGAGCATGGCACGGTTGAGCCCGGCCCGAACCATTTTCACATGGTGGAGCATCACTTCCATGGTCACATTGAGTGTGTTGTCCAGGCCCATGACAGCATTGCCCAGAGAATCCCCCACCAGAACAGCGTCTATCCCCGCTTCGTCCATGAGCATGGCTGTGGGATAATCGTAGGCGGTGAGAAGAGCGATCTTTTCCCTCTTCTCCTTCTTTCGTTTCAGACTATGCGTTGTTATCTGCATGGCGTGTTCTTTCCTGAACCGTGACGAACCCGTCCCGGTCCCTGTTGGGCTCCAAGCGGAGCGGTTCAAGAGTAGAGGGGACCTGTTATCTGTACGAGACCCCGGCTGTCCAGCCTGTCGGCCAGAGCGGTTACAGTCATTCCGCTTTCCGGGTCAACGGCGGCTGGCGCAATTTCCGCCAGAGGCATCAGTACAAAAGCCCGATCCCTGAAATATTCATGGGGCAGGGTCAGCTCCGGAGTACGCATGCAGTGGTTACCCCAAAGGATGAGATCGATATCTATGGATCGGGGCCCCCATCTTTCTGAGGGTTCCCGTCCCAGACACTGCTCCATATCTTTGACTGAGTTCAGGAGTTCAAGCGGCGTGAGTGCCGTCTCAATCTCCACAACTATATTAAGGTATTTCGGCTGCTCTGTCAATCCCCAGGCGTCACTTTCGTAGACAGACGAACTGCGCAACACCCGGATGGACTCATGGATATCCAGAGCACGGATCGCCTGTTTCAACATATGCAGACGATCGCCCATATTGGATCCGAGACAAAGCAGTACTATTGAAACACTGTTCATGGGGAAGAGTATTTCCTTTCTTTACTGCTTTGTCCCGTCCACAGGAAACTGTTATCTGGAAATGTCGGGCAGGCTCGCCGCTGCAATGGACTGGCCCACACGCCGGCTTTTCTCGTCAGGGAGCTGAACGCAGATTTTTTCCGCCAGTTCGGGAAATTCTTTTTTCAGCACATTCTGAGCGCCGGTGAGGAGCAGATCGCCGCCTTTTCCGGAGGTAACACGTCCGAGAATGAGGGCATGTCTGATTTCATAGAAGTCCGCATAATGGGCGAGCGTATAACCCAGATAAACGCCCATACTGTGCCAGATATTCGTTGCACCTTCGTCACCGGCTTCCATTTTATCCTGGATAATTTTGAGCTTTTCAGCGTTCAGAATATCGTCGGGCAGGCTGATGCCCACCTTGGGAGCGAGACGGAAGGCACATTGCTGTGAGAAATAAAGGGCGCCGACACCATAATCTCCGGACCATTCATCCACGGCCGCCTGGGGATTATAGTCCACAGGGCAGAAAGCCAGTTCATTGAGCCAGCCGGTGATATTGCCTTCGAGATTCACATAGCCTCCGGCTTCACTCGTACCCATGGCAATGCCCAGCACGCCGTTGTCTTCCAGAGACATGGACCCGGCCAGGGCGGTCACTTCACCATCATTGACCATGACCAGGGGCACACCCATTTCTTTGCTGATACGGGGAAAGAGTTCGTGAACTTCGTGATAGCGATCTTTGGGAACAGCCCGGAAAAGGGAAGCGATGCGTGCGCGGTTATTGACATAGACACCGGCTGCACTGCCACCGATGGCATCAAGCCTGGGCATTTTGGAGGCCGCTGTTTTGATGGCCGTCATGACTTCATTGTAGTGATAAGAGGGATCGGCCGTTTGAATGGGGTTCCACATGACCTCTTCGCTGTAAATGGCTTCACCGTTGACAACAGCACTTACTTTTCTGTCGGAGCCGCCCAGATCAAAACCGATGCGGTAGCCTTCCAGATGACGGCCCAGAGCGCTGGTATCTTCTTTTTCAGCGGGTACTTCGTCGGCGCTGCAGACCACGACAGTAAATTTCTTGTCATAGACCGATTCGCCCATGAATTCGAAGTCAAAGGCCCGGGTGCCATCGGCACTGTAACAGCGTTGAATATGCTCGCCAATGGCTTTGGGGCCACCCACATAAATACGCCAGCCGCCACGTTGCCAGAGCAGGAATTTAACGAGCCGCTCAATATAAAATCTGGAGGCATCGAGACGCTCATCGCTTTCTTCAAAAACACGGGTTTCATAGCGGGAAAGGGAACCATCGCCCCGCTCCAGCCCCAGAACCAGCGGCACACCGCCTCCGGCATCTTTTACAGCCTGAAGATAGCTTCTGTGGGCAAGTACAGGCGGTTTAAAATCAGGATCCAAAGCCGGAAGAATAGAGGGGCGTGACAACATCCAGTCAATCATTGCTCGTTTCCTTTAAAGTAATGGGGTTTCAGATACTTTCCACCTGCAGAGGGAAGCCTGTTTTCTTTGGTTCTGCAGTCTTTTCCTGAAAAACTCTCGGGTAAAATCCTGAGAACAAACAGTGCAGCGCTGCTTTCTGCAGGGGAATGGTGTTACCAGATGATACCCGATCAAGAGTCAATTAAACAAATGTTTTACTTTTTAAGCCTTGGAATCACTGGTTATCTGTCAATTGCCCAAGCCCTGAAAGCTGTCACCAACTGTCAATCTTCAGATTGTTTTTCGGATCAGCCACCAGAAAGCGCAAAAACCAGTCACCCCGATTGTTCACTGTCTTGATGGACAGGGTATTCCAACCTTCTTCCAATCGGAGCGGCACATAGACAAAGGGCGAAGGGCCTCGCAGTGCCTGTCCTTCTTCCACCAGTACCCCGTTGAGATAGAGCTGGGCGAAGTTGTCCGCATACATGATTCCATGAGTCAATTGCGCTGCAGGAGAAAAGATGCGGCTGCTGCTGAAGGTTGCCGCCAGATCCAGGGTTCCGAGAAGCCCGTTGAGATTGATCAGTCCCCGTGCACAGCTCTCCGCCCGATGCCATCTCTGACCGTCTGCATAGACAGCCTCTTTTTCATAGCCCTTTTCCGGGCCCAGGGCTTTCACGAACCAGGGATTCGCTTTTTCAGGATTGTCCGGCAATTGACTCACATCTATATCACCGATGATGAAAGCTTCAGTCTGCTGCCAGGAGGGCACCATTTTCCAGGCTTTCGCCGGATAGAGAGGCAACGCATTTTCTTCTTCCATGGACATGACTTCTTTTTTGAGCCAGTATCCATCGTATTCCACTTCCAAGTGCAATACAGGAGGCGTTCCGATTTTCTCATAAGGCGCTTGGGCCGCAAGATCGATACGCTCTTCTTCTCCGGGCTGGAGCCGCACTTCCACAGAGGCATTGCCATCATCGGGATCAACGGACCAGGGTGCTTTCGTCATATCTCTTTTCAGTGTCCAACCGCTGGCCTCCAGAGCCTGAACAACCAGACGCACGGAAATTTCTTTTTCAAAGGGGTTTTTCAGAAGCACAAAAGAGCCTGTATGAAAGAAATCAGGATCTGAAAAGTCGGGATCGTCAGCATCAGGAAAAACAACGGCGTTGTTGATTTTTTTTCTGAAAGATGCCGGGGAAACATCGACAGAATGAATGGTCCCATCGGGCTCCATAATGGATACATGCGCCTTTCCGTTGCGTACCGTTACAGGAGCGAAGGCATGAAAGCCACCGAATTCTTTCACTTCGCTGTCCCGCACACCCGCAGCTGTGGCATTCATGACCATAAGCAGATTGCCTTCATGACGGGATACGGAGAGATAGTGTTCATGCCCTGCCACAGCCGTGAAGGCTCTGTCACCGAGACTGTGGAGAATACGCAGCCAATCACGGAGGAAACGGGGATCATCCCACATGGGCTTATGAAAAAAGAGGAAGGTATGCGATCTGTCCTTTTCTTTATCCAGAGTCTGTTCCGCAAACTGCATCATGGCTTCCCAGCGGGGCCCCCGGCCGTCAAAGCGTTCTTCTTCCGTATTCAGTATCAGAAAAAGACAGTCTTTCCAGATGAATTGAAAATAGGAGGCACCGAAATCATCGAGCCAGAACTGATGGCACTGGATATTGGATATATCGTGATTTCCCGGAGTCAGAATGAGTGGACACTGGAGTCTTTCAGCATGCTCCCAATATTCCGCCCATTCAAGATCCCATTGTCCCCGCTCTTCCATATGGCCGGGGATATGATCGCCTGTGGTGATGACGAAATCAGGTGCGAGCAGGTTGATGCTGTCCACAGCCTGATCAAAAAGATCCCAGAGCTCTTCACCGCCACTGGTCTTGTCGCCCAGAATCACAAAGTGGAAACTGTCTCCCTCCTCTTCGGGAAAAGAACCCCGGATCGGTATCCGATCGGGAACGGAGAGGGGCCCATTCGCAAAGGCAAGGGATGAGAGTACAAGCACGAGAAGGCTTAAAAACAGAAACTGTAATTTCTTTATGGAAACAAAGGAAAGCATGAGCAATCTCCTGAGCACAGCCGTTGTTGCTGATCGAAAAAAAGGATTCTTCTCTTGGAAACGCCGGACGATGTTTACTTATTGCCCCATTGCGACAAGGGCTGGCTGGGCGGCATATCCCGGGTCTTTTCACCACCGGGCTGGAAGAGGACGCGGCAAGTCTGTTTTTCATCCGGGGCGAGTTTCATGAAAAATCCCACCTGACTGAGATGGGTCATGGGTCTGTCCCACTCCAGCCATTCATATTCGGGGAGAGTCTGCAAGTCCCCGTCCAGAGACGCATCCACCGTCATATGCAATGTTTTTTCCTGGTGACGGAGCCAGCCTTTTGCCGCAGCTTCCACTTCCAGAGTGGCCGGTGTGCTCATGGCCCAGCGGACGGAAGATTCCTGGCCGTTGTTGGTCAGTTCATCCTGAATGAGCACACTTCCATCAGGCCGCAGCGCCACGCCCCGTTGAGCCTGGACGAGTTCATCTGCATAGACAGCGCTCATATCAATAATGGCGAATGAGAAATCCGGATCATCGGAAAAGTGAAGGATCGGCGCTTCAGCCTGTACCAACTGTCCTTTGCCGTCTACAACCAAAGTATTGTGGCTGTTGTTGTGATAAGCGAAAATCTTCCAGCGGTCGGATTCCTGTTTTCTGTTCCAGATACCCAGGTCCATGGCTTCCAACTCGCCATAACCTTTGCCCATCACATCCACGGCCCAACGGACCCCGTCGGCTTCCAGAACAAAGGAGCCTATATCCATATGCCCGTGGTTTGCCCAGGGAGTCCCGCCTTTGAAAGCCAGCCAGGTGGCATCGGAATTATCCCAGGATGTCCGGAGTATGGCAATGGGGTTCTGACCTTCTCCATACCAAGTCAGCGGTTTCTGCGGAACTTGAGGCTTTTCGCCAGACCACCAGTAGAGAGCCAGAGGAAGAAAACGTCCGGTACTCACACGTTCTCCGCTCAACAGCCGTTGCAACCACAGCTCCTCTGGCCAGGCGAGCCCCGGATCTTCCCAACGTCGGGCAAACCAGTAGACGGCCGGGAAAAGCTGGTGCTTGGATCCGCAGTCACTGAAAGTGAAATGATCACCTGTGGGTCCGGTCATATACAGCGGAAAAGCACCTGTTTCCTTGAAACCGGGAAAATCCGCCAGACCGAAAGAAGTGCCCAGAGCGGACTCCAGCGCTGCGATACACAGGACGTTATAGGTGGTTCCATATTCCCAATAGGAAGGGCCTTCCACATAAATACCATCGGGCTGATAGGTACGCATGGCATAGGGAAGGCCGTCAATGGTTCGCAAGATCACCCGCTTCGCAAGCTCCGTCTCCTCGTCCGCCAGAGCCAGGGCTCCGAAGAGCATGCCTCCGTTGCAAACCTGATTCCAATTGTTGTCCCGCCTGGCCCAGCTGTCATGGCCTGCAAAAGAGGGAGCAATACCCAGATCCAGAATAGCCCTTCGTATGATCACTTTTTCTTCTTCTGACAGCACATGAAAGAACCAGTCATAGCCAAGAGCAAAGGCTGTGGTCATTTCTGCGACATCGAGAAAGTGCGACGGATTCCAATCTGAAAACTTCGCCACGGCGAGCATTTCTTCCACAGCACGCTTCACATAGCGCTCATTGTCCGTGAAGTGAAAAGCTGTCCCCAGATAGAGAATGCGACGCAATACCTCACGCGATACAGACAAAAGCCGCTTGCCCTTTTGGATCCGTTCGGAAGGCGCTTTTTCGAAAACCGTATCAGCTTCTCTGATTACAATTTCCAGAATTTTCGCTTTATCCGGGTGCTCTGCAACCGAAGCCTTCAGCATCTCTATTTCCGCTGCGTTGACAAGCAGGCGGGGATGGTCGCAGAGAGAAGCCAGAGCTTCGTCAATGGCCTCTTCCGTGGAAGTGCCAATCAGAGAAAGGAGACAAAGGAGCGTGGCTGTCATCATTGTGGTCATATCATTCCTTTTCGAGCAAATTGTTTATCCGTCTGAGAATCTCATCGGTTTTGAATGGTTTTTCAATCACCTCAACGGTATTGGGTAACTTTTCCAAGGACGGATCGCAGATGTTACCGAGCGTTGACATGAGCAATAACTTTGCCTGAGGGTGCTTTTCGAGTAACACGTCGGTCAGTTCAGGCGCTTTTTTATGGGGGAACAGGTTGTTCATGACAAACAGATCTATGGGAGTCTCTGAACTCGAGACCAGTTTCATCGCTGCTTCAGGGGAAGAGGCTGTAAACACCTGATAGCCGTTTTTCAAAAGCAAGGTGCTCAACCATGCCAGAAGTTCCGCTTCACTCTCAATGATAAGAAGGGATTTGTCTTTCTCTTCAACAATTTTTTCTTCAGATTCCAGACAGGAAACACAAGGATCTGTTTCGCTGCATGCGGGAAAATACATACAAAGCTCCAGCCCTTCGCCGGGCCTGTTCCGAAGGTCGAGAAAGCCGTGGTTCTGTTTGACAGTCCCATAGACAACCCACAGCCCCAGGCCCGTTCCCTTCCCGTCTGCTTTGGTGGTGAAAAAGGGATCGAGCACTTTTGACTCCAAAGCCGGATCAATACCCGGGCCTGTGTCTCGGATGGAAATTTTCACATACTCATCAGCCGTTGTTTTCATCCCTGCGAGGAAACTGTCGTCCCGGATCTGCACCTTTTCAGTGGTGATATACACTTCCCCCAGCCCCTGCATGGCATCCATGGCATTTATCGTAATATTGGTGACAATCTGCTTGAATTGTATCTTATCCAGACAGACCTGCGGCAAATCATCGCCGGGCTCACAATGTATTTTCAAGCCCCGAGTGAGAAAGGACTGGAGCATGCGGACAGTGTCAGAGACCAGCTTATTCATATTCAGGATTTGAGGTTGCGCTTTCTCGTGACAGGCAAAAGTCAGCAACTCCCGGATCAGATCGTCACTGTGCCCTACGGCTGTCTGAATGGCCTGTAAATGGAAAAGGGCATCCGAAGGCAAACCAGGCTGGCTAGAGGCCCGCTCCACACGCATCAGTATGATGGAAAGCATATTCTTGAAATCGTGGGAAAATACGCTGGCCATGCGTCCGATGGAATCCAGTTTCTGAATCTTCAGAAGTTCTTCACGGAGCGCTTCACGCTCAATCTCCATCTCTTTGCGGCTGGTGATATCCTGCCCTATACTCAGAATCTCCAGATCCGGTGAAATCTCATCAGAACTGACACTGTGCATCCAGGAAACCCAGGCTGTCGTTCCGTCTTTGCAGACAACCTGGCGGATACTTTCCAGACGGCGGGAAGGATTTTCAAAAAGACCCTGCACCACATCACCCATGGAATTTTCAGAAGAGAGACTCAGAAGGGTATCCTGCACTCTCTTCCCGATAATCTCTGCTTCATCATATTTGAAAAATTGCAGGCCGTAGCTGTTCAGAAAAGTGATGGTTCCATCCTGTTGCCAGCGGATAATGATGCTGTTGGCATTTTGCACCAGAGAACGATATTTTTCCTCGCTGCTGATGAGAGATTGGGCAATAGATTTCCGTTGCTCAATTTCGTCCTGAAGACGTTGGTTCGCATTGGCCAGATCCTCAGTACGTTGTTCCACCCGCAGTTCCAGCTCCATATTCATGCGATTGAGAGAATCTTGCGATTTCTGCAGAGCCTCCTCAATTCGCCGCCGCTCCTCAATCTCACTCTGCAGGCTGGCATGCTCTTTCTGCAGAAGCCGGTTGAAACGAACGCTTTCAAACAAGGCCAGATAAAAACCACTGAGCATTGCAGCCAGTCCGGCGACAAAGGTGCCTTCCTGAAATATATTCTGAATAGCCTGAAAATAAGATAAAGCGTCAGGAACCAGCGTGTAATAAGCCACAGTTTCTTGAATAAGAGAGAATAAAATCAGAACTGTACCGGCAAAAACAAGACGACAAATCCAAGTACGGCCCTGAAGCCGGCGAATCACATAAAAAGAAACACTGGTCCAGATGGACACGGCCACCAAGGTGCAATTGACTCGAACCCCATAATAGGACGAACCCATATTCAGGAAAACAATGCGCCCTACAGTCTCCACCAGAGCCGCAAGTACAATACCGACCATCTGAATGATGATCAGCCGGCGGATTTGAAGATTCGTCACCACTCGTCTCTCAGCCAACCCGCTTTGGTCAACTTCCTTCTCACTCACTGCTCTTGTATCCTTTTGGTTCTGGATCAGAATCCAGCCAGATTTGGGGGTATGAATCAGATAGCATTCTTACCAGAGTAACACAGGTTATGGCAGGTGTCAACTTTTTTGCAGGATTAATTTCGGAAAGGGATAGGACAACCAAATGATGCTTTCTTTTTTCATCACAGTGGCTGGGAGAAATACTTCTTTAACCGAAGAAATGGCACGGACACCAGATCCCTCAGAACCACAGATGCACACTGATAAATTAAAGACCTTGGGTCGCGCAGCCTGGGAACGACACTCAACGTCTTTCAGAGTTCTTTGGAGACTATTGACAGCCGAAGATTTCTAATCTGTCCCAAAATCCACCTGCGCCACTTGGAGATCCTGCAGACTCCCTGACAGCACTGATCCCTTCAAGTCTCTTCTCCCCCACGCCGGATTATTCATTTGCCTGCCGGTGTTGACCACAGGTACTATAATCAGACTTCATTCAACAGAGATACGCCCCGGGTCGTGATTTACTCCAGCCGCCGGGGCTCTGAAGGAAATAATCCATGGATATTATTCTTGCCCGGCCCCGAGGATTCTGTGCCGGTGTGGATCGCGCCATCAAGGTGGTCGAACGGGCTCTGGAACGCTATGGTGCTCCCGTGTACGTGCTCAAGCATATTGTCCACAATGCCCATGTGGTGGAACAGTTGCGCAAGCAGGGAGCCGTCTTCGTCAAGACCCTTTCAGAGGTACCCGAAGGTGAGCATTTGCTGTTCAGTGCCCATGGCGTCTCTCCAGCCTGCTGGGAAGAGGCCGAAGACCGGCGTCTCCAGGTCATCGATGCCACCTGTCCCCTCGTTGCCAAAGTACATCAGGAAATCCGCCGTTTTGCCCAGAAAGACTACACAATCCTCTATATCGGTGATGCGGGCCACGATGAAACCCTGGGTGCCATCGGCTGGGCTCCGGAACATATTCAACTGGTTCGCACCAAAAAAGACGCGGAAAGCGTAAGCGTCCCTGATCCTGAGCGGGTGGCCTATATCACCCAGACCACCCTGAGCCTTCTGGACTGCGAAGAGGTGGTGGCGACGCTTCAGGCACGTTTCCCCGCCATCGCCGCTCCGAAAAAACCGGATATCTGCTATGCCACGAGCAACCGTCAGATGGCGGTGGTCTCTCTGGTTCCCGAAGTGGACAAGGTGCTGGTCGTGGGCGATCCGGAGAGTGCCAATTCCTGCCGACTGCGCGACATTGCTCTCAAGCTGGGAAAACCCGCCTACCTCATTCAGGATGCCTCCACCATTGACAAAGAATGGCTTGCAGAGGAAGATACTATCCTGCTCACGTCCGGTGCATCAGCTCCGGATCATCTGGTTCTCGGGGTTATTGAGTTTTTATGGAGTCATTTCAGCTGCAGCGTGGACGAACGAAGCTTCGCAGAGGAAGATGTCCACTTTCAGCTTCCGCCTATCTGAGCACCTGTCTTCAGTCACTGTCAGAAGGTGTGGAAGGCTTGAAGAAATCGATGAGCCGGATAAGCGTTTCCAGCAGACTGAACACGCGGAGAATAATATCCAGAATCTGCAGAACCTGTCCTGGAGCGGGGCGCTTGATCTTGGCAATGTTTTTCATGGTCATGAGCGTGTTTCCTTGAAGGAAGGGTTGTGGGGTTTGTCCGACAGCATCGCTGCAGAACTTGTAATGAAGCCTGTCTTTTTATTCTTTGATAAGGGGCAATACCTTTTTGAATTCGGGCGTTCCCCCCTGACGCAGCAACTCAAAAATGGACATTTCAGTCGTCGTGATTTCAGCGCCTCCACGGGCCAGCCGTTCCAGACCTGCTTTATATTCTCTTTCACGGGTGGAGACCACTGCATCACGGACAACATAAACTTCATAGCCTTCGTCCAAGGCTTCCAAAGCGGTCTGCATCACGCAAATATGGGTCTCCATCCCGATAATGAGCAGTTGCTTGCGACCTGTCTTTTCCAGTGCTTCACGAAAAGCCGTGTTAGCCAGGCAGCTGAATTCAATCTTGGGCTGTCGGGGAGTATCACCGAGAAGCGACAAGAGCTCCTCATTGGTCGCTCCCAGACGATCGGGATACTGCTCTGTAACAAGTATGGGCACTTCCAGAGCCTGCATCACACGAATCAGACGGGAGCATTGCTTCAGATAGTTCCGGCTCACCTTTTCATTCTCAGGCATGAGAACATCCTGAATATCAATAACGAGCAAGACGGTGTTTTCTTTACGCAGCATGACTCTGTTCCTGAGCGTTGGGTTATGGGATCTTATATCTGAGAGAGGAAGGTGCCCGGTCGGCCCGGACAGTGAGAAAAATCAGCGACGGCTTTTCTCCTCCTTGATGGAATTGGCTTTGTAAAAAGTCGCCGGATCTATAATGGCCTGATGTTTCCCTTCGGTCTCAATATCACCATAAGAAACACGGCCTCTGTAGGTACGGTTGGAAATAATGATCGCAATCGCCTGGCGGGACCATCGGTTACCTTTACGCGTCAATATATTGCGATCATGGAGCATATTCACCACTTTGCCCGTACTTTTCAGACGCACATATTCACGGAAAATCATACGGACAACCTCAGCTTCACGATCGTCTATTGCCAGAGAACCACTGCTGTTTTCCAGACGCCTGTATCCGTAAGGAGCCGGTCCCGTTCCATAACGGCCCTGTTGAACAGCCACGCGTTGGCCACGTTTAACCCGTTGCCCATGGCTGCCTCCGGGATGCTGCACCTGATTTGCCGGCAAGAAGCCGGATCCTTTTTCCGAGTGAGAATCCATGACAATTTTCCTGTACGGAAATTCCGAATCGGGCACTGACAGAAGTGCCTCAGCCTTGACTGGTCAGCGTAAAAGACATCCTGAATCCTGTCTTCCAAACGCTCGTGCTGCAAGCCCAAAGCGCAGCAACTATATTCTACGCCATATTCTCAAAAATGTCAAGAGTAAACCTCTTCTTCTCTATTTTCGCGATCAGGAAACAGTTCTCAATTCATGCAGCATCAATATGTTATAAATTTTATATCTCTGAATATCCTAAAAAATAATTCAAAAGTGCTGTCTGAGCAAGAGGCGAATAATAATGAAAAAGCACCATCGCAGGAAAGCGGGAAAAAAGAGACGGTTAAAATGACTCATCCCGATCCAGAAAGCGCCACTGGCCATAGGGAAGCGCATCCAGGCGGACTTTGCCGATGCGAACCCGTTTGAGATTGGTCACTTCCAGGCCGACCAGAGCACACATGCGCCTGATCTGTCTTTTTTTTCCTTCCCGCAACACAAAATGAAGAAGACCCGGTTCAAGTATTTTCACTTTCGCCGGGCGCAAAGCCTGTCTATCCAGTTGCAGGCCATGGTTCAGCAGCCGCAGTGCTCTTTTGGTGATATCGCCGGAAACACGGACCAGATATTCCTTGTCAATGGTTGAATGCTGGCCGATGAGCTCTTTGGCGATACGCCCGTCCTGGGTAAGGACGAGCAGTCCGTGCGAGTCGATATCGAGTCGACCGGCGGGAGCCAGCCCTTGCAAGTGACAAGGCTGTAAAAGAGGAATATCCGGTCTGGGCCGAAAATGGTTTTCCCGTGAAAGCACCTCTATAGCCGCTGTGTATCCATCTTCGGCCTGTCCCGATACGATGCCCACAGGCTTGTTGAAAAGGATGGTCACGGCTTCATTGAGCCATTTCTTTGCCTTCGGATCGAGCGTGATCTCTGAATGGACAGCAACCCGGGTAGCGGGTGTCTCCACTTTTTCGCCATCGAGAAAGACCCAGCCCTCGGCAATGAGTTTTTCCGCTTCCCGACGGGAACACATGCCTCGACGTGCCATAAGCTTGGCGATACGCATGCTTTCCCCATCCTGATGGGTGTCCCTGGATGAATTCATCGCTCAGCCTCCCCTTTCTCTTTTGGTTTCGTCCTCATAAAGTTCAGCCGGTGGCTTTCCCACAACTCCCTCTCCTCTTCAGGACAATATTGAAGAAGAATATCCCAGGCATGCACATCATCAGGCCAGCGGTAGAGGCATTTTCGGGCTGTGGCGTAAAACATTTCCTCATCGCCCAGCCCTTCCATACAATACAGAATCAGTTGATGGACGGAATGGGTATCCAGTCGCCTGGCTGCAGAAATGAGATGGTCCATCGCCCTCTCATACTGTCCTTCCCGCATGAAGGCCGCCGCACAGCTTTCATCCAAAGCAGGGCCATGCCACGGCCAGTAAAAGGCTGCGGCACAGGCTTCTTCCGCTGCAAGCCCGGCTTCCATCCGGTCTTCCGCCCTGCACTTCAGAAAAGAAGGTACGCCAATAACCAGAAGATAGCACAGGGCACTCAGAGGAAGGGCCATAAGAACCCGGGGACGGGAGGAAGAAGCCCGCTCCTCCTCTTCTGTTCCATTGGGATCCAGTGCGAGCAAAAGAAAAGCCAGGGTGTGAGGCGGACTGTGTGTGAAATTATTGACCAGAGCAAAAGCCCCCATGCAAGCCAGCACGGGCAAGGCTGCGGGACGTTGCCGCAGGGTGAGTATCAGAAAGAGCAGCCAGAAAAGGATCCCTGCAAAGCCCGTCTCGGCCAGCCATTCCAATGGTTCCGAATGAGCATGATCCGTATGGAGTTCATTACGAAAATATCTTTCGCCACCCTGTTCCCACAGTGCCTTTCCCTGATAGACGGAACTCCAGCGCGGATAATTGCCCAGACCCACACCCAACCACGGATGGTCACCAATCATCCTTTCAGCTCCCGCCCAGAACCAGAGTCTGGCCGGGCCACCCACATCTTTTTCGCTGAAGCTGCTTCTGATGCGATCATTGAAAAGGACACCGCCCCAGAGCAGAAGAAGGAGGGTTCCCACCGTCGCTACACTCCGGAGCAGCCTTTTCCCCGGGAAAGGCAAGGCTTTGACAGTATCATCCTCTTTTTGCTTCTTAAAATGCCGCAACACAGTCAGAAACACCCACACAGCACCGCCCACCAGAGCAGCCAGCCAGGCGGAGCGCGTTCCTGAAATAATGAGTGCGGCGAGAAGAATCAGCCAGGCGATAACACGAAGAAGGAGGGTCGAAATTTTCCGGGGAGGATCCAGCCGATGAAGTACAGGCAAGAGAATCAAAGCCATAGCCATGTATCCGCCCAGCAGGTTCTGGTTGCCGAAGACGGAATAAGCGGGCTGGCTGTATCCCGGGAAGACAGGAAAAAGAAAAGTCAGAAGCCCCCCATATTGCATAAGCGCGAGAAGGGCAACGAGAAGTGCCGAATAGAGGAGGCTTCCATACAGGAAAAGACGCCCTCCGGGAACGGAAAAAGCGGCTGTGGCCAACCACAGCGCCACGAGATAAAGTTGCCAGCGAACCAGATTTTCCACCACAAAACCCGGCACTTTCGCCACAAAAAAGCCCGTCACAGCCCAGAAAATCAATCCCGCAAGCAAGGGAAAAAGGAAAGGCTGTGCCGGGGCACGAAGGATGCCTGTTTTCCATTGTATGGGTGCGGCAAAAAGAACTCCGAGGAGAAGACAGAGCTCTTTGGCTTCCATGAAGGATGTTGTGCGGAAAGACCAGGCTGCGGCTGTGAGACAGAGCACGGCCCCCCAGATACTTGCCGGGACAAGAGATACAGTGCTGTCATGCTCCGTTACGGTCATGGAAATTTCCTGCAGTGGATCTGTCTGAACACTCGTTAAAAAGCGGGGCCCGATGCGTTTTATGATAGCACATCCGTCGGGCAGATGAATCATGACAATAAAGCGTCTCTCTTCATCACCCGGCTTTTACGGATGCTCCCTTTTCGTCTCTTTTTCTCTGGTGGAAAGGCTGTAACGGCGGATCTCATGGATCCCGGACTCAGCCGCCACTTCCGCATAAACCCAGATCTCTTCATCCACCCAAAGCCAGTCGGAATAGCGCCAGGTATGAGCCGTCTTTGAAGGCGTACTGCTCAGAATCAAGGGGGATTCAACAGTGAGATCCTGTATATGATGAAGATCAAAACTGAAGCCCAGTCCGGTGCCGATGTTATAGACGGGCTCATACCAGTTCACGCTGGCCCCTTCATAAATGAAGAGATAGCCCACCCCCAGAGGAAGCACGGAAGCGGGCCGGACAAAAAAATCATGCCAGTGCTGCAGCTCCATCACAGATTCATAGGGAGAGCCCACAGGCTCCCAGTGTTCACCGTCCTGACTGGTGAAATGATAGATCCGTTCATTCTTCCTCAGATAACCGATGACATGGCAATGCCAGGCTCCTTCGGCATGCAGGATGACAGGGTCTTTATATTCCACAGGGATGATATCGTGTTCATAGCTTTTTTCAAATGGCGCAATGACGACCCGGGCCGTGGAGGCTTTGAACTGATCGGGCGCGGGAGCATCATCAAACTTGATAATGGACCAGGGGCCACCCCGCCAGGGACCACAGGCATACAACTTGGCTGCTCTGCTCTGAGGATCCTGCAACAGGGCTGGCCGTTCAAATCCGGGGATGGGCACTTCTTCCCGCTTTATTGAATGCACTTTTTCAAACTGGATGCCGTCCTCACTTTTCAGAATCCGGATTTCGTAGCCTCTTGTACCCCGGGCGTCCGTGGCATTGCGCATGCGGCAAGCCATCCAGAAAACACCGGCATCGTCACGATACACGGAAGGTGCCCCGGCCCACCAACCTGCTTCCAGAGTATCGGGCTGCAGGATCAGATCATATTCTTCAAAGTGGCTGGGGATGTTTCCGAAGACTTCCGCGACTCCGGGTGTGATTCCGGCAAAGTTCTGAGGGATTTCGGCGGGAAGAGAGAGGATCAGCAACAGACTGAAGACCATGGATACATCTCCTTTATGATGGGGAATCCGGAAGATCGGGTATCAGGGACTCTCAGGAAGAAGGCCTCAGTTTGTGTAAAAGCGTTCGATGGCTGCTGTGATCTCATCGCTCGTGGCCACAGCGGGCTCCACAATCAGTCCCGTGGCGAGTTCAATGTTTTCGATGGCAATCAGATCCAGAGGATTTTCCATGGCCAGTTGCAGGCGATCTCCTTCTTTCTGCAAGGGGAGACTCCGGTGGTTCTTGATGAGATGGGGCGGAACAAGACGGATGGCTTCCGTACTGGCGCGGTTCTCCAGCTTGTCCACAAAAGGCAGATGCAATTGGGCCGCCAGTGCCGCCGCAATGACTTCCGCCGTCGCATAACCCAGCTCAATAAAGACGGTTCCGATACGACGCTTGAAACCGGAAGCCTTGAATCGCAGTGCTTCTTCCAGCTGTTCAGGAGTGACCACACCGGCCTCGCACAGAATTTCACCGAAAAGCTTGCGCTGTGTGGTAGGGGTAAAAGTGAAAGTCTTTTCTTCCGCAGGAGGCACGGTGCTCTGCAAGCTTTCCGTTGGCTGGGGCCGGGATGGCTGGGCTGTTGTGGCCGCAGGTGCCCGCCCGGAAATAGCCATTTGCGCATGAAGACGCACAATAGCGGCTCTTTCGTTTTGCAACGCCTCTTCACTCTTTTTCAACTGGTCGCGCAACTCGCTCAGCTCTTCACGCTGCTGCTGATAATTTTCCAGCTGATCCAGAAGAAGCTTGGTTTGGACTTCATATTTGTCACTGCTCTCCGCGGCCTGCTGCAATGCTTCTTCCAGCCCGGCAATATGCTTGTCCTTGTCCTCCAGGGCATGGAGCGACTCTTCCACCTTCTGACGCATGGTGGTGAAGGAGTCAATCTCAGCGCTGAGTCGGATGACCTCCTCTTCCTTTTCTTTCAAAAGAAGCTGCTGTTTTTCCTGCTCCTCTTTCAATCGCACAATTTCTTCCATGAAGGCATGATGATTCGCCCGCAGCAGTTCGAGTTCTTCGTTGCCTGTGTCCCGGGCTTCCTGAAGCTTTGTCAATTCCTCTTGACTGCTGAGTAATTCAGCTTCCTGCTTTTCCAGAGCAGCATCTTTATCATGAATGAAGGATTCCTGCTCCTGAAGCTTCTCCTCTTGTGCGGCAAGATTCTCCTCCTGGCTGCGGATGGTGTCCTCCAACTCCTGAATCGCCTTTTCTCTGGCGTCCAGCTCCTCCTGTTTCTGCGCACTGCTTTCTTTCAGCGCTTCATAATCAGCCAGCTTTTCAGCCAGAGCATTACGGTCGGCCACTGCAGCCGTGAGTGTTTCAATCTCAGCCTTCAACAGTGATTCTCTGGATTCAGCCGCATCACGCTCCGTGGCAAAGACAGCCTGTTGCTCTTCCATGGTGGAGGCTGTCTCTTTGGCGGAAGCCTCTTCACGGCGGACAAACATGAGCTTTATCTTCTCAAGACCTTCAACGATGTTCGCAATGGAATGGGTACGCTGCTGATCCAGTTCATCCAGGGCCGCATTGACTTTTTCAAGAGCATGTTTCGCCTGAGCATCCATGAGCAACTCCTTTATCTCGGCGGACACAGGAACCCGTTCAGCCCTTCTCTCCAGGCTTTCACGCCTCCTGCACCCTTATGGCATTATACCGAAGTGCGGGGCGGTCCGCAAGGGTTTTTCCTGTCACAAACCCGGTTTTGTCAGCCACTTTTATTTTTTCGGGCGGGAATGAATGCTCCGTCCGTAATAATCTTCCGCTGCTTCCCAGAGAGCTTCGCTCAAGGTGGGATGGGTATGAACCGTAGAGGCGATTTCTTCCAGGGTCCCTTCTATGCGCATGGCCAGCGCACCGATGGCGATCATTTCGCCCGCTTCGGGACCGAGGATGTGAACACCCAGAATTTCATCTGTGGATGCATCGCCGATGAGTTTGACCATCCCTTCCGCAGAGCCGATCGTATGAGCGCGACCGTTACCGGCGAAGAGGAATCGGCCCGTCTTCACCGTATAGCCCTGCTCTTCGGCCTCTTCTTCGGTCAGACCCACGCTGGCGAGTTCGGGCGAACTGAAGTTACAGGCGGGCAATACCCGGTAATCCATGGTTGCGGAGCCTCCACTGCAGTTTGTCGCTGCAACAATGCCTTCCGCCGAAGCACCATGAGCCAGCCAGGTCCGGTCGATGACATCGCCAATGGCATAAATACCGGGGATGGGCGTTTCCATCCTGTCATTCACAGGGATGCCGCCCCGTTTGCCCAGTTCCAGTTTGAGGGGACTTTCCGAGACGATTTCAGAATTGCATTGCAGGCCGACAGCCACAAGCACCAATTCCGCTTCCACAGTTCCGGCTTTTTTCCCGTCAAGATGAACCACCACGGAAGACTCTTTTTTCTCTATCTTCGAAACGGAGGTCTCCGTACGGACATCCACTTTTTTCTTCTTCAGTATACGCTCAAGCAGCTTCGCCGGCTCAGCATCACTCCGGGGAAGAATGGTGGGCATCATTTCCACCAGAGTCACCTTCGATCCGAAGGCATTCCAGATGCAGGAGAATTCAGTACCCAGCGCACCGGCTCCGATGACAACAACACTCTCGGGAACCCGATCCAGGTTCAGCGCATCCGTGCTGCCTATGACAAGTTTGCCATCAAATTCCAGACCGGGCAACTGGGCCGGTCGGCCGCCTGTGGCGATGATGGTGTTTTTCGCTGTGAGGATTTCGCCATTCACTTCCACCTGGCCCGCAGCGGGTAAAGAGGCCTTGCCTTCATACAGATCAATGCCATTGGCTTTCAACAGAGCCGCAATGCCGCCCGTATTCAGGCCGATGACCGTTTCTTTGCGCTTGAGCAGCTTCGGAATATTCACACGCACATCGCTGACTTCAATACCGAATTCCTCCGCATTCTGCAGCTTGCGGTAGAGCTCCGCCGTATGGATGAGCGTTTTCGTGGGGATACAGCCTTCGTTCAGGCACACGCCCCCGAGGTTTCTGTATTCCACCACGGCTGTTTTCGCACCACGCTGTGCGGCTCGGATGGCCGCCACATAACCGCCGGGGCCTGCACCAATCACAACAAGATCATACTGTTTCATCGTTATACTCCCGGGACCGGCTTTATCAAAAAGCGCCCTCTTCGAGAATGGATTTCAAATGACTCATGAACTGCGCCGCAACGGCACCATCGATCATACGATGATCGCTGGAGAGGGTCAGCTTCATGACAGGACGGATATGGATGCCGCCATCAATGACCACAACCCGGTCTTTCATCTGGCCCACAGCAAGAATCGCGCTGTCAGGCTGGTTGATGATAGCGGTAAACTGATCTACACCGAAGGCACCCAGATTGGACACGGTGAAGGTATTGCCCTCGTAATCATCAGGGAGCAGCTTGCCTCCCTGCGCCTTCGCAGCCAGGTCACGGGCTTCCGTCGCCAGGCCTTCCAGAGACAGCAGATGGGCATTGCGGATGACGGGAACAATAAGCCCCGCCGGAAGCGCCACGGCCATGCCCAGATTCACTGATCCCTGCTCTTCAATGAAATCACCGCACCAGCGGGCGTTGACAGCGGGAAAACTTCTCAAAGCTTTGGCCGTCGCGAAGAGAACCAGATCATTGTAGGACACTCTGAAGCCCTGATTGGCTGCACGGAAGGCTTTGACTGCGCTCATATCCACTTCCACGGTTATGTAATAATGGGGCGCTGAAAACTTGCTCGAAGACATGCGCTCGGCAATGATACGGCGCATGGGAGTCAGCGGGAGGGCCCGAACGCCTTCCCCCCCTTCTCCACAGGAACAGGGCTGGACGCCTCCGTCGAGTGTACGGGAAACATCAGCCTTGGTGATCTTCCCGCCGATGCCCGTACCGCTCACTGTTGTCAGAGGCAGGCCCGCATTCTCAGCCATACGCCGTGCTGTGGGCGTCACTTTCACGGCGGCCACAGCCAGGACATCCTGCTCCATAACCCGACCGCCCACGCCCGAGCCGCTCAGCTTTTCAGGATCAATACCCCGTGTCAACGCTGTTTTCCTGGCTCTGGGAGAGACGGCGTTTTTACCGGAGGCCCGGGGAGACACTGCAGGCGCAGGGGTCGCCGCCGGGGCTGGTGTGGAAACAGCCACTGGAGCAGCTGAGGGCGCCGACACTTGTGTAGCCGACGGGACTGGCGCGCTGTAATGCCCGGGAATGGCCTCATCGGCTTCACCCACGAGAGCGACCACCGTCAGGACGGGCACTTCCACCCATTCAGGAACGAGAATCTTCCGCAGAATACCGGAGGCCGTGCTCTCACACTCCACTTCCGCCTTATCTGTTTGTATGGAAAAGAGGGGCTCGCCCGTGGAAACCGGATCCCCTTCTTTTTTGAACCATTTCACAATCTCCGCTTCTTCCACGGAGTTACCCATTTTCGGGAGCAGAATTTCATGCATGAACATTTATCCTTCAATTGAAAAATTGGCTGTGTAAAAATATTTTTTGATCAAAAGTGCAGCCACAGAGTCGGGATCCAGGCCGCAAACCTCCTGGAGCACCGCATCCAAACCGGATGCCTGCATGCGGGCTCGCAACACTTCCGCAAGGGGATCCGAAGCTTCAGTATAAGCCAGAGCACGGGCTGTTACAAAGGCAATATACTCCCCTTCAGTTCCCTGATCCAGGCAAAGACGCAAAGCGCCGACAAGACGGTCATCCCGGCCCAGCTTTCGCAACGGATCCCGGGCGACTCGCTCCACCTGATCGGCCAGTGCACGGTTATGATAACGCCGGATCAGATCCAGACGATGCGCTTCCAGATCGTCCGCATCCAGATCGTGCTTCTTCACCAGAGCACGGCTGCTTTCCAGACCGGCGCCCTCCACAACATGGCATATTTCCGGATCGCGGATGGCTTCCCAGATATAGGTATATCCGTGATCATGACCCAGATAGGCCGTTGCCGCATGGGTCAGGTTGTGAACAAAGAGCTTCCGTTCCACATAGCCCTTGAAATTTCCCGTCGGCAACAGATGATGGATCACGGGAAGTGCCCCCCGGAAAGCACCCCGATCCACTGGCAATTCGCAATAAGGTTCCACAGCCACAGCAAGGATGTCCTCCGCCTGCTGCGCCGCTGTGCGCGTAGGAACCATGCGGCCTATGCTCGCCTCCACAAAGCCCACTTTCTCTTCAAGTATGTCATGCCATTCCGGCGCAAGATGAGTACGGACCAGCCCGCGCATCAACGCTTCGCCGTCATGAAGGTTTTCGCAGAGAATGATATCCAGAGGTGGGGCATCAGGATCAGAAAAACGCAGGGGAATGGCCGCCGCAATGACCGGTGCAATATGCGGCAGGGCATGCATGCCCACGGCTGTGGAGGCTATGGCGGCCTCGGCCAGAACAGAAGCAGCTCCGTCACGATCAGAAGCATGGACAGCACGGACAGCGCCAATGGTCAAACGCTCGGAACCCTCGTCAGAAACAAGATCCAGCGGATAACAGCCCCGGGCGTTCAACGCATCCACCACCTCGGAAACCACATCAATAAAAACGGTGGCATACCCGCTCTCAAAGTACAACTGACCGAGAAAACCACGGCCTATATTACCGGCACCAAAATGAACGGCTTGTGGAAGCAACATACTATCCTTGTGCTGAGGGAAAAAGGGATACACAGGCGAAGAACAGCCCGGACGTCTGCAGCATGAGAACAAACACCAGTATAACAATTTCACCGGCAGCCATGAAAATCAGGGCGGATTTTATTTCACCACGGAGGCAAAGAGGACCACCGCGCAGCACAGCCGCAACCGGATGATGCTTTTTTCTAACCACGAAGTCAGGTCGGACAGGTCTGTTCACTAAGAAAGAAGAGGAGAAGGGCTGATGTCTTTCCAATACCCATCAGAACCGTCAAGAGAACACTCTCGCCTGCGTCATTCTTGCGAAAGCAGGAATCTTATTGCGACATGAGGACTTGAATATACGCAAAATTCCTGCTCTCGCAGGAATGATGCAGGCGCCGGCCAGTCTTTTCAATATGTTCACATAAAAGGATTTATGTGGCTTCTTGAGTAAACCACTTCGAAAAAATAATGGAAGTTGACAGGTAGTAACACAAAGTCAGGTCGGGTGCGAAGGAATAAAAGAGAAAGACTTTTTCCTTTTTGGAGACTATATAATGGACGAGGCTCTCTTATCTGTCCGACGACATGCCCGCACTCCTCGCAGACCCGACCGATCCGACCGACTCCCGGAGACTGTTGATGCCTTCGAGTATCTTAAATCCTCCCACCCCATCACGCTCCCGTCTTCCCCAGTCTGCTGCTTTTCAAGGTCAAAGGGCCTGTCAACACCATATAATACAAACGATCAGTATGCTGTACACTTGAAAAGTGCGGTTCAAACATTACAATAATTTCTTTCTCTCTGCGGGAATCTGTATAATGGCAATGAAAAATCGGCCTTTTAAAAAGACCCTTGAAGTGGAGACAGGATAGTGTCACAAGTATCCGAACCGGAACACAGGATTATTGCCGACCGGTATATTGTCCGGCAAAAGCTTGGGCGAGGAGGCATGGGTGCCGTCTATCTTGTGCAGGACAAGCAAACAGGGAAGCTTGTGGCGCTGAAAATGCTCCACGACAAATATGCCAACAGCAAGCATGCCATCGCCCGCTTTATCCGGGAAGTGAATACCTCACGACGGCTCAACCATCCGGGTATCGTGAAAGTTTACGAAGCGAGCAAGTGGAATAATACGCTCTTTTATACCATGGAGTACATTGAGGGGAGATCGCTGCGGCGGTGGTTGCAGGCCCGGCATCGTCTCGAATTCAATTCAGTGGTACGTGTGCTCTGTCTGGTGGCTGATGCCTTGACCCATGCTCATCAGATCACCATCCACCGTGACCTGTCTCCCGAGAATATCATGGTCCTTCCCAATGGCTCCATCCGTCTGTTGGATTTCGGGCTTGCCAAGCTGGATGATCAGTTTAAAGGCTTGACCGTGGTAGGTGCCAATCTGGGCAAAATCCATTATATGGCGCCGGAGCAGCAGTTGAATCCGGCTGGCGTGGATTACAGAGCGGACATTTTTTCTCTCGGCGTCATGTTTTATGAACTGCTTTGCGGACGCTCGCCCCAGTCGGGATATAAAATCACGGAGATCCGGCCTGAACTGCCGCCGGAATGCAATGCCTTCGTGGAAAAAGCAACCCATCCCGATCCCAATCTCCGCTATCAGTCGGCTCAGGAATTTCGCCAAGCCCTGTTGAGTCTCTATCATATCTCAGAAGCCAGGCGTCAACGGACTGTTCAGAAACCGGCGAGCTTCATGGATAAGGTCAAAGCTTTCTTCCAGAATCTCCTGCCGCAACGTGGCAAAGCGCGCCAACCTCAAAAGAGGCGCAGGAGATAAGATGAATCGTCTGTCTTTGATGACGAGCCTTTCCTTCGGGCTCATGCTCTTTCTTTGTCTGATGTCATCACCCCTCGGCTGGGCTGAGAGCGATGAGATTACGGATCATTACAGGCGGATGATGATCT
Source organism: Candidatus Hydrogenedens sp. (assembly GCA_012522755.1). GTDB lineage: Bacteria > Hydrogenedentota > Hydrogenedentia > Hydrogenedentales > CAITNO01 > JAAYJV01. The sequence continues at coordinate 25,234 of JAAYJV010000051.1, forward strand.
ATCATGAATATATGGACGGCAACGTGCCGGAAGGGGCTGTGGTTTTTATCGGCGACAGTATCACCCAGGGACTTTGTGTATCTGCTGTAGCTCCTCTGGCCATTAATTACGGTATTGGCAGTGACACGACCTATGGGGTATTGAAACGGCTTCCCAAATACAAATCACTGGAACGCTGTGGAGCTGTGGTCTTCGCCATAGGCGTAAATGATCTTTCACGACGCAACAACAAAGAAATTGTGAGCCAGTGGCAAGAGATCATGGAGCGCATCCCGGCCGGTACTCCCGCCGTCTTCAGTGGAATTCTTCCCATGGATCCTGTTTCTCAAGGGCGTACGAGCAACTCCAATGAACGTATTCTGGAGTTGAATGCCACACTGGCTGAACTCTGTGCGGAAAAGAATCATGTTTTTGTGAATGCCGGACCGCTCATCACAAATGAGGAGGGAAATCTGGATTCGGCATATCATACGGGCGATGGCGTTCATCTGAACACGGCCGGTTACGAAAAGTGGATCGCTGTTCTTCGTGAGGGTCTGGAAAAGATCATCCCCAGCGCTGCATAGCTGCAACCAATTGTTCTTTCTCCACAGAAGCACAGAATCCAGAGGTCGGGGCGTGCCCATTCAGTCCGCCTGGTTCCCCCTGTCCACGGACCCCGCATCAATTCCCTGACACCCGCCCCGGCTGTCAAGCCTCGTTCTTTTAGCGTCCTTTTCCAAAAAGATGGAGTATAATAAGACTGTCCCTGTACTTATGGTCTTTGCTCATTAAAAAAGGAGGATTCCGTCATGTCCGATGATCTGCAGGCAAGATTTGAGTTGGCAAGCCGTGAAGTCACTGAGCTCTCTGAAGCTCCGGACAGTTCTGTACAACTTCAGTTGTATGGGTTATTCAAACAGGGCAGTACCGGCGACTGCGAAGGGGAACGGCCGGGCATGCTGGATTTTATCAAACGTGCCAAATTTGATTCCTGGGCCGTCCACAAAGGGATGTCGCAGGATGAAGCCAAAGAACAATATATCGCTCTGGTGGAAGAGCTGAAAGCAGCGGACAAGTAAGGAAGAATCCAGTCTTTTTCCGCTATGAAGAAGAGAGATGAGGGACTATTAAAACTATACACTTCCTCGGTAGGGGCGAAAAATCTTTCGCCCGTTTTTGCATTCGGGTGCACCAAAGTCAATGAGCTGTTTATGGTCTATACAGTTTTCGGGCGAAAGATTTTTCGCCCCTGCCGAGGGAGTGCTCAACGCGTAATCAAGTCTTTTATTTAAAGCTTTACGACATACTCGCATCCCTCCAAGATTCGTCGATGATCTCCTCTTTGTCGACTGCGGACCGCCCCTCCCCCGCCCCTCATCAGAGTTTTTATTTTATCGCACTTTCTTTCCGTGGTATCATTGTAGGGGTGACCATCATAAGGTCACAGCAGCTCTGAAAGGAAATGCCATGTTGACAACTTTTTCCCGACTTACAATACTCCTGGCTGTATGGATGCCGGTATTCACAGTTGTTGCTTTCGCACAGGAGGCGAACACACAACTCCCTGACGATTCGCTTTTGAACAGCGTGACTGTGAACGATATTCTGGAGGCTGTGAAAGGACCTGTCATCGAAACATTCACAGGACGGCTGGAGACTTTTGAGAGTGGCGATGTGGTGGTACTGCTCAAGAATGGTGCTCCTCTTACAGTTCGTTTGTATGGCATCGATTGTCCCGAAGAAGGTCAACCCTTTTATGAGGCCGCGATGAAATACGGACAGGAAACTTTCGGCGGGAGTCAGGTGGAGGCAAATGTGGTGGCCCGTGACAACCACGATCTGCCCGTGGCATTCATCCTGAACACGGATCGGAAAAGCCTCAATCATGAACTGGCCGCCCAGGGTCTCGCCTGGTGGGATGAGCGTAATGCCCCGAAAGACGGTCTGCTCCGGCGACTGAGTGCGGAGGCTGTGGTGAACGAACGGGCCATTTTCTCCGACCCGACACCTCTGGCACCCTGGGACTACAGACCGAGTCAGGAAATAGAAGACTTTTTTTATACGTTAGAAGAAGTAAAAGAGACAGCACCGGCGGCACGTGCCCCCCGTGCTTCAGAGAAAGATGATGAAAAAACTCTGAGCATGAAGGGGGATATGGTGGAAAGCACTCCACGTTCCGCACCGGTACAGCTGCAGAAGATGGATGAAAAGATTGATGCCGGTGCGTTGATGATGCGTCATGCGCCCCGTATCGCCAAAAACAGTTCCGGTCAGCCTATAGGTCTGACAGCGACAGACATCAGCGCCATCCCCTATGCAGCACAGCTGGGCTTTCAAAATGGAGATGTCATCTCCCGTGTGAATGGCATCGCCATTGAAAGTGAGGCTCAGATCTGGAGTCTGATCCCTCAATTTCAAAATGTAAAACGATTCCAGGTGGAGGTGATCCGGAACGGTCAAGCCATGACCATTCCGATCTCCATCCCCTGATTGCTGGCTTGGATTCATTCTTTGTCAGCGTGATATAGTGGTGGTAGTGTGTGCGTGTGTGCCTGGATATCTCTCAGCCGGGCGGTTTTTGTGTTCCCTTTCTTCATCTCTTTTCGCAAGAGAACTTTATCGGGAGCATATTTTACAGCAGGATCGTATTCTATGAATAACTCTTCAGTTGCAACGGCGGAAAAAAAAGAGACCGCCTTATATCGTATGCGTCATTCCCTGTCCCATTTACTGGCTGCGGCCGTATTGGAAATAAGACCTGATGCCAAGCTGGCTTTCGGTCTCCCTGTGGAAAACGGCTTTTACTATGACTTTGATTTCGGGGATACACCCATAGGCGAGGCGGATCTGACCGATATTGAAAATCGGATGAATGCGCTCATTAAAAAAAGAATCCCCTTTGTCCGTTCAGAAATGCCTTTGGATGAGGCGCTGGCTCACCTGGAAAAGGGTGGCGAAGTCTACAAGATGGAATATGCCCGGGAACTGGAAGAAAAAGGATTCGCCGAAAATGGCAATATTTCTTTTTATACCATGGGCGATTTCATCGACATGTGCGAAGGCCCTCACCTGGAACATACAGGTGAGGTACCCAAAAAATCTTTCAAGCTGGATCGTATTTCCGGAAGCTACTGGCGTGGTGATGAGACACGGCCCATGCTCACGCGTATTTACGGGCTCGCCTTTGAATCCGGCGCAGAATTGAAAGAATATCTGGAAATGCGGAAACGCGCCATGGAACGGGACCACCGCAAACTGGGCGATGAACTGGACCTTTTCATCCAGGATCCCGAGGTGGGTGTGGGCCTTCCTTTGTGGATGCCCAATGGAACGATTATCCGGGACGAACTGGAGAAATGGGCCCGTGAAACGGAATTTCTCGGAGGATACCAGCGGGTCTCCACTCCCAGTGTGACGCGCAAGGAACTCTACATCCGCTCCGGCCATGTGCCTTATTACGAAGACAGCATGTATCCTTCCATGCCCGTTGATGAACACGACGATTATTATCTGCGGCCCATGTGCTGTCCCCATCATCACAAGATTTATGCTTCCCGTCTGCGGAGCTACCGTGAACTGCCCGTGCGGCTCTGTGAATATGGTGATGTATTCCGCTATGAAAAACACGGATCTCTCTCCGGTCTGCTCCGGGTTCGTGCCATGTGCATGAATGATGCGCATATTTACTGTACGCCTGAGCAGGTGGAAGAGGAATTCCGGGCTGTCATCGATATGTACCTCATGTACTATGGACATTTGCGCATGGGTAATTTCCGGGTCCGTCTGTCTCTCCATGACAAGAGCAGCGACAAATTTGTGGACAACTATGAAGAATGGGAACGGACGGAAGCCATCGTCCGGAATGTGCTGGATAATCTGGGAGTCACCTACGAAGAAGAAAGCGGCGAAGCGGCTTTCTACGGACCCAAAGTGGATATTCAGGTGAAGAATCTCATGGGCCGTGAAGAAACCGTCTCCACCTGTCAGCTCGACTTTGTCATGCCTGAGCGTTTCGATCTCACCTACGTCGATGCCCAGGGAGAAAAACAGCGGCCCTTTATTCTGCATCGTGCCCCCCTCAGCACCCACGAGCGCATGATCTCCTTCCTCATCGAACTCTACGGCGGCGCTTTCCCCACCTGGATGGCACCGGAACAGGTCCGTCTGGTTCCTGTCAATGATGAAGTCATGCCCTACGCGCAGGAGCTTGAGGAGAAACTTCGCAATGCTTTCGTCCGTGCGGAGATTGATACGAGCAGCGAAAGCTTCAACAAGAAGATCCGCAATGCCATCACCCGGAAAATCCCGAATATCTGGATTCTGGGCAAGCAGGAACAGGAAAGCGGGAGTGTCACCTGGCGGCGATATGCCGTGAAAGAACAGCAGTCCGTCTCTTTCGACCGGGCATTGGAAGCTCTGGAAACACTCCGTGACAAACGGATGATGGATAATTTCGCTGACGTTGATCTGCCGCTCTGAGTCGCTTTCCGTCAGCCTTGAACATAGCCTGATTCGGGCAGGCCCGTGGTACGCATATATGCCACGGCCTGCCCTATTTCTTTGAGCAGAGCCTCGGCATTGGCCGTCTTGTGTTCAAAGTGCAGCGAGATGGGTCCGCTGAAATCAGCTTCCTCCCGGAGCAGCGCGAGAAAAGCCGGTACATTCAGCACACCTTTGCCCAGAGAAGTCCATTGAGGATAATTGCCTGTAAAGGTGAAATCTTTGAGGGAGACCATATGCACCCGGGGCGCCAGGAGCCGGGCTGCAATACGCCAGTTCCCCAGAGGGCTTTCCACGAGGGCATGGGCCGCATCAAGATTGGAGCCCAGGCTCATCGGCTGGTTGTCTTCAAAGATCTGATACAAATCCCACATGGGAGCACCCACGTTATTGATCCCTGAATGGTTATGGTAGCCCATCCGCATACCGTGCACCTCGGCGATGTGCGCCATGGCACGCAGTTCCTCACTGATACTTTTGAGCTGAGACTGAATCGCTTCCCCTCTTCTGTATTTATGATTGCCGATGCGCATGAAAGAAATACCGCATTGCGCAGCCGTTGCGACCACTTCAGAGAATCCCGGATCGCTGCTGCTGCAGAACAGGGTTGTGATCATGGGCACTTCCAACCCTTCCGCGCGGATCTGATCGACAGCCAGAGGCAATGCTTCCACCACTTCTTCCGTGGCAACATGTCCCCCATCCCGCACGGTCAGGTCTATGCCATCAAGACCCAGAGAACGGCATGCTTTCGCCATCTCAGGGACACTCATGAATTGCAGATGTTTGGAAAATATGCACAGGGGCGGTCGGGTATTTTTTGAGGGTTTCTTTTCCGAAGAAACGGCTCCGCAGAAGGCGTTGGGTGCCAGAGTTGCCAGGGTCATTGAACCGAGAAAGTAACGGCGATCCATAGCGCTCATGAAATTTCCTTTCTTCTTTTTTATAAGCTGTTTTTCATTGTAACATGCCTCCTTTTATTTCCAAAAGAAAAGATTATTCAATTATTTTTGGATATTTGACTTAAGTCAAGGTATTTCTTTTTTTAAGAAGCTATACTGTGATCATCAACAGGGGCAAAACAGTTAAAAAGGAAGCTATCATGGCAATCAGACAGATCATTAAAATTGACGAAGACAAATGCGACGGCTGCGGTCTGTGCATTGTGGACTGTGAAGAAGGTGCTCTGGCCATTGTGGATGGAAAAGCAAAGCTGGTGAAAGACAGTTATTGTGATGGTCTGGGCGCATGTATCGGAAGCTGTCCCACAGGCGCACTGACCATTGAAGTGCGTGAAGCGGACGAATTCTGTCTGCCTCCTGATCATCCTGCAGCACAATCGGCGGCTGCGGCCGTTGCGGCGGCCGCTGCGACTGCTGCTGCAACGCCTCCGGCTTCAGGCTGTCCCAGTGGTGGAACCGGTACGCGCATGCCGGCATTTTCAGGGGGATGTCCCGGTGCGGCCTCCCGACAGTTTCAGGCGGCTCCTGCACCGGCTCCGGCGCCGGCAACTGCGGCCTCTCCGCAGACAGCTGCACACAGCCCTTCCGCTTTGACGCACTGGCCTGTTCAGTTGCATCTTGTCAACTTCAACGCACCGCAGTTTCAGCAGCGGGAAATCCTGATCGCCGCCGACTGCAGTGCTTTCGCCTGCGGCGCTTTTCATCCCAGACTGCTTCAGGGGAAAGCCCTGGCCATTGCCTGCCCGAAGCTGGATGATCCCACAGGCTATATGGAAAAACTTGTGGCCATGTTCCAGAACACAGGCTCGCCGAAAGTCACGGTAATCCGCATGGAAGTGCCCTGCTGCCGTGGTATCACCCAATGGGTCGTTTCGGCCCGCGAACAGGCTGGCGGCAATACGCCCATCGAAGAAATCGTCATGGGCGTTGAAGGCGATCTCTTGAGCCGAAATACCTATTAAGTCTTGATTTAGTGTATCCTATATGTCCTTGGTTAAAACTTTAGGCAACCTGTTTAGAGGAGAAAAACAATGTCGATGTTCTGTTATCAATGCGAGCAAACCGCACGCTCCACCGGATGTACCGCCCATGGTGTATGCGGAAAAGATCCGGAAACTGCAGCTCTTCAGGATCTGCTTGTGTATCTGGCGAAAGGCATCAGCCAATATGCCGACAAACTGCGTGGATCCGGGGTCAAAACCCCCAAGGCTGATCATTATGTGATTAAAGCGCTCTTCACCACGGTCACCAACGTGAATTTTGATCCCGAGACACTGGCCACTCTGATCTCCGCAGGCGTAGACATTCGCAATGAATTGCGTGAATCCTGCAAGACCATGGATTGCATCAATGAACTGACGGGACCGGCTGTCTTTGAAATTGCTGAGAGCACCGACGAAATGATCCGTCAGGGCGAGACAATCGGCATTGAAGGCCGTCTTCAGAAGTTCGGCTCAGACGCAGCCGGTCTGCAGGAGCTTATTCTCTACGGATTGAAAGGTATGGCTGCTTACGTTGATCATGCCTGTATTCTGGGCGTTGAAGACGACGACATCTACGCCTTCACCCACGAAACCATGGCTTTTCTGGCTGATGAAGTGGATGATGTGGACGCTCTTGTCGGCCGTGCACTGGCTGTAGGCGAAACGAACCTGAGTGCCATGGAAAAACTGGATGCAGCCAATACAGGCGCTTATGGTCATCCTGAGCCGACCCGTGTCCGTGTGACGCCCGTCAAAGGAAAATGCATTCTTGTCTCCGGTCATGATCTGAAAGATCTGGATGCACTCCTTCAGCAGACGGAAGGTAAGGGAATCAATGTCTATACGCATGGTGAGATGCTTCCCTGTCTGGCTTATCCCGGATTGAAAAAATACAGCCATCTCGTGGGCAACTACGGTGGTGCCTGGCAGGATCAGGCCAAAGAATTTGATGCTTTCCCGGGCTCCATCCTCATGACCACCAACTGCATTCAGCGGCCCAGACAGAGCTATCAGAGCCGGATCTTCACAACAGGTCTGGTACAGTGGCCCGGCGTTGAGCATGTGACCAACGACGATTTCAGCGCTGTCATTGATGCGGCACTGGAAGCGGAAGGTTTCGCGGAAGACGGACCCGAGCAGTACATCACCGTCGGTTTCGGTCATAATGCGGTCATGAATGTTGCCGACAAAGTTATCGAGGCTGTGAAAGCCGGTCAGATCCGTCGCTTCTTCCTCATCGGCGGGTGCGACGGTGCCAAATCCGGCCGTGATTACTATACTGATCTGGCCACAAGCGTTCCTGATGACTGTGTGATCATGACGCTTGCCTGTGGTAAATATCGCTTCAACAAACTTGAGTTCGGTGATATCGGCGGTATCCCCCGGCTTCTGGATATCGGACAGTGCAATGATGCTTACAGTGCCATTCAGATCGCTGTGGCTCTGGCCAATGCCTTTGAATGCGGCGTCAATGATCTGCCTCTGTCCATCGTCCTCAGCTGGTATGAGCAGAAAGCCGTTGCCATTCTGTTGACCCTCCTTCATCTGGGTCTGCAGGGCATGCGCATCGGACCTTCTCTGCCGGCCTTTGTGGGACCCAATGTCCTCGATGTGCTTGTCAAAAACTTCGGGTTGACTCCCATTGACACGCCCGCAGGTGATCTGGCCGCCATGCTTGGCTGAGAATCGAAGCGTTAATCAGGACACTATGAATAAATGAGTTCTTTTCACGCAGCTGAATATTATGAACTGTTGGGAAATCGTGGCGGGCGTCTTGAGCGGGAAGGTCCCTTCCTCCTTGAGGCGCTCGCCGGCGCCCCTTCCTCACGGGTGGTGGATCTGGCGAGCGGGCTGGGACTCCATGCCCATTATCTGGCGGAGCAGGGTGCTGAGGTGGATGCTCTGGACTTGAGCAGCGGCATGACAGACCATGCGCAGAAACAGCGCCCCCATGCCCGGATCAATTACAGAGTAGCGGACATGCGCCACCCTCAGGGCGGTCCCTACGGACTTGCCCTTTGTCTGGGAAATTCCTTGTGTCTTCTTGAGGGCAAAGATGACCTGAAGCTATTTTTTCAGGGGGTGGCGGAGGTATTGCAGCCCGGCGGCCTGTTGATCACGCAGACGCTGAATTATGACAAGCCCGTCATGAAAAAGTCCCGTATCCGTGTGGAGCAGGAGAGCCGGGACAACATGCAGCTGGTGGCTGTGAAGACTTTCCAGCCCGAGGCAACGCGGACCCGTCTGACCATTCATTATTATGAGGCGACGCCGGAGCTGCTCCGGGAAAGCCGGGAAGAGTCATTGTTGCAGCATTGGACGGCGGAGGAACTGATCAACTGTGCAACTGAGGCTGGAATGAAAGTGGAATCCAGCCGGGGCGCCTATGATGGGGCACCTCTGACACCGGATTCCACTGATATTATTTTTCTTTTTCGCAAAGAGCAGTAAAGCGTTTTCGTCGTCAGTCTGCTTTGCCCTGGTTCGCTACGGCTTCGGCCGCTTTGCGGATGGCTTCGGGATCACCCAGATAGCGATGGCCCAGAGGTTTGAGGTTCTCATCAAGATCATAGACCAGCGGAATTCCCGTGGGAATATTCAGACTCAGAATATCCTGTTCGGAAATGCCGTCCAGATATTTGACGAGTGCACGGAGGCTGTTGCCGTGGGCGACGATGAGAACACGCTTGCCGGCTTTGACCTGAGGAGCAATCTCTGATTCCCAGTAAGGAATGAAGCGGGCCACTGTTTCTTTCAGACTTTCCGTAAGCGGAACCTGATCGGCTGTCAATCCTGCATAACGCCGGTCATGAGCCGCATTTCTTTCATCCGTCGCTTCGAGGGGCGGCGGCGTAATATCATAGGAACGACGCCAGATTTTGACCTGTTCTTCGCCGTGCTTCGCTGCTGTCTCAGATTTGTTGAGCCCCTGCAAGGCGCCATAATGCCGCTCATTGAGTCGCCAGTCGCGGACTACGGGAAGCCACATCTGGTCCAATTCGTCCAGAACATGCCACATGGTGCGAATGGCGCGTTTCAATACAGAAGTGTAAACCAGGTCAAACTCAAAGCCTTCAGCCTTGAGGACTTTCCCTGCTGAAGCCGCTTCCTGACGGCCCTGCTCGCTGAGATCCACATCTGTCCAGCCCGTAAAGCGATTGTCCAGATTCCAGGTGCTTTGACCATGTCTGATCAATACCAGTTTATGCATTTGTTTTTCCTTATTTTATGGGCACAGCCCGACCTTGAGTGCCAGGTTATTGTTGCAGCGACGCAAGCCAAGGCTCCGGAGCAAAGCCGGAAGAACGCTGCGGCCGGAGTCTATCAAAAAGTACTGATTATCAAGGCTAAGAGCTCGCTTCTTTCCAGACTCCAGCCCGCAACTGACCGCCAATGGCAAAAATCAGCTCTCCGTGCAAGAGTATACCACAGCACGGAAAGTCATAGGAAACGCAGGTTTCAGCCCGGCTGAATTATTTCCCAAACGCATCCAGAGGGATTCGTACAAAAAAGATGGATTCGTAAGGACTCTTCTCTCCGCCTTCAAAGAGACATCCGAGCCAGCCCTGAGGCAATTGCGCCAGAGAAGAATAGGCACTGGGCCCCGGATGAAGTAAAAGCGCATGATCCCAGCTTTGCCCTTCGTCACTGCTTCTCCGTATTGTCATGGCAATGCGGCGCTTCTCATGAGCGGGATTTGAGAAAAAGAGGAGGCGCTTCTCAGCCGATTCTTTTCCTTGATACCGGATCAGGGAGGCCTGGCAGATGGGCTCAATAAGCGCCCTGTCGAAACGCTGATTCTCCCAGTGCATTCCTCCATCTGAACTGAAAGCAATTTGACGGGCTTTACAGTTCTGGTCGTAATTGCGCATGTTCAGAAGCAGGTGCCCCTCCCCCACTTCAACGACACAGCATTCATTAACCTGATCCTGAGGACTTCGTCCGCCCAGGTGCCAGCTGACTCCATGATCATCCGAATAAATAATGTGTGAATAATAGCTTTTCGTCTCGGCTTCAATATGATCGCAAGGAATGATGAGCCGACCGCTGAAAGGCCCTTTCTCAATCTGAATGCCATTTCCCGGGCCGGTTGCATACCAGGTCCATTCTTTCTTTTTAACGCTCCCGGTAATCTCATCGGGAGTACTCCAGGATTCGCCATCGTCTGAAGATGAAGAAAGGAAGATGCGACGGGTATCGCGGCTTTCCTGACGAATGATCTGCTCTTCACGGTCTTCGCCCAGGTTCCAGGTCATGAGCAGCCAAATCTTGCGGGTATGAGCATCCACCACAGGGCAGGGATTGCCGCAGGTGTTCCCGGGATCATCCCAGATAATGCGCAAAGGACTCCAGTTTTGCCCGTTATCTTCCGATGTTTTCATGACCAATGCAATATCGCCCGTGTCACTGGTGGCGTGTTTTCTCCCTTCACAAAAAGCCAGAAGTCTCCCGCCGGGTGTCACAATCAGTGCCGGAATCCGGAAGCAGTGGAATCCTTCTTCCCCTTCCGCAAAAAGGGTTTTCTTGTTCAGTTCGCCATATCCGGACAAGTGAGGCATCATCAGGAAGAGGAACAGCAAAGCACTGATTATTTTCAAGTTGCGAAGACACATGAGATTTCTCCTGCAGTCTGGTATTATCTTCGATCCAAGACAGAAAGGCACGGGCACAAGAAGATAAGTACTTTTTCTGTCGTATTATTTGTCCCTGTTATATTTTTGCTGATAGCGGCCGGGCGTGATCCCCGTATATCGTTTAAAGAGTTTCGTGAAGTTGCTCTGATCTCTGATGCCCACGTGGGGCGCTATCTGTGCAGCGGAAAGCCTTGTGCGCCGGAGAAGGCGCTGGGCATGGATCACCCGGATCCTTCCCAGAAGTTCCGCGAATTTCACGCCTGTCATTTTTTCGATCCTTCGCGTCAGGGTCGCCGGCTGCAGATTGCTTTGCCTGGCAAAATCACGCAGCTCCAGATCCTCGACATGATGATTGTAAAGCCTGTCGAGCATGGTTGAAAATTCCGAGCCGTATTTTTCTTCCATTTTTGCAGAAGAAATTCTCTTGAAAAACCAGCTCGCATGGCGCAATAAAGCGCGCCGGTCTTCCAGACCCTGAATGGAAGCGACAAAGTCCGGAAAACGCTGGACGCAACTGTCCACTTCACCACCGCAAAACCGGGCATGATCGAGGATTCGGGAAATACTTTCAATGAGACAGCCCGGCTGTGTACGCGGGTAATCATCCATCTCTTCGAGACAATCTTCCAGGACAGCACGGACGACCGCTCTTTGTCCAAAGAGGAGATAAGTGGCGGCAATCTGCAGACGTATTTCCTCCCCCCTCTTTTCGAAGACACTTTTCTTTTTGATATGCTGTTCAGGGACACGTTCTTCAGGCTGGGTTTTCGGCGCCTCCTGGTCCTCCCACTCATAGCGCTCATAGAGATCCGCGATTCCTTCAACGAGCCACTCCGCCGCCGCCACAACGCTTCCTGCGGGAGCACGGCGGATGTCATTCAGTGCAAAGGGAAGTTTGTCATCAGGCCGGGCCGTGTCCAGAAACAGCGAAACAGCGCGCTTCACTTCCTCTTCTATAGCGGCACTGGCATCGTCGGGAAGATAGGGTCCGAAGGTGAAGACATACTCTTCGCCCGGAAGTGCAATCAGAGACACACAGGAAAAACCCAGGTGACAGCTGAAAGTCACAGGCACAGTACTGCGGAGAGTCAGCCTGCTGGCCTGAAGCCTGTTTTGCATACAGGTCTCTCGACCCTGAGAATATTCCTGAACATAGTGACAGGCTTCACATCCTCCTTCATTCTGGAGGGGCCAATTACTGATATGGTGCAGGCTGAGGGGAACAGCGGTTGTTTGAGCAGCACGGCTGATCATCAACCGGACTCGGGGATCCTGAAAAAACATGAGCGCCCGATTCAAGGATGCACCTCAAAAGTGGGCGTGGCACGGTCGGGCGGGGCTACATGCACTTCCACATCATAGCCTTTAACGGCTTCCTGCGCCAGAGCCAGTGCTATTTCCGGACGGTTGTTGTCGCGGCTGATATGAGACAGTACGACAAGTTTCAATGACTCATCCCGGATGTCCCTGAGCAGGTGCTGAACATCCTCATTGGACAGATGACCCATGCGACCCCGTATCCGCTGCTGAAGTTGGGGCGGATATTTGCCTGTACGGAGCATATGGGGGCAATAATTGGATTCCACTATGAGGGCATGCACGCCCCGGAGCCGTGCCCGGGCGAGTTGCGAACAGTGACCGAAGTCTGTTGCCAGTCCCAGACGCGCTTTACCTGCGGAAAAGACATAGTTCACCGGGTCAGCCGCATCGTGGGTCACAGAAAAGCTGGTAGCGGAGAGAGAGCCGAAAGCGAGAGTCTCGCCCGATTCAAAAAAGCGGAGCTCAGGAATCTCGCCGACTCTGTCCCGAGCTGCATGAGCACAACCACGGGTCATGTAGACAGGAACTTTTGTGCGCCGTGCCAGAACACCGACACCTTTCACATGATCCCCGTGTTCATGAGTCACCAGAACGGCCTCTATATCCTCGGGTTTCATATCAATGCTATTCAAGGTTTCCGTTAATTTTTTAAGGGTAAAACCATTATCCACAAGAATGCGGGCATCAGAACTTTCCACAAGAATGGCGTTTGCTGAGCTGCTGCTTCCTAAAACTGTAAAGCGAATCAAAGCTGTTTCTTTCTTTATTAAAGAGCTTGGAGCGAGAGTTGTCAATCCTCTGCGCTGATAAATTCATAATACCGGCCCATCCAATAAGCGAGCAGATAATCATGCCCATTATATTCCATCCGGGAATCACTGTCACGGGTACCAGCCTCATGATAGGGATCCTGAACCCAGGCTGACCAGGTGCGCATCCGTCTGTCAATGGGATAAATCTGTCCTTCCACAGGCTCCGGGCTTTGTATGGGCATTGTCAGAGAGTATTGAAAGTATTCTTCATAGCGCTGGCGGGTATCCTGATTCCATTTCATATCAAAAGGAAACCAGCGCAGTGTATTGACGGCATCCTGAAGGCCGGTACTTTCTCCGGCGAATCTGGCTGCAATAAATGTATACACGGGATTGGCTTCAGGGCTGACCCCGGGAAACTTGCCGTCTCCCTTCCAGGAACGGTCCACGCTTTGCAGATACAACGGCCTGATCTCAGGATCCTCTTCAAAAACAAGCAGGGGAAAATAACCCAGAAAGAGAAGTACATCATCGCTGTGATTGACAATCCCTTTCAGCAGCGGGTTCAAAGAACGGCGAGCCTTCAGAGCGGACTTGGCATAGCCTTGATCCATGGCCCAGAAACGATACAACTTTTCCATCTCTCCCGAAGCATTGGTATGGGCCGCCACCTTCAGAGCCTGTAACCACAAAAGAGCATTGAGCGGCTCAATCCTGCTGGCATATTTGGGATCATAGCGGCCCCATTGGGTGGGTTTTCCATCCACGTCGCGGATACGCATTCTGTTGTTCAGGACATGCTCAACCAGCGCACTTGTGGTTGCAGCGATACGGGCTTTCTGCTCCTCGTCGGCAATCAGATCGTAGGCCAGAGCAAAACCGAAGATGGCGCCGCACACCTGATCGGTGCTCACATCGCCGCGCCACTGATACAAGCCATCGGCTGAAGGGCGCCAGATGCCGTCATCACCCACGGGCTGCTCTGCGGGAAGTGCTGCACGGGCCCATAATCCGGGAACACCGCTCACCGAAGAGAGCAAATGCAAGGCCTCCAGAGACTGGAGAGCCGCCGCCCTGTCCTGCTCTTTCCCGGTAACAGCGTATTTCATGGAAAGGGTGCCCAGATAAATACCGGTCATATAGCAATTGTCCGGCATATTGTAGGTAATGGGATCGCCTTCCTTTTCAGGATGTCGGAGCTTGCACAGAGCCTGACCATTCAGCAAAAAGCGTGTTTCCATATCATACTGAAACACAGCAGCCTTTTCATGCAGAGAAAGACCATGGGCCTGACCGATAACGAGCAGTCCAAGGAGAATTGCCGGGTAAAAAAAGAGATGTCTTTTCATGGAATCATTCCTGAGATGAAGATTGAAAAAAGGGGCCGACGGAATCAGGAGCCTTTACCGGCTTCAGGACTGAACTCAGAGCGTTTGTTTTCTTTGCTGCTCCATTCTTCGGCTGTGGGCAAGGGCTCCTGGCCGTCACGAAGAACAGGCCACTTAGGTGCATAGGTGGCATTCAGTTCTATGTATTCCTGCCACTTTTCAGGAACTTCTTCATCACAATAGATGGCCCGAACCGGGCATTCCTCCACGCAAACGCCGCAGTCTATACATTCCAGAGGATCAATGACCAGCATGGTCTTGCCCTCATGAAAGCAATCAACAGGGCACACAGTCACGCATTCAGTATATTTGCATTTGATGCAAGGTTCACAGACAACAAAAGCCATGGATAGAGTCTCCTTTATAAGCTATAGTATATCAGGAACAGGGTATGATGGGGAGCTCTGGAGAAATAAATGGGGACTGTCGCCTCTCCGAGCTGCTTGTCTCTCCAAAACAAAGGGCCAGCCACTCAACAGGAGCAGCTGGCCCACACTTATATCAGGGTCCAGACTCAGATCTTGGGCGGACGAATCGCACCGCCACCGAAGAGAGAGGAGAACAGCATGGCGAGGAAGGCCAGGATTGTCGTGAACAAGGTCCCGGCACTCCAATCGAAGCCGCCGCAACCAGTCTCTTCCGTATCATCCAGAACGACCGTGGCATTGCCCTGGGCTTCCACAACTTCGTCATCCAACGTTACGGAGGTGGCACGGGCAACGTTCAGCACTTCACCGGCATCCAGATCTTCTTCAGTAATCGAGTACTCAACAGTGAAGCTTTCGTCTTCACCCGGTGCCAGTTCGCTGATGGTCGTATCAAAGGCCACCAGCGGGTCAGTCACACGAACCTTCGTCAGAGAGACATCACCGGTATTGCTGACGGTAATGGTGTAGGTAATCACTTCACCTGCTTCGGAGAAGCGTTCCGGATCGGCAACTTTCGTCAGACCGATACCGGGTGTACCCGTCTCTTCATCGCCTTTCACTTCTATGGTGATCGTCGCTGTGTCGCAGTTCGTCGGGTTCAGATCCTCACAGACCTGGTATTCGATCTCGTAGCTGCCTTCAGGCGTATCCGCAGGCACGCTCACAGTACCTGTTGTCGGATCCAGTGTCGGTACAGGAGCACCGGGCGTAACAGGATCAGCAGGTGTCACAACCGTGATTGTAACGTCATCAATGTCAACAGGCTCGCCATTGAGCGTGTCGTTATCAAGCACA
>JAAYJV010000052.1 GCA_012522755.1 Candidatus Hydrogenedens sp.
CGAAGTTTGACAATGATCTGTTCCACCGTGTACTTCTTTTGCGCCATTTCTTCCAGCTCCTTTGTTTTGTTGATTATATCTCAACTAACTCTGAAACTGGCACAAGGATCGGGGGGCAGGTCAGGTGTGTCCGGATATGCTGGTACCGGAGGATCATTTGCTGCGGAAAATCGATAAAGCAGTCGATTTTGAGAAAATATACGAAATCGTGGAAGACTTATATTGCGAGGATAACGGACGTGCAAGCCGAGATCCGGTGGTCCTGTTCAAAATGGTTCTGATCCAGCATCTGTACGGGATACGTTCGCTGCGGCAAACGTGGCAGGACGTGAACATGAACATCGCGTATCGGTGGTTCCTGGGGTACGGGATGAGTCAGCAGATACCGCACTTTGCAACAGTAAGCCATGCGTTTCGGCACAGGTTCACAGAGGAAACGGTAGAAGCAATCTTCCGTTGGATCCTGGAGGAAGTGGAGAAAGCGGGGTATCTAAAGCCGGAAGTGGTATTTATCGACGGAACGCACATCAAGGCAAACGCAAATCTGAAAAAGCAGATCAAGCGAGCGATCCCAGAGGCTGCAAAGACATACGAAAAACAACTGATGGAAGAGATCAACGCAGACCGGGAAGCACACGGAAAGAAACCGTTCAAGGATGACGATGATGATGAACCCAAACCGCCGAAGGAGAAGATCATCACAGAATCGACCACCGATCCGGACAGCGGGGTGTTTCATAAGGGCGAACACAAGAAATGCTTTGCATACGAAGCGCATACGGCCTGCGACAGACACAACTTCGTGCTGGAAGTGGAAGTGACGGCGGGGAACGTCCATGACAGCGTAGCGTTCGATTCCGTATATGCCGATTTGAAAGAGCATTATCCCGAAGTACAGGTATTGACCATGGACGCGGGATACAAGACGCCATGGATCTGCAAACAGATATTCGATGATGGAAGGATACCGTCCCTGCCGTATAAGAGACCGATGACCAAGGAAGGCAATCTGCCGTGGTATGAATATGTATATGACGAATATTACGATTGCGTACTCTGCCCCCACGATAAGGTTTTAAGCTACTCCACCACAAACCGCGAAGGTTACCGTGAATACAAGAGCAAATCCTACGTCTGCGAAAACTGTCCTGATCTGAAGCGCTGCACCCTGAGCCAAAGCAAAACAAAGGTTATCGCCCAGCATCTTTGGAAAGAATACATCGAACGGGCGGAGGATATACGGCATTCAGAACTCGGCAAATCCACCTACGCGCTGCGAAGCCGAACCATTGAACGGGTCTTTGCCGATGCCAAAGAAAAACACGCCATGCGTTATACGCCATACCGGGGGCTTGAAGCAGTTACGAACTGGGTCAAGCTCAAGTTCGCAACCATGAATCTTAAAAAGCTCGCTCTTTGGAAGAGCTTTTGTTCTTTCTTCTTCGCTCTTTTCCATGGAATAAGCCCTCGAACCTTTGTCGCTCGAGGGCTTTTTTGACAGGCTGGCGATTCCGATATCTGTTGATACCGGAATCGTTTTTTGGAATTTGATGTTTCCGAATGAAAGTGGGATCAGGATTCCGATCTCATTCGCAGGGCGCCGGTTTTGCCGACACCCTGCGGGCGGGCATTGCTGCCCGGTCAGAATCGAATTCCGTGGAATTACAGACCCATGTAACGGTTGTAGGCCGCCTGATAGACCGCCAAAACATCGGCAATGCCCATCTCTTCGACCTTCTGGACAAAGGCATCGAATTCATTCAGGGGCTTCTTGCCCATGATGAAGGCGTCGATGGTCTCATCCACATAGGTGGCGATATCGGTGTACTTCGCGCGGATCACGTCCTGCTCGTCATCGGTGAAGGCGAGGGTCGGGAAGGCGGGGCCGATATGGTTTTCCTGTTCGTACAGGTCGCGGGTCTTGTTGACTTCGTCGGTCACCTGCGCGCGCTCATAGCGGGCATCCTGGCGGAGGGTCAGCAGGCTCTGAACGCCGTACTGCCGCAGCGCATCCTGAGCACTCAGGCCGTCGGGATTGTTCATGATCAGATCGGTGTAGTAGGGCTCGCCGTTTTCATCGAAGTCATAGGTTTCTCCCAGATAGCCGAAGTTGAGCAGCATCATGCCTTCTTCGCTGTAGGCATAATCGAACAGCTTCATCGCGGCCTTGATCTGTTCCTCGGAAGCGCCGACAAAGATCGCGGCGTTCCAGTCTTCGTCCACGGTCAGGGGCTGCAGCTGGTCACGGGTCTGGGCGATACCGGTGGGGCCTTCCATGGGAGGCACGCCAACGATGTTCACGGTGCTGTCGGTCCCCTTGAACAGGTTGGCCACGTTATCAATGTAAGCGCTCCAGTCATAGCCCATGAACACGAGCTCGTTGGAGCCGTCGGTCCAGCGGCTGTACCAGTCGTTCTTGCTCAGGGTCATGTATTCCTGGTCGATCAGGCCTTCGGTATAGCACTTGCTCAGCCAGGTCAGCGCTTCCTTCATGCGGGCGTCAGTGGCGCCGAACTTCACCACGTCATCCTCGGCAAAGAAAGTCTCTTCCACGCCGAAGCTGTGAACGAAAGGCATCAGGTTGGCGCGCTTGTTGTCGCCCTGCGCGCGCACAGAGAAGGGAATTTCATCCGCGATGCCGTTGCCGTTAGGGTCGCCTTCCTTGATGGCCTTGAAAACGTTGTAAAGATCCTCAAAGGTTTTGGGGGCTTCGAGGTTCAGCTTGTCCATCCAGTCCTGCCGATAGAACCAGAGCTTGCCGCACTGAATGGCGGTGCGCTGCGCGATGAAGCGGATGTGGCCGTCGCTGTCCTGAACGCGGCGGCGAATGTCGGGATCAGAGTACACGGCGTACAGGTTGGGGGTATCTTCCGGCGTGATGTAATCTTCCAGAGCGATCCAGGCGTCCTTGTAGTCAAGGAGCTTGTTGGCCTTGTACTGCACGACGGTGGGGATGTTGCCGCCGGCGATCAGCGCGGCGTACTTTTCGTCCAGGCTCTCGGTCGGGGCGGATTCGATCTCAATATCGATTCCGAGCACTTCCTTCAGGGTCTCGACCGTGCGCAGACCATTGCGGAACGGCATGTTGGAGCGGTCAGAGCCCCACATGGTGATGGACACCTTTTCTTCCGCGGACACGAAGGTCAGGGGCAGAAGAGCCAGAGCCAGCAGGACACACAGGATACGGGCAAATTTCTTCATGGGTACACCTCCTTGATTTATTGCGATCCGCCGGGGCGGATTACACACATTACCCTTTCACGCTGCCGACCATGACACCCTTGACGAAGTAGCGCTGTACGAAGGGATATACACAGAGCATGGGCAGCATGGCCACCACGATGGTGGCGTACTTGATCCCCTCCGCCATATTGGAATCAACGGCGGAAGAGGAGTTCTCAACGATCTGGCTTTCGAGAACGACCTGACGCAGGATGATTTGCAGCGGGAATTTGGACGGGGTACTCAGATATAACATGGCGTTGAAATAGCCGTTCCAATGCGCGACCGCATAGAACATGCCGATGGTCATCAGGCTGGCGAGGCTGAGCGGCAGGACGATCTTGAACAGGATGCCAAAATCGTTGCAGCCGTCCAGCTCGGCGGCCTCCGTCAGGCTGTCCGGGATGTTCATAAAGAAGGTGCGCATCAGGATCATGTTATAGGTGCTGACGGCGCTGGGGCACAGGATAGCCCAAATGGAGTCCAGCATGCCGAGATCCTTGACGACCAGGAAGGTGGGGATCATGCCACCGGAGAAGAACATGGTGAAAGTACACATCAGGGTCAGGAACCGACGCCCGGGCATTCTTTTCTGGCACAGGGCCCACGCGCCGAAGACGGTGAGGATCAGGTTCAGCGCCGTGCCCGCCAGCGTGTAAACGATCGTGTTGCGATAGCTGGTCAGCAGGTTAGGATAATCGAAGACCTTTTCAAAGGCTTTGATATGCGGATTGACCGGCCAAAGGAATACACGTCCCTGCAGCAGGGCCTGCTCAGCGGATAGGGAGGCGGAGATCACGTAGATCACGGGATACAGCATGACCGCGCAGATCAGGATCAGAAATACCACGTTGAACTTCAGGAAGACGCGGCGCGGCAGCGATTCCCGGATACGGTTGCGGGCAGGATCGGCCAAGTGAATATTACGTTCCATATTCCGTGCTCCTCCTTACCACAGGCTCGTTTCGGAGAAACGTCTGGACAGCCAGTTCGCGCCGACGACGAGGATGAAGCCGATCACGCTCTGGAAGATCCCGACGGCGGTTGCATAGCTGTAATCGCCCTCTTTCAGGCCGCGGCGATAAACGTATGTACCGATCACGTCCGAGGTTTCAAGGTTAGCGGAGTTCTGCAGGAGCAGGATGTTTTCATATCCGGCATCCATCATATGACCCATACGCATGATGACGAGAACGACGATGGTCGGGATCAAACCGGGCAGCGTGATATGCCACATTTTGCGCGGGTATCCTCCGCCATCGACCGTGCACGCTTCGTACAGCTCGGCATTGATCCCGCTGATGGCAGCCAGAAAGATAATGGAATTCCAGCCGATCGTTTTCCAAAGGTTCATGATGGTATAGATGCCGCGGAAGGATTCCGCCTGCGTCATAAAATAGACAGGCTGCCCGCCGAAGAGCTTGATGAATTCATTGATGATGCCGTTGCTGGGGCTCAAAAACTGAACCACCATGCTAGCCAGCACCACGGAGGAAATGAAATACGGCATGTAGGTGATCGTCTGCGTAACTTTTTTAAATCTTTGGTTGCGTACTTCATTGAGCAGCAGCGCCAGAATGATCGCCGCGGGAAAATTGAAGATCAGATCATACAGATTGATCAGCAGGGTATTGCGGATCAAACGCCAGCAATAGATGGAATCGAAAAACTGCTGGAAATACTTGAAACCCACGTCCGGGCTCTTGGCATAACCGAGGAACAGATTATACCTTTTGAAAGCAATGGCAAGGCCGCCCATCGGGGCGTAACGCATGAAAATGTAATAGATCAGAACCGGGAAAAACATCAGATACAAGTACTTAGCCGCCCAAATACGTTTCCAAAGCGTACCTTTTTTATGAACCCGCTGCATACTCACTTCTCCTCGCTAACGCATAACAGGATTATATCCTGTGCTTTGTATGATGTTGGTCTGCCCCCAGTCTTTGTACCAACCAGTGAGTTAGTAAAGACCGTTTCCTGGCACCCGCATTCCTTCATAGGCTTGGCCACATCGTAACAC
>JAAYJV010000010.1 GCA_012522755.1 Candidatus Hydrogenedens sp.
AAAAGCGCAAGCATGGCTTACGCACTCCAAAATTGTAATTGTCAAGCCCCCGGTTTTTGGTCTACTTTATCCTCTGACTGTGAATCAATATTCAGAATCAACCTGAGCCCCTCGCACATCCGTCCGACCGACCGATCCGACCGACTCCCCTGAGTCCACTCATTTCTTCAAGTATCTTATTTACCTCCAACCCACCCGTCGGCCATGCACCGTAACGTGACACACGCAGTTCCGAAAGCAATTATGCGCTGTGTGCCAATGTGGAAATTGGCGCTCCCAGGGTGGTGCTCTTTTAGGTTCTGGGGCTGGACCCAGGATAATGGCGATGAGCAAAGAAATGACCCTGTTCTTTTTTTGCATGCCCGGGGTCCATACGCCGTAACGTAGCACGTACAGTTTCGACAGTATTTATACGCTGTATGCCAACAGGGACGTTGGCGCTCCCATTCATGGAGTTTCGCTTCTTCTTTGAATCTTACGACCAATCTCTGTCAAAAGAACCGTCATCGAAGTCATCTTCAAGTTTTTCCATCCATTCGACAGCCAGGCGATTTCCTTCATCTGCGGCCTCCCACATCCATTGAACCGCCTTTTCGAAATTTTTCTCAACCCCGATGCCAAATTCATAACAGTTCCCAAGCCTCTCTTTTGCGGAGGCGTTCCCTTGCTCAGCCGCTTCCTGATACAAGCGAAAGGCTTTTTCCGGGTTTTCTTCGACCCCTGTTCCTTCTTCATAACAGTAAGCGAGGAGCACTTTGGAGTAAGTATCCCCGTGCTCAATTGCATCGCGAAGCCAACGGATGGCTTCTTCATGATCTTCTTCTACTCCAAGTCCGTTTTTATAACAATAAGCAAGTTTCCGTTTTGCGTAAGCATCCCCGTGATCAGCCGCAAAGCGGTATATCCTCACTGCTCTCTCGTAATTTCTTTCCACCTTGCCCCATCCAAGAAAAAAATAGTCAGCATATGTGACCAGAATGTTGGTAGTCGCGGAATTGATTACTTTAAAGATCCAGGTCTCCGCCAGCTCAACGTCTTGCTCTACACCCACCCCTTCGTAATAACACAAGCCGAGTTGTATTTGTGCATCGTATAGACCCTTCTCGGCCGCTTTGCGATACCATTTGACAGCTTCCTGATGATCCATTTGCACCAGTCCACGCCCGTATTCATACCAGGTACCCAGTTCAAATTCTGCGTGATCATACCCTTGTTCAACGGCCTTCCAAAGCCAATCCAAAGCTTTCTGCAGGTCTTGTTCCACACCTGTGCCATTTTCATAACACTCACTGAGTCTGCACTGCGCCTCCGCATCTCCCAGTTCTGCTCCTTTCCGATACCAGGCCACACCCTCCTCCGCATTTTCTTCTACTCCTTTTCCATAGAGATAACAGTTGCCAAGCTCTCTGATAGCGTATAAAATTCCCTGCTCGGCGGCCATTCGAAGCACGCGCACGGCACGCTGAAGACTTTTTTCATTTCCTCTATCGAAGAGCCATACGTACAGTTGGATATTGCGCTGTTTTTCACTTACCCCTTCCAGATACCATTTCTCCGCCTCATCATTGTCCGCCTTGACACCAATCCCGTCTTCATAACAGCGGCCCAGTTCCAGTTGTGCACGCCGGTTTCCTTGTTCCGCTGCTTTGGTATACCAGACCACGGCTGCTTCCGCATCCAGTGCTACACCTTTCCCCTTCTCATAACACTCTCCAAGTGTCAATTGGCCATAGGCGTTGCCCTGTTCGGCGGCCAGGCGATACCATTTCACCGCTTCCTCCGCGTCCTCCGGTACTCCTTCCCCTTTTTCATAACGCCTTCCAAGGATCTGCTGCCCTCTGGCATCGCCCTGCTCGGCCGCCAGGCGATACCACTTTATTGCTTCGACAGTGTCGATCGGTACTCCGCACCCTTCTTCATAACACCATCCCAGCGCCATCTGGCCCTTTGCATCCCCCTGATCAGCCGCCGTGCGATACCATTTCAGGGCTTCATCCCCATCAGACGGTACCCCGTGTCCATTTTGGTAACAATCTCCAAGGGCGACACACCCTCCGGCATGGCCCTGAACCGCGGCCTGACGATAGTATTTCACTGCTCTTCTATAGTCTCGTTCCACTCCCCGGCCTTCTTCATAACGATGTCCAAGCTCACATTGGGCATCGGCGTCTCCCGCTTCAGCGGCCTGCTCAAGTTCGTCAAATGTCCAGTCTTGAATCTTCATTTTGCCTCCATTCATACTGTTTTCAGTGGTGCTGTCAGAAAGCTGTACTTGTCTGGGAAATTAACATATGTATTCACTGCTGTCCAAATTAAGGCTATCATCAAAAGTCACACAATGCCATAAAGACAAGCTTTCTCGGGTGCTCAGCACATGGAACGAGCCTGGCCAAGAAAAGCTGATTTGGACAAGGACGAAGAATTTTTGTAGTTTGCCTTTTTTTTCTTCCACGAAGTTACACGAAGTCACACTAAAGGAAAGACGATGCAAATATAAAGGGATGAAGCCTGTTCAAGTCATTTGTTGAATTACAGGTATGACACCAGGATTTTTCACTGGTGTCCAAATTAAGGGCATCAGTGACAGACAATATAAAAAGATCTCTAATCTTAACGCACTCTGTCCACTTGGTTCACTGATTCACCATAATTGCTCTGACCCTCACCCGAGCCTCTCCCAGAAACGACTGATTCCCCAGAAACGACCGATCCCTTTAAGTCTCTTATATGCCTTTCGTCTTTCCCTATCACCTATCACCTATAATACACCCACCCACACGCCCCAACCTTCCCACGCTATAACCTCGACCTCCACGCCACACCTCCGTCTTTCCGGTTTTTTTTTCGCGCTGGTACGTCTCATAAGGTGTGCCCTACAACAACGCAAAAACAGACGGTCACCCAGGCTGGGGAGACTTTGAAGAACCTATCTCGCCTTCTTCTTCACCACAGAGGCACAGAGAGCACAGAGGAAAAAGATAATTGAACCAGGTCATTAACTGAAATGCACGGAAAAAAAAGAGAAAGATTTAGAAAAGATCTATAGTCTTGAATCGTTCACTTTGTCCACTTGGTGCTACCCGGGCGAAAGATTTTTCGCCCCTACCAACGTTAAGTCTCAGCCCTTCCCGACACGTCCACTTGGTCCATTCCGTCCACTTTGTCCACAGCCCCACCGCCAAAACCTCACAACATACTTTCAGCCCTCCCAGATACGTCCGATCCGTCTGATCCGTCCGATTAAAGACCCAAGGACATACTCACAGCGCGATCCTGTCTCCTGCAGAATCATTCATTCCCATGGAAAACGTTACTGTTTCCGAATCTCCAATACCAGTTTTCTGAAGTCTATTTCCAGCTAGCGAGATCTTCTTTCATCTCTTAATCTCTGAGCTTCCATTCTTTCCAGTTCCACTTCTACTTTATTTTCCAGATAGGAAATTTTTTGGTCAATGTCAATTATTCGTTCTTGCAGGATGGCAACATTTCTATTTAAGACTGATAAGTTTTTTTCTGAACTCTCAATTATTCTAAGCTTGGAATTGATTACTGATTGAGATTTGGTTCTTTCAATAGCAGACTGGGCTTCTAATATCTTCTTCTCTATTATAAGAGCCTTGCCCTCTTCTCGCACTTGATCCATTAAAAGTTTGAGTCTTCGTTCTTTTCCGCGTAATACTTGTCGCCTGTAATTGTCAATTAACGCCATCTTGAAATCCTCCTTTGTAATCACTTACATCTATCTTTCCTGTTACTGCATGAGAAATTAAACTGGTCCTGTATTCCTTTATCAGCTCAATTGGTTGCCTGTATACGTTAATGATCTGGTCTATTCGGGATACTATCGCTTCTTGTTCGTTCAGGGTGGGGTAAAATTATCATTAAGTTCTTATATTTTTCAGCACTTATATTTTGGATCGTTGATTGAATAAAAATACTTCGTACCCACAACTTATAACTCCCAGACTTAGTATATTTATCTATGGTGGATTCAAGGTTGAGATGCAAATTTTCAATTGAAGAAGACTTCAGCTGGAGTTCGGTAGTTTAAGGTTTTTCTGGGTCTGTTATTTAACTTATAAACAGCATCTTGCAGTTGTTCATCTGTGATTGTATCAAAGCGTATCTTTTTTGTGAAATATTGTCTTAACACGCCATTTGTATTTTCATTATAGCTCTGTCATTGGAACGATAAGACCTTGCAAAATAAATGGCTATGTCCAAGGCATTCCTTTTATCCTGCTGATCCATAATTGCCTCCTTGTGGGATTTTTCAACCGCCTATGATTCCAAAAGCTCTTTCATGCACCTCCATGAGAAATGAATACCCAATGATTCTATAGTTCTTGCGTCATGCTTTTCAAATGTATAAATTCCTTAAGATTCAGGGCTGTAGTGAAGGGTTGAGAGAAGAAAAACGGTTGTGGTTGGAAAAAAAGTATAAGGCGTGCAATATAATACTTTTGACACGATCAAGCCTTGGAACAACCAAGGTCGGTTTTGGAGTGCGGAAGCCATGCTTCCGCTTTAGTGCTGATTTGGGACATGCGATATCTTTAATAAAGGAAGCCATGCTTCCGTATTTAAAGTCTGGGAGAAAAGAAGGTCTTTTAAGAAAATGGCTTCACATAATTTGCGTTCTGGCAGTGGCAAGCATGGCTTGCTCTGTTACAGTCAGTTATAAGTCTCTACTCCCGAAAAAGCGGAAGCATGGCTTCCGCACTCCAAAAATTGGAAATTGGCGTTCTCAGGGGGCGAACTCACAGCTCATCGCCAAATTCAGGCAAACCAAAGTCATTTTCTTTCAACCAATCAACAGCATCTTCTATCCCATTCACAGCGGCCTGTTGCATCCAATAGACCGCTTTTTCAAGATCACGGATGTATTCGTCCCCTTCAGCATAGAGCCATCCCAGATCGAATTGTGCCGGTGGATATCCTTGTTCTGCTGACAGTTGATACAATTTTATGGCTTCCTGAATATCTTTTTTCACCCCTACTCCTCTGACATAAAGTTGGGCGAGTCGTGCCTGCGAGGAGGCATATCCCTGATCTGCGGCTTTACGATACCATTTTGCCGCTTCCTGTTGGTCATGCTTCACTCCCTCTCCGAATTGATACCGCATTCCGAGCATGTCCTGAACTTCAGCCATGCCCGAATTGGCCGCCCGGCGGTACCATTTCAGCGCTTCCTGCCTGTTGGGTTTCACACCATCGCCGTATTGCCAGGCTTCAGCGATTCGCAATTGCGCCTGGGCATGGCCTTGGTCCGCAGCCTTACGATACCAGTCCATGGCTTGTTTCATATCATCTTTCACGCCTATCCCCTCTTCATAACAGGCGCCCAATGCAAATTGCGCTTCCGCATCACCTTGTTCAGCCCCCATCCGGTATATCCGTGCGGCTCTGTCGTCGTTCTGCTCCACCTCCCAGCCTGTTTCGTAGCTGTAAGCCAAAACGTGGAAGGGCTTCTGTCTTTCTTCTGCAACTTTGCGATACCAATATTGCGCCTCTTCAAGATCTTTTTCCACTCCCACTCCATCTTCATAACACAGTCCCAGATGCAGTTGCGCTTCCTCACAATTGTGATCAGCAGCCTCACGATAGTATTTCAGCGCTTCGTGAATATCCGATTTCACACCGCTACCATACTCATAACACAAGCCAAGCTTCCAGAGTGCATAGTACTCTTTCTGTGCCGCTGCTTTCCGGTACCAACGGACCGCTTCTTCCGCATCTTCCTCCACCCCTATACCCTCTTCATAACAGCGCCCGAGTTCATATTGTGCTGTGGCCCAGCCCTCCTCCGCAGCCGCGCGGTACCATTTGGCCGCTTCTTCCTCATTTATTTCCACCCCTATACCCTCTTCATAACAGCGCCCGAGTTCACATTGTGCCAAAGCGTCTCCCTCATCAGCCAACAGGCGATACACCCGTAACGCTCTCCCGTAATTTTGCTCTATGCCCCATCCGTTCTCGTACTGCTCTGCAATGTAAGCCACTGAAGACAGATCATCCCACTTCAGGGCTTTTTGAAACCATTTTTCCGCCTTCTCAACATCTTTGTCGACGCCTGTACCTTCTTCATAACAGAATCCGAGATGTATCTGTGCCTGAGGATGATTCTGATCCGCCGCCTTGCGATACCAATTTATCGCTTCTGTCGGATCGGGATCCATTCCGTATCCATATTCATGGAATAAACCCATCTTCCATTCTGCAGAAGAATTTTTTGCTTCCGCAGCTTTGCGATACCAATTCACAGCCTCCTGACCATTTTGTTCAATCCCGATTCCGTACTCATAACACTGAGCAAAATGCAGCTGTCCGGTTATGTTCCCCTGATCGGCTGCAATGCGCAATACACGTGCAGCCCGTTCACGATTCTTTTGGTTATTTGCGTCGAGTTGCCATAAGAAAAGAGCGTCGCAGGCATCTATGTTAAGGATAGCTTCCTTATACCATTTCTCAGCCTGCTCAGGATCAGCATCAAAACCAATGCCTTCATCATAACAACGACCGACTTCCAATTGTGCATTTGTATCGCCTTGTTCAGCCGCTTTGAGATATAAGCTTGCCGCCTTTTTCAAATCAGCTTCGACGATCTCGCCCGCTTCGTATATTGCTCCAAGTACAAGTTGTCCTTCAGGGCTTCCGTGTTCTGCTGCGAGATGAAACCACTTCAGTGCTCCTGCAACATCGCATTCCACTCCTTCACCTTTCTCATAAAAAATTGCAAGTGTGAGCTGTGCGTCAGCCAGCCCCTGTTCCGCAGCGAGAGACAACCATTTCATCGCTTCGCCGATATCGGTATCGACTCCTGTCCCTTTATAATAATGATATCCGAGCTCATATTGTGCCTCCGCATTTCCCGCTTCCGCTTCCTGAAGAAGTTTTTCGATTGACCGCTCTGTTATATCCATCTTGTCTCCTTTGATACTGTTTTCAGTGCTGCTCTCAGACAGCATTTTAAACTTTGAAGATTCATTGAAACAATAAGCTTCAAGACAGGCGTTTCTTTTTTGTCATAGTCTGTATAATTTACCTTTGCTGTCCGGACTTTTTCAACTCTTGACACTCTTAAAATTGCACCTCTGTACTCCACTGAAAACTACTCGCTTCCAACTCCAAGAATTCCGCCGTGGAGAGGGCCGAAAATTCCCTGCCCCCACTGGATCGTGGCTTGAGATCCGCCCCGGCGTCCGGACTCGGGTCTATGGAGCTGAAGCAAAGGCTGATCATCTTGCAAGAGGATGATATTTTCCGGGGTGATGACCACTTCAAAAGCGACAGGCTTTCCTGTCCAATGCATGGGCGCTTCCCCGTGTCCGGGGAGGGTCAGTCCATAAAAAGCGCCATATTCCTTTTCGGCGCGGGGATCAATGAAATCACGGGCCTCTTCCAGAAGTGCGCCGTTCTTGCTGGCCGTGGAGGCATACAAGGTATCGCCATAGGAGGTGAGGCTGGTCACACGCTGTCCCCAGATGTTGTAGACCGGGGCTTTTCGTTCGTTCATTTCTATTTCATAGGGTGCCGTAATGTCCGCACTCATGGGCGGTTGGGTGAAGAGGCGGGCGGCATAGTGCCAGTCGGCCCGGGCATGAGGCCGACGCCATACTTCGCCCCAGGGCCAGATGCCCACATACAACTCGCCACGATAAATAGCCATGGCTTGGGCTTCCCGGGCGGAGGGAGATGCATTTTCCGGGCGGGGCGGTACACCTTCCAAATGCACAAGCCGATCTCCCTGCACTTCAAAAAGTTCGCCTGTGGGATATTGTCCCAGGAGCAGCCGATCGTAATAATTGATCATGGTATAAATCTGAAAACTTGTGCGCGGATCGGCCTCACGCAGAGAAATCCACCTGCCTTCATCAAAGCGAAAGACTGCACCATTGTTGGTTGCAATGATCACATCGCTGTTCAACTGACCATAGGCATAGGGAAATTCGCCGGGGACAGTGAGATCCTGTACCACGGCCTGATGAAGCGGTACTTCTTCTCCCGATTCAGCATCCCAGGGGCAGGCATACAATTGTGTTTTGCCTTCCGGGTCAGTGAGTCGCAGATGAAAAAAGAGGTGGCCTCCGCCATAATAAAAAATACCGGTTGTTCCCGCCTCGCTGTCAAAGGAAAAGACTTCTTTATCGCCCAGACGAAGGCTATTATTCCCTGTCTCATAATGATGAGCACCTACCTGAAAGGAAAAAGAGCCGTCATTTTCCCATTCCTGTGTGGCGGGCTTCCAGCATTTCGGACTGTTTCCCAAAGTGGCGTGAACTCCGGAATCCGTGGCATAAAGATAATGCTGCGTACTCTCCGTCGCTTTGGGCAGCACTTTAAATTCCAGTTCTTCCTCTTCCGCAACCGGTCTTTCAAAAAGTTGCAGGGAAAAGCGATTCCCGGGAAAGCGCGTGTTCCATACACCCTGAAATCCCGCTCCCATACGGGCCTCCCCTTTCTCATCGCTGATCTCGAAAAGCGTTCCCGGATTCTGGCCCCGGTCCTTGCCGAAATCCACAAGCATACGCAGCCGGGTAATGCTGTTTTCCGAAAAGGAGATGGGACGGCTCAGCTGAAAATATCCGGTTTCTTTCACTTCATCAACAAAGGGTTTGAGCCCAGCCCAGGCGAAGGCTGCAACGCCGGGATAGCCCAGCGATCGGGCTGTGGCCAGATAACGGCTGATCTCCGTAGCATCAGGGATGGTGCCGTGGCTGGTGTGAACACCGAGGGCAAAAGACAAGTCCACGGCGGCCGATGCATTGCGGGCGAGCAGGGCGGCCTCTTTCAGTCGTCTACGGAAAGCCTCCATATAGGCATCACCATAATTGTCGGTGTAACAGTAGCCGGAAATATTGATGTGGTCGAGATATCCGGCGGCCACCCACTCTGACCAGGATTGGGCAACAGGGTGATTGGCGACCACATGGGGCCCCCAGCTGTAAATTCCCAGAGAGAGCTCTTCTTTTTTCTGACGCAGCCCCTCTGAGATTTCGTTCATGAGATTTGTGAGGGCCGCCTCTTTGGCCTGTTGAAGTTTCTCCGCTTTTTGCGCTTCTTCCAGATGGCCATATTCTTCCAGAAAAGGATCCAGATTTTCTGTATCCAGGGTCACACCGCTTTCATTGGGAAAACGCATATAATCCAGCATGATCCCGTCGGCATCCACATGATCAAGCATTTCGCTCATGCGGCTCAGTATCCAGGAACGCGCTTCATTGTGAGCCGGCGAAATCCATCCGAGGGCGGGCTGCGATTCTTTTTGCAAGGCCCATTCCGGATGTTCGAGGAGGATACCCTGAGGCATTTTGAGTCCGGCCGAGAGAACACAATAGACGGGCATGATTTTTATCCCGCGGGAGCGTGCCTTGGTACAAAGGATTCCCAGAATATCCCGCTGCGCCTTTTCCTCTTCAGGAAGGGATCCGGCGAACCATTTCTCCTGTCCGGAAGTGGTATTGGCATAGGGCAGGAGTGTGGTGAATCCGCAAGCCTGAATCTCATCCAGCGTCTCATCCAGAAGTCTTTCCGCTTCGGCCCGTGTCAGGGCTGGATCAGAAAAGACAGTGGGATGCAGGTACAGAGCGGAAAAAGGCTCATGAGCTGCCGCGCTTGTGACAAGCATCAGAGAGAGAATAAAAAAACTCAAGCATCTTCGCATGGGACGTCCTCCTTTCCCTATGCCTTGCTCGTAGCCATTGCCGCATAAAAACGGTTTACACAATCTTCCCGCCGTTGCATCACTTCAATTGCGTCGGGCCAGGTATTCCAGGAGCCTCTTTATACAACGGGGCAGAATCTCAGTCTGATTCAGGCAGGTCGGCACAGTCCAGCATACGGGCGGCTTTCACTTCGTCGAGCCGTCCCACGGGCAGGGTCTCGGGAGCACGATGAAGGGCGTCGGGATCTTCCTTCGCCAAACGGGCAATATCCATCATGGCATCGCAAAAAGCATCGAGCGTTTCTCTGGACTCTGTTTCCGTGGGCTCGATCATGAGTCCTTCTTTCACTGTGAGCGGGAAATACACTGTCGGTGCGTGGAAGCCTCTGTCCAGCAGCGCTTTCGCAATGTCCAGTGCGCTGATGCCCGATTCCTTTTCCATCTTTTCCGCTGTGAGCAGACATTCATGCATGCACAGCCCTTCATAGGCCGCCGGAAATTCTTCTTTCAGCCGATGCAACAGGTAGTTGGCATTGAGCGCCGCCAGCTTACTGACCTCTTTGAGTCCTTCGCCGCCCAGCGCTCGCAGATAGGCGAAAGCACGGACAACAACCAGAAAATTCCCGAAGAAAGGCGTCATAGGGCCGATCGTTTTTTCCGGCTCTTCCAGAACAAAGTTATTACCGGACTTGACGACCCGCGGCCCGGGCAGATAGGGTGCCAACAGTGCATTCACAGCGATGGCTCCCGATCCGGGACCGCCCATGCCGTGGGGTGTTCCGAAGCTTTTGTGCAGGTTATAGTGCATCACGTCAAAGCCCAGTTCGCCCGGGCGAGCCCGTCCGACAATGGCGTTGAGGTTGGCGCCATCGTAATACATGAGCGCCCCCGCTTCATGGGCCAGAGCGGACATCTCCGCCACGTGGGGCTCAAAGAGACCATGCGTATTGGGGCAGGTGAGCATGACTCCGGCCACATCATCAGCCAGGCATTTTTTGAAATCTTCAAAATCAACAATGCCGCAAGAGGTGGACGCCACTTCGCGGACTTTGAATCCGGCAATGGCCGCACTGGCGGGATTGGTACCATGGGCTGAATCAGGCACGAGAATGGTATCACGGCCCTTATTGCCATGATCCCGGTGATAAGCCGCAATGAGAAGCACACCGGTGAGTTCGCCATGAGCACCGGCCATGGGCTGGGTACAACCGGCATCCAGACCTCCGATTTCCGCCAGTAATTCTTCCATCTCATAGATGAGCCGCAGTGCGCCCTGACAGGATTTCAGATAGGATTCGCAACTGATCAGCTGGGGATGCAGATCCGTAAAACCGGGATGGGACGCGGCCACCTCGGCAATCTTGGGATTGTATTTCATGGTGCAGGAACCCAGAGGATAGAAATGGGAATCCACACCGAAATTCTTGCGTGACAAGCGGGTGAAATGGCGGACCACATCCAGCTCGCTCAGTTCAGGGAGGGCAAGAGGCGTACTCCGTTTCAACTCTTCCGGCATCTCCGCAAGAGGGACATCCAGCGGAGGGGGCATGATGGCCTGGCGTCCGGCTACACTGGCTTCAAATACAGTACGCTTATCCATGACAGCACTCCTTCATTGCCGCTGCAAAAGCATCGAGCTCTTCCCGGCTCCGCATTTCCGTCACGGCGATGAGCAGATCACCGGGTTCTCCCATGCCCAGTTCATGCAAGGGGATGCCCGGCAGAAATCCACGGGGCTGCAAGGCTTCGATGACCTCCCGGGCGGGTCGGGGCAGACGCACCGCAAACTCGTTGAAAGTGGGATGCTCATTCAGCAGCGGCAGAAAGTCGAGCTGTTTCTTCAGATATTCCGCTTTGGAATGGCAGGCCCGGGCCGTGGCTTCAATACCGGCCTTGCCCATAAGACAGAGATGGATGAGAGTACGCAGAGCACAGAGGGCCTGGTTGGAACAGATATTGGACAGCGCCTTTTCCCGGCGGATATGCTGTTCCCGCGCCTGCAGGGTCAGGACAAAACCGCGACGGCCCGCATCATCAGTCGTGGCTGCTGCAATGCGTCCGGGCATTTTGCGTATGTGTTTTTTCTTCGCCGTGAGAATACCCAGATAAGGACCGCCGAAACCCAGGGGCAAGCCGAGGCTCTGTCCTTCAGCCAGGGCTATGTCGGCACCCATGGCGCCGGGCGTTTTCAAGATGCCGAGGGAGACGGGGTTGAAGGCGACAATGAGAAGAGTTTCCTGTGCGTGGCAGGCTTCCGCCAGATCACTGAAGTCCTGTACGTCGCCGAGGAAGGAAGGATTCTGCACAATGAGGCAGGCACTGTCGTCCAATGGATATTCGGCTATTTCCATCTCCAGGACAGATCCATCCGTGTGGGTCGCCAACATCTCTTTCCAGACGGGATTGACGGATGGATGGATCACCACACGGGAACGTCGGGTGATACGGCACGCCATGGCCGCCGCTTCGTAGACGGCTGTGCCGCCATCATATAAAGAGGCATTGGCACATTCCATATCGGCCAGGCGACAGACAGCGGACTGATATTCATAAATGGCTTGCAGGGTGCCCTGGGCGCATTCGGGCTGATAGGGCGTATAGGCCGTATAGAATTCGCTGCGCCCGGCCAGCGCATCCACCGCCGCGGGAATATAATGCTCATAATAGCCGCCGCCCAGAAAAGAGATGGCTGATGTCCGGTTCTCTCCGGCAAGCAGGGCCAGACTCTGACGCAAGGTCTGTTCGCTCTGGCCATCAGCGGGCACTGTCCAGTCTTTCATCCGCAAATCAGGGGGAATGGCATCAAAAAAAGCGTCCGTTGAAGCCAGGCCGAGAGCAGACAGCATGGCCTGCTGCTCATCCGTTGTGGCTGGGGTCCAGTTCATCCGACAGTCCTCCGGGGTGGGGGTAAAATGAAGAAACGAGGCTCCGGGATTATTCCACTGTTTTCAGATAGCCGCGATAACTGCGCGAGTCCATCAGATCCTCATATTCTTCCAGATCCACATCTTTCAGTTTCAGGATCCAGCCTTTACCATAGGTATCACGGTTGATGAGATCGGGCTCCATTTCCAGGGTGTCGTTGACTTCGGCCACCACGCCTGTCACGGGCGAGAGCACGTCGCTGGCCGCTTTGACAGATTCCAGAACAGCGGCATCTTCTCCACGTTCCAGACGCCGACCGATTTCAGGAAGCTCAACAAAGGTGATTTCGCCCAGTTCTTCCACGGCATATTCCGTGATGCCGATGACATACAAACCGCGCTGTTCAACGATCCATTCGTGGTCTTCTGTATATTTGAGGGTATCGGGATTCATGGTTTTCCTCCATTCAGTTTACAATTGCTGTGCTTCAATTTTCTTCCGTCCTGTAGACTCTTTATAGAAAGGTGCAGTTTCGATTTGCACCGTCATATTTCGGGGTCCGGCCTCAAAAGCGACCCCCGGAGTGGCCAATGAGCAGGGTACATAGCCGAGGCCGATACCATAAGCCACTGTGGGGCCGAAAGTGCCGCTCGTCACCACACCCACTTCTTCGCCCTCATGTTTCAGGACAAAGCCATTGCGGGGAGCGCGTTTGTCGGCACTTCTCAACAATACCAACTTCTGATAGTCCTGAGAATCGCGCTGCTGTTCCATCCGGGCCTTTCCGGGAAAGTCCGTATCCCAGGCGATAAAGCGGTCGAGCCCCGCTTCCAGAGCTGTCCGGTCGGCTGTGAGATCCTGACCGCTCAGGGGATAGCCCATCTCCATACGCAAGGTATCGCGGGCACCCAGTCCACAGGGCTTCACAGAAGGATGGGCGGCAAGCATCTGCCAGAGAGCCACAGCTCCTTCGGCAGGCACAAAAAGCTCGTAACCCCATTCTCCCGTGTAACCGGCACGGGCCACGATCAGTTCCAGCCCCTTCCACTCATGGCGCATGCCCACCCAGAATCCCAGATGGCGCACACATTCAAAACCGAATTCCAGAAGAATACGGGGAACCAGAGGACCTTGTATATCAATCTTTGCCAGAGTGGCGGAAAGATTTTCCACAGAAGGTACCTGAGCACCCAAGAGGGCATCAACAGTATCCAGCGCCCCGGCATTGGTCACAAGAAGCAGTTCCTCTTCCGACAGGCGCAAGGCGACGCCATCATCCAGAATACCGCCGTCTTCATGAAGAAGGGTGGTATAGCGGCATTTGTTGACGGCCAGCGAAGAGAGATCGCCGATGACCAGCCGGTCCAGTGCGGCAAAGGAATCGCGGCCCCGTATGAGGAATTCGCCCATATGCGAGCAATCAAAAATACCTGCAGCCTCACGAACCTGTCTGTGCTCTTCCATGATACCGGAAAACTGAATGGGAAGGGCCCAGCCGTGGAAATCAACTACACGGCCATGATGCTCTGCGTACTGACTAAAAAGCGGTGTCTGCTGCATGGTTCGCCTTTCAATAGAATGGATAATTCACCATGTGTCAAGCCGGATGACGACACACTGTTGCCCAGGCGAACGGCACAATACT
Organism: Candidatus Hydrogenedens sp.; assembly: GCA_012522755.1. Lineage (GTDB taxonomy): Bacteria > Hydrogenedentota > Hydrogenedentia > Hydrogenedentales > CAITNO01 > JAAYJV01. The sequence continues at coordinate 14,175 of JAAYJV010000010.1, forward strand.
GGTGCCCGGCCGCTCCATCGTGGTTGCCTCCACGCTCGTGCTCGCCAGTTACGGCAGGGCTGTATGATCAGCGTTATGATGCCATATTTTAAAAAATATTGCAAGCGACAGCAGAAAAAATATTTTTTATCGCAGAGGCTTTTCTCGCCACAGTGCTGCACAGCTACAAGCAAATTGTTCTTTCTTTTTTTTCACTGCAGAGGTGGAATTGCATGTCAAGTAATAGCCCGGCTCCCGGTCATAAGTTGATTCCCCCCGCAACAATAAGCCACAGTAATATCAGGGTCAGAAAAGTATCATAAGGAATAATCATGAAGATGAAGCTCAGCGGACTTATTGCGGCAACCTTCACGCCCTTTGACCGGGATGGCAAAGTTGATCTGAAGCCCATACCCGCCTTGGTGGAGCGACTGATCGCTCAGGGGATTACAGGGTTTTATGTCTGCGGCAGTACGGGAGAAGGGCCCTCTCTTTCCACGGAAGAACGGGAAGCCGTGGCCGCCGCTTATGTTGCCGCTGTGGCCGGACGCATTCCCGTGGTCATACAGGTGGGGCACAACTCCATCGAAGAAGCACGGAAGCTTGCCCGTCATGCAGCCCTCACAGGAGCCGATGCCATCAGTGCTGTTTCGCCTTCGTACTATCGGCCTGAAAGCACGGAGGTGCTCGTTGATACGCTGGCCCATATCACCGATGGCGCGCCTGATCTTCCTTTTTATTACTATCATATTCCCCAGTTGAGCGGGCTTTCGGTCAATATGATGGCCTTTCTTGAGAAAGCTCCGGCCCGGATTCCATCTTTTGCCGGCATCAAATTCAGCTCCCGGGAACTTGAAGTGATGCAACAGTGTCTGGCCTTTGACGGGGGACGATACAACATTCTTTTCGGTGTTGATGAGATGCTCCTGAGCGGGCTTGTTGCCGGAGCCCAAGGCGCTGTGGGCAGTACCTACAACTTTCTGGCTCCCTTATTTCAGAAGGTCATGCAGCATCTGGATCAAGGCGATCTGGAAGCTGCGCAAAACTATCAGTTGGAAGCCGCTGAAATTATTCAGGTGATGCTGCGATACCATGGGTTGTCGGGATTGAAAGGAGCCTTGTCCATTTCGGGCATGCCTTTCGGATTCACGCGTCTGCCCCTGACTCCTCTCAGTGTCGTGGAATATCAGGCTCTGGAAAAAGAATTGAACGCTCTTGGTTTCCCCGACAGCATAGGATAAGGAAATGTTACAAAGACAGATGATCAGATTTCTGGCTGTCCTGGGCCTGCTTCTCATTCCCCCTCTGCTTTCAGCCGAGATGCTTGACTGGTCAGCCCTGCCGCCCCTGCCCGATCCCGATGGAGTGGCGGGACCTTTTGCGGGATATCACAACCAGGTGATCATTGTTGGTGGCGGTGCGAATTTTCCCAAGCCCATATGGGAATCGTCCAAGATTTTCCACGATGATATTTTCGTGCTCATTCAGGAAAAAGAGGGGGGCTGCAAGTGGATCCAGGTCGGTCATCTGCCCCGACCCATCGCCTATGGCGCTTCCGCTTCCACCGCAGACGGCCTGGTCTGTCTGGGAGGCAATGACGAAGAGAGCTGTTTTGCCGATGTCTTTCTGCTGAAGTGGTTGGAAGAGAATCAGAGTGTTGCGATGGAAGAGCTCCCGTCTTTGCCCATGCCCTGCACAAACAGTACAGCGGCGGTCATCAATAATTGTGTGTACGTGGCGGGCGGATGCACGGGTCTGGAACTGGAAACAGCGAAAGATAATTTCTGGATGCTCGATTTGTCGCTCCGGGGGCAAGACAACTTTCAATGGAAAGAGCTGCCTCCCTGGCCCGGTCCTTCCCGGGCATTGGCTGTGAGCGCGGCCCAGCATAATGGCGTGGCCGATTGCTTCTATCTCATGAGTGGTCGCCGTGTGAATGAAGAAGGTACCACGGAATTTCTCCGCGATGTCTATGAATACATGCCCGGCAGGGGAGAAGCCTGGCGACGTCGTGCTGATGTGCCCCGTTGTGTCATGGCCGGTACGGGTATAGACTTCGGTCAGAGCCATATTTTTGTCTTGAGCGGCGCCGATGAAGCCTTCTTCTACGATGTGGAGAGGTTGAAAGATGCGCATCCGGGTTTTCCCAAAGACTCCTATGCCTACCACACCATTACAGACAGCTGGGTGATGAGCGGCACCACCCCCGCAAATCAGGTGACTTCCCCGGCTGTACGCTGGGGAGAGGACAGTATCCGGGATCCTGTTCTGCTCATCAGCGGTGAAACGCGACCCCGTGTCCGCACGGCCGATGTGTGGGCCATCACACTCAAGCCGGGGGAGAGCCGCTTCGGAATTCTGGATTTTGTTTTTCTGGGTATTTATCTTGTGGCCATGGTCTTTCTCGGTATCTTCTTTTCCTTTCGCAATAAGGACACGGACGATTTCTTCCGGGGCGGTCAGCGCATCCCCTGGTTTGTGGCCGGCCTCAGTATTTTCGCGACCATGCTCAGCTCCATCACCTTCATGGCCATCCCCGCCAAAAGCTATGCCACGGACTGGGTCTATTTTCTCGTGAATATGACCGTGCTTGCTTCGGCTCCCTTTGTGATCCGGCTCTTTCTTCCCTTTTTCCGCAAGGTCGATGCAGTCAGTGCCTATCATTATCTTGAGAAACGCTTCAACCGTTTCGTGCGCCAGTTCGCCAGCGCTTCCTTTGTCCTTTTTCAACTGGGGCGCATGGGAGTTGTCCTCTATCTGCCGGCCCTGGCATTGCGGGTTGTCACACCGCTTTCGGAGCAGCAAAGCATTCTGCTCATGGGGGTATTGAGCATTCTCTATTGCACCCTGGGCGGTTTGCAGGCTGTTGTCTGGAGCGATGCCATACAGAGCTTTGTACTCATGGGCGGCGCTCTCTTCAGTCTGATTCTCATGCTGACTCTGGCGGATGGCGGTCTTGCAGGATTTTTCGCCACAGCTCATGAGCATGGCAAGTTCACACTGATCCAAGCAGATTTTTCCATGAACAGCTTCATGAGCACGGCCTTATGGGTAGTCATTCTCGGAGGCCTGGCACAGAACCTCATTTCCTACAGCTCCGACATGTCCATTGTTCAGCGTTATATGTCTGTCTCCGATACGGCGCGGGCGAAAAAAGCCATCTGGACCAATGCCCTGGCCTGCATCCCTTCATCCCTTCTCTTTTTCGGAATCGGAACAGCACTCTTTGTCTTTTATGCGCATCATCCCGAAAAGCTGGATCCCGGTTTCAAGACCGACGCCATCTTTCCGCTCTTCATCGCCCGGGAACTGCCTGCAGGACTTTCCGGGCTGGTCGTGGCGGGACTCTTTGCAGCCGCCCAGTCCACCATATCCACGAGCATCAACAGCATGTCCACGGCTGTGGTTGAGGATTTTGTGCGGCCCTGGCGGCTCTTCAAAACAGAGCGGAGCCTCCTGCATCTGGGTCGTGTTCTGACCGTGCTTTTCGGAATGGGCGGACTGGCTCTGGCATTGCTTTTCGCCTCTTCCGATATCATGTCTCTGTGGGATCAGTTCATGACCATCCTCGGACTTTTCGGCGCGCCCATGTGCGGACTTTTCTGTCTGGGAATCTTCACGACCCGGGCCAACGCTCCCGGTGCCATGATCGGTGCCCTTTGCGGAGCGGGCGGGCTCTTCCTCGTTCAACGTTATACAGCCACCCATTTCCTGCTCTATGCTGTAGCGGGTATTGTCCTTTGTTTTGTTACGGGCTATGGGGCCAGTCTGTTTTTTGCGCCTCCGGGCCATTCCATCAGGGGCCTGACCCTGTCCACGCTGGACGATGTGCTGGATCCGGATGCCTGAAGAAAATAAGAGAAAAGAGAGTTTGTCATGGAAGGTCAAAGTTTTCAGCAATTAGCCAGCCGATATCAGAAAATGCTTCTGGAAGACTGTGTCCCCTTTTGGTTTCCCCGATGTGTTGACACGGAATATGGCGGCTATCTCCATTGTCTTGACAGGGATGGGAGCCTCCTCGATTCAGATAAATCGGTCTGGGCACAGGGGCGCATGGCGTGGATGCTCCTTACTTTGTACAACCATGTTGGGCAGCGCCCCGAGTGGCTGGAATGGGCGGAGTCGGGCCTTCAGTTTCTGGAAAAATATTGTATTGATAAAGACGGCCGCATGTTCTTTCATATGACTTGCGACGGGAAGCCCATCAGAAAACGACGCTATGCCTTCAGCGAAGCCTTTGCGGCCATTGCCCAGGCGGCCTATGCACGCGCCACAGGAAGCGACCGGGCGGCATCCCTCGCAACAGCGCTTTTCGCCCGCTTCACACATCTGAATTTTACGCCCCATGTCATGACGCCCAAGTTCACGGATACCCGTCCTCTCACCTCCCTTTCTCCCCGGATGATCACTCTCGTGACCGCCCGGGAGCTCTGTGATAATATCGGGCCCACACCCGAATGGGAGTATTGGATAGACCGCTCTGTTGATGAGATTATCGGGCTCTTCGTGAAACCGGAATTGGAATGTGTTCTTGAAAATGTGGCACCTGACGGAAGCGTTGTCGATCATTTTGATGGGCGACTTCTGAATCCCGGACATGCCATAGAAGCCGCCTGGTTCATTATGGAAGAGGGGCGCTATCGCAAGGACAGCCAACTCATTGATAAAGGCTGTGTCATGGTCGACTGGATGTGGCGGCGCGGCTGGGATCAGCAATACGGCGGGATCTTTTATTTCCGGGATCTGTACGACCGTCCCGTGCAGGAATACTGGCATGACATGAAATTCTGGTGGCCCCATAACGAAGCACTCATTGCCACGCTTCTCGCCTGGATCTGTACGGGCAACAAAAAATACGCACACATGCACCATGAGTTGCTGGAATGGTGCGAGAAACATTTTGCGGACCCGGAACACGGTGAATGGTTTGGTTATCTTCACCGTGATGGAAGCCTGTCCACTACGATCAAGGGCAATCTGTGGAAGAGCTTTTTTCACCATCCCCGTTGCCTCTGGAAATGCTGGTCTCTGTGCCAGGAACAAGTGGCTGCTGAGAAGTCGCTGTCAGACAGGGTAAAGACTAACGGCTGGTAGGGGCGAAAAATCTTTCGCCCGGGGAGTACAGCGCAGGACTAAAACCAGAGGCTGGTAGGGGCGAAAAATCTTTCGCCCGGGAAGTGCCGCGCGGGACTAAAACCAAAGGCTGGTAGGGGCGAAAAATCTTTCGCCCGGGGAGTGCCGCGCGGGACTAAAACCAAAGGCTGGTAGGGGCGAAAAATCTTTCGCCCGGG
>JAAYJV010000053.1 GCA_012522755.1 Candidatus Hydrogenedens sp.
ACAAAAAGCATGATACAATAGACGCGTGGACATGAATATTCTCCTTTTTTTGCTGATGAAACATTGCGGAGAATATACCATCATGTCCACAACCCTTAATTCAAGTACGCAAAAACCGGATGAGCCTAAAATATACAATATTACGGAAGATTGAAGAAGAAGCGGGCCGGCTGCGCAGCGATGACAAATATGCCGCCCGGCCCATTGATCTGGATATTCTTCTGTATGCCTCAGAAATAATCAACGAGCCGGGGCTTATCCTTCCCGACCCGGATATAGGTCTTCATCCTTTTTTATTTGTTCCTCTTCTGGATCTGGAGCCCCATATACAGCTGCCGGGAATGGATGCCCCTCTCCACAGCTGTTGCTCTGACCACAAGAGAAAAACGCTTCAAAAAGACAGGGAGCTCAGCAAGCACCTGAAAGAAAGGTTTCTGTTATGAACACGGAACGTATAGCCGGACTCGTTCGGGAATTGCTCATCGAACTCGGAGAGGATCCCGACCGGGAAGGGCTGATCAAAACGCCAGATCGCTATGCCAAAGCCCTCCAGTTTCTCACCCGGGGCTATCATCAGGACATGAACACGATCATCAACGACGCCATCTTTGAGGCCGAATCAAACAATATGATCATCATGAGAGATATTGAACTCTACAGTCTCTGTGAACATCATATGCTGCCCTTTTTCGGCCGTGCCCATGTGGGTTATATCGCTCAGGAAAAAGTGATCGGCCTGAGCAAGATCGCCCGCATAGTGGACTTTTATTCACGCAGACTCCAGATTCAGGAGCGGCTCACGGCGCAGATAGCCAGAGCCATCATGGACAATACACGGGCTGAAGGAGTGGGCGTTGTTCTGGAATGCAAACACCTGTGCACCATGATGCGCGGTGTGGAAAAACAAAGTTCCCTCATGACCACCTCCTCCGTGCTGGGAAGCTTCCATGATGATGAAATCACCCGACAGGAATTTCTTCAGCTCATCGGAAGAAACGGTCGCTTCTGATACCTGAAAGCTCTCATGAACGCTGTTGATATCCTCGTTATCGGTGCCGGTCATGCCGGTATAGAAGCAGCCCTGGTCTCTGCACGCTGCGGATACCGTACGCTGCTGGCAAGCATGCACCTCGACGCCATAGGCTGTATGCCTTGCAACCCCTCCATTGGCGGTGTTGCCAAGGGACAGCTGACGCGGGAAATCGATGCGCTCGGCGGGGAAATGGCCCGGGCCATCGATGCGACGGGAATCCAGTTCAGAATGCTCAACCGCAGCAAGGGCGCCGCTGTCCACTCGCCCCGGGCTCAGGCGGACCGTTTCCTCTACGAAGATTATATGGGCGAGCTATGCCGTGCCACGCCGGGGCTCAGCCTCCGGGAAATGGAGATTACGGACTTCATTGTGGAAGATGGTGTCCTGGTCGGCGTACGCAGTGCTGAGGGCGAAGAAATCGCCGCCGGTGCCGCCATAGTCTGTACAGGCACTTTCCTGCGGGGGCTCCTTCATTACGGCATGACGAGCCGTCCCGGAGGCCGGGGCGATGCCAATGCAGCTGACAGTCTCAGTGCGGCCTATGAGCGTCTGGGCTTCACGCTGGGCCGCCTCAAAACAGGAACCTGCGCCAGGATAGACAGGAACACAGTGGATTATGAGCGGCTCGTGGAACAGCCCGGCGATGAGGATCCACGCCCCTTTTCCTTTTCCACGCCCATTGAGGGTTTTGACAGGAATATGATTTCCTGCTGGCTGACACGGACCAATGAACAAACCCGGGATATCATTCTGGAGAATATGGATCAGAGTCCCCTTTATTCCGGAAAGATTGAAGGCATCGGCACGCGCTATTGTCCGAGCATTGAAGACAAGATCGTCAAATTTCCCGACAACATATGCCATCATATTTTTCTGGAACCCGAAGGCCTGAACACAGATGAGATGTATGTCAACGGCCTCTCCACAAGCCTGCCTCTGGAGGTGCAGTATGCCATGCTCCACAGCTGCAAAGGACTGGAAGAGGCCCGCATCATCAGGCCGGGTTATGCCGTCGAATACGATTTTATTCCGCCCACGCAGCTGACACCCGCGCTGGAAACGAAAAAGATACGGGGGCTCTTTCATGCCGGACAGATCAATGGCACCTCCGGTTATGAGGAAGCCGCCGCACAGGGACTCTATGCCGCCTTCAATGCCATGCGCTATCTGGCAAAGGAAGCGCCTCTCATCATCAACCGCAGCGAGGCCTATCTCGGTGTTCTGGTGGATGACATCGTGACCCGGGGCGTTCTGGAGCCTTACAGGCTCTTCACCTCACGGGCGGAATACAGGCTCCATCTGCGCCATGACAACGCCGATCTGCGGCTGGCCGCCTATGGCCTGCAGCGCAACTGCTCAGTACCGCAGATAGAGGAAAGAGAAAAGCGCATTGCTGCGGAGATCAAACGGCTTCGCCAGACTACGGGCGCTCCTTCGGAGGCGCTCAATGAACTCTTGCGGGAATGCGGCGAAGCACCCGCCATGCAGGCCGCTCCCCTGGAACAGATTCTGCGCAGGCCGGGCATGACGCTGGAAGCCTTGTACCGCCTCTGGCCGCCCGAGGAAAGCCTCGACTTTCAAAGCAAAGAGCAGATTGAAATCCGTGTCAAATACAGCGGCTATCTCGAACGGGAAGCGCGCATGATCCATCAGTTTGCCAAAACAGAAAAGCTCGCCATCCCCGATTCCTTCGACTATGACGCTGTGCCCGGTTTGCCCCGGGAAAGCAGACAACGGCTCAAAGAAGTGCGCCCCGCCAACTTCGGCCAGGCCAACCGTATCCCGGGAATCCGTGCCTCTGATGTTGCCGTATTGCATATTTATCTGGTAAAACAACAACGGGCCCGGCAAGCCGAAGAATAAGGAGGTGCCGGAAACTGTTCTATTTTATGAACTCCGGACCGGACGAACCCCAGGGGTGGACAGACCCGGACGCCAGAGCCCTGTCACAGATAAAGAACAGGGATTTCCATAGAGGAGCATGCGAAAGGTGACAGATAAAAACAACAGTCCTTCCACAGTATCCAGGCGCACATTTCTCAAGCGCAGCGCTTCAACACTCACAGCCGCAGCGTTAAGCCGCACTTTTCATATTGGCAAAGCCGGAGCCGCCCCTAAAGGACGGGTCATCATGCTCGGCTATGACGGCCTGGAGCCTTCCATTGCCGAAGCCATGATGGAACGGGGCGACATGCCCAACTTCGCCAGACTCAAAGAACTGGGCGGCTCCTATCGCCTCGGATCAACCATCCCGCCCCAATCGCCTGTGGCCTGGTCCTCCTATGCCACTTGCAAGAATCCCGGAGCCCACAATATTTTCGACTTCATCCGTCGTACACCCAACGGCCCGGCCGGACCCATGCCCCTCGTGGGTACGGGTAAACTCGTTCCTCCGGTCATCTCTCCGCAGGGAATCATGCAGGAAGGCGCCAAGGCGGAAAACTACCGCAAGGGCATCCCCTTCTGGAGTGTTGCCGATGAACAGGGCAAAAGGGGCAAAATTCTCAACATACCTTTTGCCTTCCCGCCCGATCCCCTCAAAAACGGCATCATGCTCAGTGCGCTGGGAGTGCCTGATCTGCGGGGAACCACAAGCACTTATTTTTCCCTGAGCGATCGCTTCACGCCTGAACAGCTTGCTGAATCCCTCGGCGGAGGCAAACGTATCCTCCTGTCTTTTGACGGATCCGACGAGGCGCGGCTTCCCATTCCCGGACCCAGAGATAACCGCTATCCCTTCGCTGATGCAAAAGCCTATACGGAAGCGCTGCTCATCATCACGGCCGATCGGAAAAACAAGCAGGCACTGGCGAAGACCGGCCACAGTCAGGTGGAACTGGTCCAGGGACAATGGTCGGAATGGCTTGAATTTTCCTTCAAAATGACGGATAAAGATACAGTCATGGGCATTGCGCGTTTCTTCCCCACCGAAATCGGTGAGCAGATCCGCTTGTACATGTCCTGTGTCCAGTATCATCCCGATCATCCCTATTCCGCCCTCACCCAGCCCGAAGATTACAGTGCTGAACTCAAGGGACGCTTCGGTCTCTACAAGACCATTGGATGGGCCTACGATACCCACGCTCTGCGACAAATGGATCTTGATGAAGATGCCTTTCTCGCCGATATCAAAAACACCATGGCCTGGCGCAACAAACTCACTCTCGATGAACACCGCCGGGGCGACTACGACTTTCTTCTAAGCGGCTGGACGGCTACAGACCGCATAGGCCATCTCTTCTGGCGTTTCCGTGACGAAAAACATCCCCTCTATGAAGAGGAGGTGCCCGAACGCTGGAAATATGCGCTGGAGGATTGTTATAAGGAAGCCGATGCTTTTGTCGGTCAGATGCTCAGTGAAATTCAGGAGGATGACCATCTCTTTGTTTTCTCCGACCATGGCTTCGGCACCTGGCGCACAGGCTTCAATCTCAACAGCTGGCTCCAGGAACAGGGCTATCTCAACCTGTCCGACCCCAAAGCGGCCGATACGGGCTTTCTCATGGGTATAGACTGGACAAAAACAAAAGCCTATTCCGTCGGACTCAGTTCCCTCTATATCAATCTGCAGGGACGGGAACGCTTCGGAACCGTCAAAAAAGAAGAGGCTGTCGCCTTCCGTGAGGAGCTTATCAACCGCCTCGCCGATGTGAAAGATCCCGCTACAGGCGCAAAGGTCTTTTCCGCCTTGTATACCTCTGATGAATACAGCGGTGAAGCCGAAGGGGAAGCACCGGATATCTCCCTGGGCTATGCCGAAGCTTTTCAGAGCGGCCGCCAGACCTCCAGAGGCGGCGTCGGTGATCCTCTCTTCGAAACCGTTACCGATAAATGGAGCGGCGAGCATGCCTCCAGCGATTACCGCCACTGCCCGGGAATATGCCTGGCCAATAAACCCCTGGAAAAAGAGACGCCCCATATACAGGATCTTGGCGTGACAGCTTTGAAGCTCCTGGGCGTTGATATGCCCTCTGATCTGGAAGGGGATGCGCTGGTCTGATGGGTCATAGTGGACCAAGTGGACAACTCCCGCCACGGAGATGTCTGACCGTCAGAACCGACCCAACCCCTGAAGTTTCTTCTATACCCAAAACCCAACTTCGCCCCTCGCACATCCGACCGATCCGACCGATCCGACCGATCCGACCGATTCCCCCTTGCCCCTCGCCCCTCTTTCCGTTTTTTTTGCATTCAGAGGCCCAAAAAGACTATTATTTTACAGGGTGTTTGTGGGATTTCAGGATAGAGGGGAATCACCCGAAACCCGCTCTCAGGGAGTGGACCATTCATTTTTCAGCCTTTTCAGCTTCATCACAACCATCAAGGAAGACATTTCATGCGCCTCAGCATTGTGCACGAAGGCTCTGGTAACCTTAAATATGAAATCCGGGAAATCGTCGCTGTCGCCCGGGAAATACGTGCTCTGGGCCAAAATATCGTCTGGGAAAACATCGGTGATCCCATTGAAAAAGGCGAAGTGATCGCCCCCTGGATCAAGGAAATTCTCCGCGATCTTCTGGAGCAGCCCGCATCCTTCGGTTATTGCGATACGGCGGGTGTGCCGGAGACCCGCGAATTTCTGGCGGAAACAGTGAACGCCCGGCCCAATGGCAAAAAAATCACGGCCGATGATATCATTTTCTTCAATGGTATCGGTGATGCTGTTGCACGGATCTACGGCTTCCTGAAACGGGAAGCCCGGGTACTGGGGCCTTCGCCCGCCTACAGCACCCACTCTTCAGCGGAAGCGGCTCATTCGGGCTATGGTCCCGCCACTTATGATCTGGATCCGCAGAGCAACTGGATGCCTAATATTGAGGACATCCGCAACAAGGTCCGGTATAACGACTCCATCGCCGGTATTTTATTGTTGAGTCCCGATAATCCCACCGGCGCCGTCTATCCCCGCGAGGTCATCGATCAGATTGTGGCCATTGCCAAAGAGCATGACCTCTTCATGATCGCCGACGAAATTTATACCCATATCACCTATCCCGGCTTTCCGCAGATGCATATGAGCCAGTGGATCCAGGATGTGCCCGCCATTGCCATGCGTGGTATCAGCAAGGAATATCCCTGGCCCGGCGCGCGCTGCGGCTGGATTGAGATTCTGAATCGCGATAAAGACGCCAACTTCTCCCAGTATGTGGACAGCCTTCTCGCGGCCAAGCGGCTGGAGGTCTGTTCCACCACCCTGCCGCAGATGTCCATCCCCCGTGTCTACAGCGACCCGCGCTATCAGGGCCATCTTGCCAACCGGGCACTCATGTTCAGTAAACGTGCTGATGAAGCGGCCAATGCCTTTTCAGGCTGCGATTCGGTCATTGTCAACAAGCCGGGCGGCGCCTTTTATATGACCGTCATGTTCAAGGACAAAGTGTTGAACGACCGTCAGACGCTGCCCATCGAAAACCAGCAGGTGAAAGAACGCATTGAAGCACTCGTCAAAGATGTGAGCAACGATAAACGTTTTGTCTATTACCTCATGGGTTCAACAGGGATTGTGGTCGTGCCCCTCACGGGATTCCAATGCGCCCATCCCGGTTTCCGTGTGACCCTGCTGGAAAGCAACGAAGAGAAACGCCGCTGGATCTTCAAGACCCTGCGCGAAGCCATCGATGCCTATGTGGCCAGCTGAGTGTATGGAGCTCAGTGAATTGTGATAAGGAGATGATATTGTGAGTCACAGCGAAACTTTTGAATTCAAAACAGAAGCACGCCAGATTCTGGAGTTGATGGTTCATTCCGTTTATTCCAACAAAGAGATTTTCCTGCGCGAACTGATTTCCAACAGCTCTGACGCGCTGGATAAGCGACGCTATGAAAGCATCAGCCAGCCGGAGCTTGCGGCCCCCTCCGAGCCGGAAATCAGAATCATACTGGATCCGGAAGCGAAGACACTGACCCTCAGCGACAATGGTATAGGCATGAGTCGGGAAGAGGTGCATCAGTTCATCGGGACCATTGCCCGCTCCGGTGCCCGGGAATTCCTCAAAGCACTCCAGGAAAAGAAAGAAGGCGACGGCTCCCCGGATCTCATCGGCCAGTTCGGTGTGGGCTTTTACTCCGCTTTCATGGTGGCCGACCGTGTGGAACTCATTACCCGCCGGGCCGGAACAGACGAAGCCACCCGTTGGGAAAGCAGCGGCCAGGGCGAATATATCCTGGGCGATGCAACACTTGAAGAAGCAGGTACAACCGTCATCCTCCATCTCAAGGAAGCGGATCAGGAAGACGCTCTGCAGGATTATACGAATGCCTGGGAAATTCGACGTATTGTCAAAAAATACAGCGACTTCGTCTCTTATCCCATCCGGCTCACCGACCTGAAAGCCGCCGAAGAAGACGAGGCGAAAGATGACGAAGAAAGCGACGATACCGATGCGGCCGACGAGCCCCTCAACTCCATGAAAGCCATCTGGCTCCGGAACAGGGATGAGGTCACCGACGAGGAATACAACGAATTTTACAAGCATCTCACCCGTGACTGGAACGACCCGCTCCTTCGTGTGCAGGCGAAAATAGAAGGGACCCTGGAATACAGAATCCTGCTCTATATCCCCGAGCGCATGCCCTATGACCTCCTGTATGCGCAACAGGCCCTGCAGCACGGGCTTCACCTCTATATCAAACGCATTTTCATCATGGACAACTGTCAGGATCTGCTTCCCCCCTATTTCCGTTTTGTGCGGGGCGTTGTCGATTCCGAAGATCTGCCCCTGAATATCTCCAGGGAACTGCTCCAGGAAAACAGGCTGGTGCAGCGCATGAACAAAGGGATTGTGGCGAAGTTGCTCCAGGAATTGCAGCATTTGCAGGAGAAGGAACCCGAGAAATACCAGCAGTTCTGGCAACACTATGGCGCCATCCTGAAAGAAGGGCTCGCCATGGATGCCGACAACCAGGCCGCACTGCTGGATCTCTCCCTTTTCCATACCACACGCTCCGGTGATGAGCCCTGTTCTTTGAAAGACTATGTGGGCCGCATGCAGGAAGGACAGAAAGTCATTTATTATCTCTCCGGCGAGTCACTGGATTCCCTGAAAGCATCCCCTCATCTGGAGGCCTTTCGCGCCAAAGATATTGAAGTGCTCCTTCTCAGCGATGGCGCCGATGAATTCTGGACGCATCATGCCGACAAATATCAGGACTTCGAATTCAAGTCCATCGGCCGTGGCGCCCTGAATCTCGATGAAGAGAAGAAAGAGGATGAAGAAGACAGCGACACCGAAAACAAAGAAGACAAGTACAAAGGCCTCTTTTCCGTATTCGCTGAAATCCTCACTGATCAGGTGAAAGAAGTGCGTCCCTCATCCCGGCTCGTGGATTCCGTGGCCTGTCTCGTTGTGGACGAGGCCGACCTCAGCCCTCAGCTCGAAAAGATGATGAAGATGATGGGCCAGCAGATGCCCCCGACAAAACGCATCCTGGAAATCAATCCCGACCATGCTGTCACCGCCGCACTGCTCAAACACTTTGAAGCGGATCCTTCCAGAGAAGCTATGGGGCTTTTTGCGGAGACACTCTATGGCCTCGCCCTCCTCGCCGAAGGATCTGATGTGGACAACCCCGCCGCACTCAGTAAAAACATCGGTGCCTTGCTGGCTAAAGCATTGGGAATGTAGAAGAGGAGAAACAGTGGACCAAGTGGACTGAAGGGACACCAATGCCTCGTCCCTCGCCCCTCAATACAACCCCCGCCGTCATCCCGGTTTTTGCGCGCTGACGCCTCTGTACAAAGATAATTACCCAGACAACGCGAAAAAGACCGGGATCCAGGACAAAGCCCCGACGAATGGCATGAAGAGCAAGTAGACAAACCACGAGGCTGTCGGTCGGATCAGTCGGATCAGTCGGATCAGTCGGATGTGGGATGGGTTTTAGTCGGGATTGGGGCTGAAATGGGCACGGCATGCCGTGCCCCTACCTGAACCATGTCTCACTGTCATCTCCCTCGTCCCTCGTCCCTCGCTCCTCGCACCTCACACCTCGTCCCATGCAATATAAACGCCCTTTCCTTTGTTTCCTCTATGGGCATGCGGTGTCGTCTGTATAGAAAGCGTTATTGATGTCTGATATTCTGACCATTGTACTTGCCGGGGGAATGGGGGAACGCTTGTATCCCCTTACGAAAGACCGTGCCAAGCCCGCTGTCCCTTTCGGCGGCTTGTACCGTATCATCGATTTCACCCTGTCAAACTGTTTCAACTCCCATTATCGGCGCATCCTCGTACTCACCCAGTACAAGTCCAACTCGCTGGCACGGCATATCGCCCATAATTGGAATATCATGCATGGGGAACTGGGCGAGTTCATCGAAGTGATTCCGCCGCAGATGCGCGTGAACCGCAACTGGTATCAGGGTACGGCCGACGCCTTGTATCAGAATCTGTATTCCATCAACCAGGCTGATCCGAAGCATGTTCTGGTTCTGAGCGGCGACCACATCTACAAGATGAATTATCAGAAGATGTTCCGGCAGCATCTGGAGACAGGTGCGGATCTGACCATAGGCGCCATTGAAACGCCTCTGACGGAGGCTTCCCGTTTCGGCGTCTTCGAGGTGGACATCAACAACCGTGTCACAGGCTTTGAAGAAAAGCCGGCCAGTCCTCAGTCCATTCCCGGCAATCCCTCGGCCGCTCTGGTTTCCATGGGTATTTATATTTTCAACGTGGATACTCTGCGCCGGGAACTGAATCTGGATGCGGGTATGCAGGGGAGCAGCCATGATTTCGGGAAAGACATCATCCCCCGCCTGGTCGGGAACAAAGCCTCTGTTTATGCCTTCAACTTTCAGGACGAGAACCGCAAGGATTCGAAGTATTGGCGTGATGTGGGAACCCTCGACAGTTATTGGGAGGCCAATATGGATCTGGTGAGTGTGGATCCTCATTTCAATCTCTATGACCGGAAATGGCCCATGCGTACCCATGTCCCGAGCCTGCCGCCGGCCAAGTTTGTCTTCGCTGATCCGGGCGTGCGTTTCGGTGCAGCCGTTGATTCCATTGTCAGCCCGGGCTGCATTGTGAGCGGCAGTCTGATAGATCATTGCGTGCTGGGTCCGCAGGTACGCATCAACTCTTACTCAGAGATTCATGAAAGCATTCTCTTTGATCGGGTGAGCATCGGCCGCAAATGCCGTATTCGCCGTGCCATCATTGAAAAGGATGTTGTCGTCCCGGAAAACACGATTCTGGGCTATGACCTGGAGAAAGACGCCCGTTATTTCCGGGTCACGGAAGGCGGCGTTATCGTGGTGGATTCCACAGCGAAGCTGCTGGCTCGCGAAGAGCGCCTATGAGTAAGCGTTCTTTCTGGAGTTTTCACCACAGAGGTGCACAGTGCAGCACAGTTGCAAGCAAATGATTCTTTTCTTTTTCTAACCACGGAACACACTGAAAAAACACAGATGGTATAAAAAGATCTGTAGCCTTAACACGTCCACTTTGTCCACTGATTCAGCATAAATCCTCTGACCCCGACCCGCGCCCCTCCCACATCCGTCCGATCCGTCCGACTCCCCAGTGAAGACCAATTCCCTGAAGTCTTTATAAATACCTCACGACATACCCCCGCCGTCATGCCGGTTTTTTTTGCGACCCGACCCGCCTGTCAAAGTATACAGCCACAACAGCGCAAAAAAGACCGGCATCCAGATTGGGAAGACTGGGAGGGATATGACCGCCCTGTTCAGTATTATATATCGCCTTTGCGTTATTCTATCTTCTCGATACAAGCATAAAGCCGTCCGGTACTTACCTGGGAACGCCAATTTCCACATTGGCAGGATACCCGGGAAAAAACCGTGATTTATGTACGCATTTGACGGGATAACAAAGACTCAGAGTTTACAAAAGCTTTTATTCAATTTGTGGCCAGGAAAGATCTGTTACCGAATTGCCGTTTATAAAATATCGGTGCCATAACACGCTGTCTGCCAATGTGGAAATTGGCGTTCCCAGGAGTGAATCTCAACGTCTTTCAGGGTTCCCCGAAGTATTATTTGTTCATAATTATCAGAAGATACCTTGCCGAATCCGGGATCTCATAATATCTTGGACTTAAATGATTTAGAGAGTCAGCAAAATAAACGTCTTCGAAAAAGAATGAAAATTGACAGACAGCAACACACTGTCCCTTCCGTCTTTGTGTACACACCATGCTCTCATGACAAAATAGGCGGCCTCCATAGTGGAAGCCGCCAGGGTATTCAAGCTTTTACCTTCTTCGGTTATTGCACGACAAACTGATAACTACCTGATGCGGCTTCGCAGCGCAGCAGTCCGTCTTCAAAGCGGATATTGCTGATTCCCCCACTCTCCGCCAGAGGCTTGCCGCTTTCCTGCACAGCTTCAGCCGAAGCCGCCGGAAGCACCACGGTGGCACTGCTGTTGGGCGGGATCTCAGCCTCATACTCCAGACCAGCCTCGCCTTTCTTCCAGGCACTCAGAATCTGGCCATAAGGCGAGTGATGAACAGCGCGTACCTGTCCCAGACCGCTTTCCACACCCGGTGCCAACGTGAAATGCTTGAAGCCGGGATGTGCTTCATCCAGTTGTATACCACCCAGACCGGCGATGAACCACATGCCGATGGCGATCATGGTGTTATGAATCTGAGAGTTGTCGCCGTCCCATTCTTCCCAGATGGTTGTCGCACCGTTTTTCAGCATGAATCCATAGCTGGGATAGGTCTCCTGGGTGTGCATGAGAGTCATGAGATCGTTGCGCCGTTCTTTGATCAGAAGGCGGGCCATGTAATAGTTGCCGTGCATGCCCGTGTTGAGGTGCCCTTTCTGTGTTTCCACAATATCTTTTTCCAGGGCTGCAAAAACTTCCCCACGCTTCTCCGGTGGAGTGATGGCGAAGAGGAGCGGCATGGCCAGATAGGTTTGCTCGCCGTTGGCATAGGTGGCGCCGTCTTCGTTCAGAAAGCGTTCATGCAATATACCCGCCAGTGTGGTGGCTTTTTCCGTGTAGGCCTGGGCTGTTTCGGGCTCTCCCATGAGCGTTGCCACCTGCGAGGCGATCTGCAGACAGTGAACGAGATAGCAGTTGTTGAAGAAGAGCGTGGAAAGATCGTCCACCCGGTCTTTGCCCTGTTTCCGTCCCGGCGGTACCCAGTCACCCAGAAAACTCCAGGTAGGCAGGCTGTTGCCGATACCCACGTAGGGACGCATGAGCCCGTCGTCCATTTTCGTATCGATGAAGGCCAGCCAGCCTTTCATCATGGGCCAGTTCTTTTCCAGGATACGCAAATCGCCATAGGAAGTGTAGACCATCCAGGGCATGGTGATGCAGAAGCCGCTCCAGACAGGACCGCCACCCGCTTCCTGAGAGTTGGGCGCTGTATAGGGCACGTCGCCATCGGCCCCCTGGGATAGGCGCCAGTCTTCCGCCCACTTCACATAGAAGGGATTGCTTTTGAAGTTCAGCATGGCGTTTTCCATGGAGGTGCCGGAGTCGCCGCCGTAGCCGAGGCGTTCACGGTGAGGGCAGTCCACCGTGTAACCACCAAGGCTCAGGCATTGATGCGTCCAGAGGGTGGTCGTGTAGATGTCATTCAACAGCGTATTGTCGCAGGTGAATTCCGCAGCCCGATCATAGCCTGTGGAGACCATGCGCCCGCTGATCTCTTCCAGTTTCGGTGCCCGGGGCAGTCCTTTAATGATGGCGAAACGGAAGGCGTGGTAGTTGAACTGGTTGCAGAAGGATTCGCCTCCGCCGCCCTTGGCCACATAGATGTTGTGCTGGTTATAGGTCTGGAATTTGCCGTCGGGAAAACGCTTGTCGGCGAATTCCATATACACTTCCGTTCCCGCTTCCAACTCATCAGGGAACTGAAGCATGAACCAGCCTGTATAGTTGCGGCCCATATCGATCAGAAAATCATCGTCCAGAGGCTCCACGGAAAGGGGCGTGATCTCATCAAGAAGACGGTTGGGCTCCATCATCTGTGCATCGATGCGGGGCGATTTCTCATCATCAAACTGATAGACCGTCACATCCCGCCAATCAGAGGCATCAAATCCCACTTTGCTCCAGCCGACAATTTCTTTGGCCGCTTCCACACGCTCGCCGCCATAGCCGCCGCTCATCCCTTTGCCCAGCGGGGTGATATGACTTTCCGTGGTTTTCCAGTCGCTCCCTGTGGTCACAATACGGCGACTGCCGTCGGGAAGTACGATTTCCAGTTGTACCTTCACCACAGGGCCACGGTCTGTCAGCAGTCCGAGAACGCCCGTGGACCAGCCACGACCCAGCCAAAGGCCGATGCAGTTGTCACCAGCCTGCAGTGACTCTGTCACCTCGTGAGAAAGATACAGGCCCCGTTTGGAATAATCGCTCACAGCGGGAGAAAGGACATCGTCACCGATCTTTTCGCCGTTGAGATAGAGTTCATAATAGCCCAGCGCACAGACATGGGCATAGGCGCGGATGGGCTTGTCCTTCAGCTCAAACTCACGGCGCAAGAGCGGCAAAGGCCCTTCGTGATTTTCAATCCAGTCAACACCGATCCATTCCCCCTTCCAGTTCTGATTGATACCGGAACGGTTGTCGGCGGGGCCTACGGTAAAACGCGCTGCGGGACTCCACTCGGAAAGCGTACCTTCTTCATCCCAGACACGAACCATCCACTGATATTCCATATCCGAGGAAAGAGCTTCGCCGCCCAGAGGCACCAGATGAGAATCAGAGGAATCGACTTTGCCTGAATCCCAGAAAACAGGCGCCTCGTCCCACTCCCCTTCCTTCTTATGATAAACAACCACCTGATAAGCAGACTGGGCCAGCCCGCGATGACCCGGCATGAGCTGCCAGGAAAGACGGGGCTCGGTGCGGTCAATACCGATGGGATCTTTCAGATTTTCACAGCGCAATTCGCCCACTACAGGCTGCGCAACGCTGAAGCCGCAACAAAGCAGCACGAGCACGGACAGTATCAGGCTTCCACAAAGATGATGCATAGGCATGGATTGAAATCCTCCAGGTTGAAATGTATGAGGATATTGTAGGAATGGCCGACGGGGTATGTCAACCGATGGCGATATTCGGGCTTGGAGTCCTCAACCTTACCCGGGGGGAATCCGCCGGATCGGTCGGATGTGGGAGGGGTTTTGGTCGGGGTTGAGGCTGAAATGGGCACGGCATGCCGCGCCCCTACCTGAACCATGTC
>JAAYJV010000054.1 GCA_012522755.1 Candidatus Hydrogenedens sp.
ACACTCAATCTTCAAGCTCGAGAAAAAACTCTCCATGCAAGCATTGTCATAACAATTTCCTTTCCCGCTCATGCTGATGCGGCAGTTCTTATCCCGCAGCAATTTCAGATAGGCTTTGCTGGTGTACTGGCTGCCCTGATCACTGTGATGCAGCAATTCTTCCGGCGGATGTCTCCAGGAACAAGCCATTTCCCAGGCAGCGATCACCAGGGCTTTGCTCATTCCTGACTGCATCGACCAACCCACAACTGCTCTTGAATACAGGTCCAGAATCACTGCCAGATACAACCAGCCTTCTTTTGTGGCGATGTAGGTGATATCAACCACCCACTTCTGATCGGGGTGTTCAGCCGTGAAGTCCTGGTCCAGGAGATTTGGAGCCTTTTCATGTTTCTCATCTGCTTTTGTGGTCTGAGGATGCCACTTTTCCACTTGTTTTGGCACCATTCCCGCTGCATTCATCAGTCGGCTGACCCGTCGGCGGGATGTATAGATCCCGGCTTGTTCCAGGCTGGCTTTGAGCCGACGACTGCCATAGGTCCTTTTGCTTTCTTTGAATACTAACTCGATCATCCGTTTCATCAGCTCATCTTCGATTGCCTGTACCCCTGGCTTTCTATGTTTCCAGGCATAGTAACTACTACGACAGATCTTCATGGCAGCGCACAACTCTTTGACGCTATGCTCATCAGCTTGCTCCTGGATGAACTCATATCGCTCTACCCGTTCCGGGAGAAAATGTTCAAGGCTTTTTTTAAGATATCTCTTTCCTCCTTCACACGGTGCAGTTCTCTTTCCATCGCTCTGAAGGCTTCGGGATTGATTTCATGTTCCCCGACAGGGTTTTCTTTTTCCCCATATTCTAGGCACCAGCGGCTGATGTTGTGTGCGCTGGTGCCGAGCTCGCGTGCTATCTGAGCCTGGCTCTTTCCGCTGTTTCTGACTAATTCAACCGCGTCTCGTTTGAACTCTTCTGTGTATTTTCTTCGTGGTTCACTTGCCATTTTGGACTCCTGTTTTGCTAAGTATAGCTTTTTTGTCTCTTAGCTCGTGTCCACTTTTTCGTCACCAGCCCAAAGCAATCTGCCCTTATCCTGTCATTCTGAGCGTAAGGAAGAATCTTAAGGTTCAAACGGCAAGATCCTTCACTTCGTTCAGGATGACAAATGGAATGTCATTTGAGAGCTCTTCGTATCAATCAGAATAATTTCCATGATGTATCAATTCCGTACGGGCGGGTCCCAATCACGAACGCTAATATTCCCTGACCCAGCAAGACCCGCCATGCGCAGGAACAACCGGAATGCTTTGGAAACGGAATAAAGGCAGATCGCCCCATCCACTACGCTTCTGGGGCAGGCCACGCTTTGCTGGCGATGACGGGGGTGAGGCAGATTGCTGCGCAATGACCACCCAAAAGGACGAGGGCTATGGGCGGGTTTAACTGGTTGGTTGATAGCAATGTGTTCACATATTGAACCCGCCCTTACTTTTATCTTCGGCAATTTCAGAAGACCCACATACTGAACCCGATTGTACGGAGGGGGACCTGTGCCCACGAAGCATGGTATTGCCTCTAGCCGCAAACAATCTTTTTACTTCGACGGGCAAGATCCTTCACTTCGTTCAGGATGACACAATTCTTTCATTCTTTCGTAAGCGGTTGAAAGAACGATTGGCAAAGGATCCGCAATAAGAAAG
>JAAYJV010000055.1 GCA_012522755.1 Candidatus Hydrogenedens sp.
CCGGAGACAACGTGACCATTACCGGTGAGCTGATCATGCCCATCGCCATGGGTCCCGAACTGCGCTTCGCCATCCGCGAAGGCGGCCGTACCGTTGGTGCCGGTGTCGTCTCCAAAATTATTGAATAATTCCGTTTTCAGCACCCGGCCTGCTTGTGCGGGCCGGGTATTTTCCAGTTTAATCCGGGGTGACTCTGTCAGTAATCTGCTGATCAAGTCCCCCATAATGCTTGCAGGGGTGTAGCACAATGGCTAGTGCAGCGGCCTCCAAAGCCGAAGGTTGGGGGTTCGAATCCCTCCACCCCTGCCATAGTTACTGTCTGGCAGTTTCTTGACAGACCAATCCGGCCAAGCCGGTGCAGGAAGTTTTCATGGCAAAACAGATAAGCGCTCCCGTCAAAGAGCCGGGATTTTTCCAAAGAATCCAGGGCTTCTTTGAAGACGTCATAGGCGAGTTGAAAAAAGTCACCTGGCCCACACGCGATGATCTGATGGCCTCAACAAAGGTTACTTTGTTTATTATCGCCGTCATGGCCGGTGTAGTCTATGTATATGACCGGGTTTTCAGTATTTTCGTCATGCTCATCCTGAAGCTGGCGGCATAACGGGGGTTCTCGTGGCTGACACAACACGAAATACAAATCCTGACGAAGAACTGGAACACAGCCCGGAGGAGCAGGAAGTTGAAGAGGAATTCACTCTCAACGAACCGCCCGAAGATGGTCTGAAGCGGAACTGGTATGTCCTGCATGCCTATTCCGGTCGGGAAACTGCTGTGAGAGACATGCTCCTTGCCCAGGTGCAGCAGCAAAATCTGGAGCATCTGATCTGTAACGCCTTTGTTCCCATCGAACAGGTGGAAGTGATCCGGGGCGGACAGAAGCGTATTTCCAAGCAGAAGTGTTTCCCGGGTTATGTGCTGCTGCAACTTCCCGAGCATCCGGAGACTTATCCGGAGCTGTGGACAATTATTCGTGAAACGCCGAGTATCCTCGGTTTTATCGGCTCAAAAAACGTGCCTGTACCCCTGGAAGACCATGAAGTCCAGCAAATACTGGAAGTGGTTCGCGGTGAACGGGAACGACCCAAAGTGAAGATAGACTTCGAGAAGGGTGAACGTATCCGGATCAATGAAGGTCCCTTTGCCAACTTTTTCGGCAATATTGAGGAAATTGATCTGGAACGGAACGTTCTCAAAGTCAGCGTGGAAATCTTTGATCGCCAGACAACCGTAGAGGTTGAGCACTGGCAAATTGAACAAATTTGAATGGAGTTCCCTTAACGATGGCACCCAAGAAAAAGAAAATCAAAGCCCAGATCAAGTTGCAGGTAAAAGCCGGACAGGCCAACCCTGCTCCGCCCGTTGGCCCCGCTCTGGGTCAACACGGCTTGAATATAATGGACTTCTGCAACCAGTTCAACGAGCGCACCAAAGAGCAGATGGGGCTGGTGATCCCTGTCATCATCACTGTATACGAAGACCGCAGCTATTCCTTTGTGACAAAGACCCCGCCGGCTTCCATATTGCTCAAACGGTCCGCAAAACTGGCCAAGGCCTCCCCTGAACCCAATAAGACTAAAGTGGGTTCCGTGACGGATGCGCAGGTTCAGGAAATTGCCGAACTGAAAATGGTCGACCTCAATGCGGCCAATATTGATACAGCTAAAAAGATGATTGCAGGAACAGCCCGCAGTATGGGTCTGCGCGTCGAAGGCTGAATATAGTACCCTTTTTTTTAACCTTGCATAAAGTGGGAGGAACCGCTGGTTCCGTTTGCACCACAGGAGAAATTTCTCATGGCACATCATTCCAAACGTGTTGCGGGCAACCGTGGTAAAGTAGACAGAAATCAATTTTATACCCTCACTGAATCCATCGCTCTGACAAAAGAAAACGCTACAGCCAAGTTTGATGAAACTGTGGAACTTGCGTTTCTGCTCGGTGTTGACCCCCGCCACGCCGATCAGATGGTGCGCGGCTCTGTAGCGCTTCCCCACGGTACCGGGAAAACGGTTCGTGTTGTCGTCTTCTGTGACCAGGAAGATCAGATAGCAGCCGCTACCGAAGCGGGTGCGGAAGAAGCCGGTGGCGAAGAACTGGTCAGCAAAATCCAGGGTGGCTGGACTGACTTCGATGCAGCTGTCGCCACACCGGCCATGATGCGTTTTGTCGGTCGCCTGGGTAAGATTCTCGGACCCCGTGGCCTCATGCCCAGCCCCAAGGCCGGTTCTGTTACAGCTGATGTAGGCAAAGCCGTGGAAGAAATCAAGGCCGGTAAAATAGAATACCGTGTCGACAAATTTTCCAATATTCATGTGCCCGTGGGAAAAGCCTCCTTTGATGCCTCCATGCTCGAAGAAAATGCCCGCAGTGTCATAGAAGCCATATTGAAGGCCCGCCCCAGTGCCTGTAAAGGGACCTATCTGAAAGGGCTCGCCATGAGCAGCACCATGGGACCGGGCATGCGCATGGATCCAGCCGCCATTACTGCACAGTATAAATAAAGCAGCGTATGGAAGGCCTTCCCGGCGTTCATCATGATTCGTTCTTTTCGGGTTGCACCCACTTTGACGGGATGCAACCCGTTTTGTATGATAGAGACAGCCATATAAGCTCTCTACCGTAACAATGAGGAGAAAAGACGATGAAAGTACAGGATTTCGCTTATCAGGTAAGCCTTCGGACCATGGATCTTCTTGAAAACGCCCAGCATTATAAAATTTCAGAGGCCCATAAAAAAGAGATTCTCGCAACGATTCTCAAAGAGTTGGACAGCCTGATCCAAAAAAGTTCAGCTCCGGCCAAAAAGAAAAAATAACCTTCTTCAATCCAGAAGAACCTTCCCGATAACAGGCCAGTCTGTTGAACAGTTGATTCTTCCAGTAAATCGCACACACAGAAAGAGGTCATACGATGAGCAAATTATGGGGCGGTCGCTTCGACGGTGCCACACATTCCCTTATGGAGGCTCTGGGTGAGTCCGTATCCTTTGATGCCCGTCTGGCTCCCTGGGATATACGGGCGAGTCGCGCCCATGCAAAGATGCTCGCCGCCACGGGAATCATTTCTGAGGAAGACGGGCTGGCCATTGACCGGGGGCTTGCGGAGATCGCCGAAGAAGTGGCAGCCGGCACCATCTCCTGGGATTCCACCCTGGAGGATGTGCACGGTAACATAGAGGCTCTGCTCATCGGCAAGATTGGCGATGCAGGTAAAAAACTGCATACAGCGCGCAGCCGCAACGATCAGATCGCCACCGACATGCGCCTCTGGGCCCGTGATCAGGTGGATGCCATTGACCAGGCTCTGCATCGTCTGCAACAGGCAATTCTTGACTTTGCAGAAAAGAACGCCGAGGTCGTCATTCCCGGATATACCCATCTGCAGCCGGCGCAACCCGTTCTCTTCGCCCATCATATGATGGCCTATTTCGAAATGTTTTCCCGAGACAGGGAACGTTTCCGGCAGTTGCGAAAACGGATCAACGTCATGCCTCTGGGCTCCGCCGCTCTGGCCGGTACGCCCCATCCCATTGATCGTGAACAGGTGGCCCATGCCCTGGACTTTGATACCCTCTCAGCCAACAGCATGGACGCTGTATCGGACCGGGACTATCTCATCGAGTTTTGTTCCTGTGCCTCTCTGGTGATGATGCACCTTTCCCGGTGGAGCGAAGAAATCATCCTGTGGAACAGTCCGCCTTTCAGTTTCATCCTGCTGGGTGATGAGTTCACCACAGGTTCCAGCATCATGCCCCAGAAGAAAAACCCTGATGCAGCCGAGCTGACCCGGGGCAAGGCGGCCCGGGTCTTTGCAGATCATCAGGCGCTGCTGGTCCTTCTCAAAGGCCTGCCGCTCACCTACAACCGTGATCTGCAGGAAGATAAAGAGCCTGTTTTTCACGCATCTGACACGGTACAGCTCTGTCTGGCTGTTTTCGCCGCCATGATCCCCACCATAAGGCTGCGCCGGGAAGTGATGGAAAAAGCTGTTGGCGATGGTTTCATGGAAGCCACTGATCTGGCTGATCATCTGGTTGAAAAAGGAGTTCCCTTCCGCGAGGCGCATCACATTGTCGGTGAGGCCGTCCGTTATTGCATTGAGCAGGGCAAAAGTCTGACAGCTCTCAGTCTCGAAGAATTTCAGCGCTTTTATCCGGACATGGATGAGAGTGTTTTCAATGCACTGGATATTGTCACCATTCTGGCGCGCCGTTCGCAGCCGGGGGCAACATCACCCGTACAGGTACGTGCAGCCCTGAAAGCAGCCCGGGCAAGACTCTCGGAATGACGGAAGGTGCCGTGCCCTTTTTCCCCTGAAGCTGGCGTGTAAAAACCGAAGCTGTTATTCTTCCTCTTCCTCAATGATGGCCCTGTCCGCCTCTCCGCCTGTTTTGAGGGCAATCCGCCAGGATTCATAGCGTGCCGCACTGGGTATGGGATAGCGGTCTGTATTCAGAGCACTGTGGGGGAGAGGGGGAAAGAATCCGTTACGGATACCCTGTACAGCCAGAGCGATGGCTTGTGTCGCCTGTATCTTCCGTAAATTGAAATCCGCAGCTTTCTTGACCATCAGCGCTTCCCGACCCACGCCTTTCAGAATGGGAATATACCAGGCGTCTGCACAGGAAATGTCGGGAAAGTATTGTGCCACGGCTTCGGCGTAAATACTCAGTTGCAGGCTGAGGCCGGCCATGATCTCTTTTTTGCTCGGAACACTGCTGCTTTTATAATCAATGAGTCGCAGCCCATCGCCTTTTCTGTCCACCCGGTCCACGGTCCCTGAAAAGAGGATCGTCTCATCGCCCAGCTCAAAAGGAAAGGGCGGATTGTGCGGCAAGCCATCTTCTGAGGCGCCGGGGGTATGGCCGAAGCTGTACTCCAGCTCCCAGGGGATAAATCCACTCCAAGACTCGACTTCCTGTTGCAGAAAACGCTGCAGAATGGTTTCCAGTCGCAGTGCTTCCATTTCCACCAGAACAGGCGCCAGATTTTGCAGAGCGGTTCGCTGTCGTTCAAAGGCCTGTCCCAGACTGGCCCGGAGTTGCGCTGTCCTTTCTTCGATGGAGGTGAAAGCCAGCAGGTTTTTCTCTTCTTGTCGGTAATGACTGAAAAAGTCTCTCAGGGCATCATGAACAATGATTCCGCGCAGCAGCGGCGTGATTTCCCCGTCAGCGATCCGGGTTTCCCGGATTCGCAGCACATATTTTCTGAAGAAGTCGAAAGGAAATTTCAGCCAAGTCTCCAGTTGACTGACAGAGAACTGATGTTTGTCTCCAAAATTCTCCCGCAGGATGGAGAGAAGATCTTCCTGCCGGATCAGGCCATCATAGGCCGAGAAGTGCCTGCCCGAGTACCGCTGTTTTTCCATGGCCAGAACCGCATCCAGTGGCTTGAACAATGCTCGCAATTCCGGAGTTGTGAAGCTGATGCCTCTGTACAGGGCGGTTTTGATCAGGTCATCGGCGGAGGCCACTGACAAAAAATCGGCAATGAAACAATCCGGCCCCGGATCTTTCTCCTGAAAAGCGGCTGAATCAGGAAATAAGGCCTTCAGTTCAATGACAAAAGGACTGGGCAGAACTTCCCGATCATCACTGTCCTGTTTGCGCCAGGACAGCGCCAGGCTTTTCTCCGCAGATGCAAGGCTGTGATGAAACAGAAGCCGTTGACGCTGTAAATGTTCCGCTGTACCGGGAAGGGCAAGATTCTGTTGACGAAAGCGTTTCAGATCGCGGTCAGCATACAGGGCATTGACCGAAGCCGCCCGGGGAAGCGCACCCTCGTTGAGTCCACCGAGAAAAACATAAGGAAAACGGTTCAGCCGCAAATCATCAGGACTGCAACAGAAGACGCCGGCTCCTCCGCTCCCGCCACCGGGCTGAGACGCATTTTCCAGAGCCATCTGAAAGATTGCGAAATAATCGGCGAAAGATACTTCCGTCTTTCCATGATAAGGCATGGCCATTTCAGCCAGAAGTCTGCGAAGGGCTGCAATGGCTTCTTTGTTGTCCAGGCCCGGCGTATTTTCCTGAGTGAGTCCGGGCAGATCCAGAAAGGCACTGAAAGCCTCGGAATACAAAAGAAAAGTGCCTTTGGACGGGAGAGCTGCAGCGAAGCGGCTCAACCAGGTCAAACGCTTCTTGAGCAGCTTCCAGGCCGCCCCGGTACATCCCGGAGAGAGTCTGGTCCGGCTTGCTCCGGACTCCTTCTGTTGAATGAGCCATTCAAGATAATGAAAGGCCGCCTGTCTTTCCCGGACAGGGCCGACAATACCGCTTTCTCTGACCAGCAGTTGTAAGGCCTGTATGGCCCGGGGATCATCATCCGGTCGGTCCAGCGCTGAAGAAGAGAGGAGCGGTGCCAGTTCCTGAAAATCCCGTACCTGAATCGTATTCACGAGGCGCGACAAAAAGATGGCTGGAAAAGAGCGTGCCAGTGGCTGTGCTGTTCGCATCATGAAGGGGATGGAAAAGGCTGTGAAGATCTCCTCGACGGTAAACGCCTGCTGCTGCATATCCGTGAGAGCGACGGCAATTTCAGAAGGTCGCGCTTTTCCCTCCACAAGCAGTGTCCTGATACTGCGGCCGATGCTTTCCACCTCGTGACGGGCATCGGCGCAGGCTCGCAGAGTCATATTGGCCTGGAGAGTTTCAGGTGCCCGCACCGAGGGATTTCTCCCGAAAATATGGAGTGCGCCATACTCGCTGCAGGTCTTCGCTTCTTTTGAAGGCCTGGTAAGAAGTTGCACGGAAATTTTACGTTGAAATTTTTCGAGCCACTGATGTTGCAGTGCATACAGATCTTTAAGATCGGGAGAGCTGGCATCATAATTGAGGCCGATGGTCATCCCCGAGGCCAGCCCGGCCAGAGCCAGCAGAAAGCGTTGCTGTGAGGCGGTGAAGTCATCAAAGCCGTCGAGGAACAAATACTGTTCGTCTGAAGGCAAATGGATCAGCCCGTCCCGGCACCGTTGTTCCACCTCCCAGAAAAGGCCGGGTATATCATAAAGTCCCCGCTCTTGAAGGGCCGACTGATAGGCGCTGTACACCCGGGAAACTATAAAATCAAAAGGATGTTCCTCGTCACTGCGTCTGATGGCCTCCTCAAGATGGGGTGCCTCCACAGCCCCTTGCTTCATGGAAGTGATGACCTGCAGGAGATGCCTTACAAATCCCGCACTGATTTCAGGGATTTCTTCTGTCTTCACTATTTCCTGAAGGGTCAGCCAGACAATGCGGTTCCGTTCCAGCTGAGACACCATCTGTACCGGCCGCCCGCTTCTTTCCAGCAGAACAGCGGCGTAATTACTCAGTTCAAAAGCGCGCTCTCCCCAAAGGCCGGGGAGTTCTTCTTGTCGGACCAGGGCTTCCTGTCGCAGCTGTGCCAGGCGCCGTGTGGGTGTCAGCAGGAGAGCCTCCCGGTGTTTTTTAGCCCAGAGTGCCTGAATGCGTGCGCTGCGGTCGGACAGGACAGAACCACATATGACGGTAATGACATTCATAGCCAACAGTACTTCTCCATTCCCGATAAAAACAAAAGCCCCTTTTTAATCAAGAGCCCTTTCCTGAGGAGGCACCACCTCCTGATAATTGGCCTCCGCATGAGATTCGCCCCGTCCCTGTGCCCAGAAAATATGTTCACGAAGCAGTTTTTTGAAAGTCGGATGTTCCCATACATCTTCGCGGTGGCCCAGACCGTTATACAATACTCTTCCCTCGCCATAAGCGCGACACCAGATGATGGGATAATCCGGAATATTGTAGATGTCCTGACGTTCCCGCTCCTCGCCAATCTCCAGCAGGGCCAGCACATGCATATGCGCCTCGTTCAGATGGGTGAAAAGATACCATTCATCCTGCAGCGTCCATCGATCGGGAAGGGAAGCGATGGCCGGATGTTCAGGACTGACTTTACGGACAGTGCCTTTGAATTGCGCCCCATGGGTCTTGAATTCGCCGCCCAGCATCTCAATGTAGGGGGTAACAGGGCCTCCGCCACTTTTGAAAGAATCCGTGGCGGAATGAAAGCCGATAAAGCCGCCTCCGCCGCGGATCCAGGTTAAAAGCGCATCCAGCCCCTCCTGTGACATGGGAGGGTGGCCGTCATTTCCTGCAGTGGTCAGATCGCCGGAAGTATAAAAAATGACCACATCCGTCTCGGCCAGTTTGTTTTCATTGATACATTGTCCGTCCTTGGTGCTTTCAAGCTGAGCACCCATTTCTTCAATAAGAGGTGTGAGGATACGTTCCACATGACTCGATTTTCGTAACCACCCTGTTTTGATCACACTGTGCTCAAATTCCGCTGATTTGGTAAAGAGCAGTATCCGCGGTGCGTCAAATTCATCCGCCTGGATGGAGGCGCAGATCTGTATCAGCACAACAACCAGAATCAGACCAATGCGTTTTGTCATGTTTATTCTTCCTCCGGCTGCTCCTCTGTTTCTTCTTCCACTTCTTCAGTTGCTTCTTCAGCTGTCTCCGCATCAGAAGCCACTTCTTCCAATGCTGCTTTGCGTGTCAGACAGATGCTGCTTGTGGACCATTCACCATCTTTGAAGATATTGATGCGGAGGCTTTCCAGATGCTCGGAAACCGTACTGGCAATATCCACCACTGTTTCCGGCAGAGTCATGCCGAAAAGCGAGGCTATGGGATCAATGGCTTCCGTATAGAGACGGGGATCAAAGTAGAAGCTCTGATAAGTGAGCTGTTCTCCGTTGAGGGGCGGATCAAGAGATTCAAAGAAACCGCTTGACGCATTTTCCGTGGCCAGGTCAATGAGTCCCTGCAATCCCTCATCGCTGTTGGTCAGAATCAGAGCACTGTCAACCAGAGCGAAATAGAGGGGGAAGGGCGTCGGTACTGTAAGCTGTTTGATCTGTATATCCTTGTAGGGCTCGCCACTGTCCTGTTGCGGTGCCAGGGGCAAAAACATCTGGGCTGCGTTGGGATTTTCCAGTGCAAGAATCAGGAAGAGAGAGGGAACATCCAGCGGATCCAGTCCGGTCAACCCCAGAGTGATTTCACCACCCAGCAATTGCATGATATTGGGCAGATAATTCATGGCCTTGGAAGCCTTCGATTTTTTGAGAGTCTCCTCCGGTATGGCCGGCACATAGTCCTGGGTGAGCTGTCGCTTGAGGGCATCATTCAGATTCAGGCTGAGGAAGGCCTGCGTGTTTTCAGGGCGCCTTTGCGCCCATTTCATCACCACCCCATCGCCCTGGACCAGTTCCATAACGGGATAGGCCAGTGCGCTGATTTTCGTTTTAAGTTCGAAGGCCGCATCAGTCAGGTTCCAGCTGAGGATGGCCGGTTCTTCGTCAATGCTGTCTTCGAACATGGCCTGACTGTGATCAGCCTGTATGGAAAGGAGAGAACGGGACAGCGGATCCAGTTCCTCGATTTCCTTGTCCAGCAGGTTCATGAGAGATTCCATGCGGTTCATGAAGACAAGAGCCACCCCTTCGTCCTGATAGTCGGGTGGACAATCGACTGTGCCATATTGGAAAACGGCCGGATCGGCTGCACGCTCCGCAGCCGTTTTAAGAATTTCCAGGTCCGTGGAAATAACGAACATTTTCGGGGTCACGAAATAGGCGGCGTGATCTTCGTATTGTCTGAGAGTCAGGCCGGCCACTTCTTCTTCCGTGACTTCAATATTGGCGAGCAGATTTCCCAGAAATTTCAGAATGTTTTCTTCCGCCTGCGTACCATCCAGCACTGGCAGTGCAATGGTGAGACTTGAGCCCGGTGTTTCAAAAAATCTCGGTTTCTTATTGGCTTCCAGATCCGCGAGAGCCCCTTCCAGACTCTTTGCCGCTGTAAGGAAAACAGCCGCACCGGAATGAACGTCAATACCCAGAGTCGTCAGGATTTCAGCCAGGTCATTTTCTTCTTCAGGCATCCCCATTTCCAGAGCGATTCCCTGGGCAATGGAATTGATTTCCGCCTGAATATTCAGTCTCGGGCCTGCAAGATCCTGGGCGAGAGGCACTCCTTTATCCAGAAGCGTTGCCAGAGGAGGGATACCCAGAGCCACATCGGCCTGTGCGGGCAGAAACTGAAGTGCCGCCAGTGTCAGAGGAGGCTCGGCCAGGGCTTCATAACTGCGTATAGCGCTGGGCTTTGAACGCTCTACAGGAGGCGGATCCGCTATTGTGGACACGGGCTTTTTGCTTGCCTCAAACATGGCATCCATCTTCGCTTTTTCAACACGCTCATAGGCATAAAAAGCGCCGCCAGCCACAGCCAGGACAAGAAGAACAATCAGCATAGGAACGAGACGTTTATTTGATTTAGCCATGAACTTATTCCTTCCCGATAGCGTTAAGAAGAGTAAGAGAATTTCCTGAACAAGACCCGTACAGGGTCTGAAATAACAAGCAACCGTGCATGACCAGTATGAAGCATGAGCGGCTTGAGAATCAACTTTACTGCTTTTCGAAACTGAAAAGAAAAAGAAAGGATTTACTCGTCGGCATACTCGCGCAGCAGCTCACCAATGGTACCCTGATGATACAGTGCGGCAAAGGCATCAACGACTTCGGGGTCAAAAGCGCTGCCCCGATCCTGACAGATCTTTTCAAAAGCCTCTTCCGGGCTCCAGGCTCTTTTATAGGGTCGTGAGGTGGTGAGCGCATCAAAAACATCGGCCACTGTAACAATACGCGATGCCAGCGGGATTTCCTCGCCTTTTTTACCCTTCGGGTAGCCTGTTCCGTCCCAGCGTTCATGGTGGTTTACGGCAATATCACGGGCCGTCTGATAAAAATCTTTGTCCCTCAAAATGACCGCACCTCCCTGAGGGTGCTTTTTCATCTCTTCCCACTCTTCTTCAGTGAGTTTCCCTTCCTTTTTCAATATGGCATCGGGAACCTGCAACTTGCCCACATCATGGAGAATGCTTGAATAGCCGATTTTATTCACTTCGGCATCAGACATGCCCAGATGCCGGGCCATGGCCTCTGAATAAGCACGTACACGCTGCAGATGATTACCCGTCACCTCGTCTTTGGCCTCAGCAGCCTGAGCCAGCATGTAAATGGCCTCCAGGCTCATATCATGGAGCTGGGCCTCCAGCCGCTTCATCTCCGTAATATCCCGGGCAATACCCACATAACCCATGGGCTCGCCCGAAGCATCCCGTACCTGCGAAATGGACAGGAAAGAGTGCCATTCCTCGCCATTGGCTTTCACATTGATGATATGACCGCGCCACCAGCCTCCGGAAAGGATGATGGCCCACATTTTCTGATAGGTTTCCAGAGTCGTATGGCGGGAACGCAGAATGCTCGGTGTTTTACCCAGAGCCTCTTTACGGTCGAATCCCGTGATCTTGGT
This sequence comes from Candidatus Hydrogenedens sp., assembly GCA_012522755.1. Taxonomy (GTDB): domain Bacteria; phylum Hydrogenedentota; class Hydrogenedentia; order Hydrogenedentales; family CAITNO01; genus JAAYJV01. The sequence continues at coordinate 11,348 of JAAYJV010000055.1, forward strand.
GAAGGCCGGATTGGCATATTGAATCACGTTATTCATATCCGTGATCACCACGGAATCCACCGTATTATCGAGAGCCAAACCGAAAATTTCCGGAGAAAACATATTCATGACACTGCATACTCCCTTAGAACGTCATCAAAGCTCACAGCTCTTGCGCAACAACTCCAGATCCAATGTGGGATACAGGGGAAAACGGGACAGAAGAGCATGAACCCGTTCCTGTGCCTGGTCGTGGCTGCTCTGGTCCAGAATATACTTGCGCTTGCTCGGCTTGCCCGCATTGGCTCCCGAGCTCAGCACAGCCGCCTGCGTATTGGACAATACCAGATGAATGATCTCAGCGATTTCCGCCATATCCTCTTCAACCATGCCCAAAGTGGTTGTAGCCGGAGTGCCGATGCGCAAGCCGCTGGTGATGAGCGGGCCGTTGGCATCAAAGGGCAGGGAATTGAAATTCAGGGTAATCCCGCAATCCCGCAAGGCCGAAGCGGCCTGTGTGCCCGTCAGCGCATAACTTTTCGCCACATCCACCAGCATGAGATGATTATCCGTACCGCCCGTGGCGAGAATGCATCCTTTGTTCTTCAGTGCCTCCGCCAGAGCACGGCTGTTATCCACCACTCTGTGGGCGTAGTCTCTGAATTCGGTGCTGTTGGCCTCTCGGAAGGCAAGCGCTTTCGCAGCCATCACATGAGGCAGAGGACCGCCCAGAACGAGGGGGCAGCCTTTATCCACCGCGTCCGCAAACTCCTTGGTACACAACACGAAACCGCCCCGGGGACCGCGCAAGGTCTTATGGGTTGTCGAGGTGACCACATGCGCATAGGGAATGGGATTTTCGTCTTCGCCAAAGACACCGCCAGCCACAAGCCCCGCAAAGTGAGCCATATCCACCATGAACACCGCGCCCACCTGGTCGGCAATGGCGCGCATCCGCCGGAAATTGATCCGCCGCGGATAGGCGCTGAACCCGGCCAGAAGGATCAGCGGTTTCACTTCCAGCGCCTGCGCCTCGATGGCGTCATAATCCAAGAGGCCTGTCTCGCGATCCACGGCATAGCTGCAGGCATCAAACATCTTCGCTGAGAGATTGCGCCGGTACCCATGGGTCAGATGTCCTCCGGAAAAATAATCCATTCCCAGTAAGCGTTGATTATTCAGCTTTTGACGCACCAGATCCCAGTCACCCTGACTCAACAGAGAAGGATTCATGGTCTCCAGTTCTTCCAGAGCGGGCTTCTCCACCCGGGCCGTCAGAATGGCCCAGAACGCCACCAGATTCGCATCAGCGCCACTGTGGGGCTGCACATAGGCATGTTCCGCACCGAAGAGCTTGCAGGCCTCCTCCTGAGCCAGTGCTTCCACTGTATCCACATTGTCGCAGCCTTCATAAAAACGTGCGAAAGGCACTCCCTCAGCATATTTATCCGTGAGCAGATTGCCCATGGCCAACTGTGTCGCTGGTGAACAATAGTTCTCACTGGCAATCAGTTTCAGATAACGCCGCTGATCGGCCAGTTCCTGAACAATGGCTTTGGCCGCTTCCGGTGCTTTCTGAGCGACAACAGTCAGATTGGCAAGATAAGCCAGAAAAACAGGGTCCAGTGTTTCCGGCGTGACATTTTCAAGATAGGCATTCAAAGCGGAATGAGACACAATAGTATTTCCTATGGTTTGAAGTGGATGAAACAAGAGTATGGTACCGTGATCAGCCGCAGAGGTTCAACTGAAAGCCCTGAGGAAGATGCCGAAGAATGGAGGATATGAGAGGCCTCAGGTCTTTGTTTCAACTCCGGAAGAGTCGCTCGGATCAGTCGGATGTGCGAGGGGCGCAGATTGGCCGCAGAGTATGTACCGGGCTTCAGAAAATTAATGACCTCCGTAAATCAGACAGACTCGGAGTCAGGGACGGATTGTCGGGAACACCCCGTCCGCTGATTGTCCGTGAATGTCCCCGCCCCGACCCCGGCTCCCGGCGATTGCTTTATCCCGCCCTCTGATCAGCGGAGTTTTTCCCAGGGCATGAAGTGCTGGCATCGGAATGACGGCGCTCTGCTGTAGCCGGCGCGGCTGACCAGACAGAGAAAAGGCTTGGTCCCTTCCACAGCTTCAACGTACTTAGGAATGCCCCGTTGAACAACGACGATGGTCCGCGGTCCATCCCAATACTTGCAGGTGGCACACTTTTTATCTTCAACTTTGTACCGGTAAGCCATAATCTGTCTCTCCTCTTGTGTTTTTCAGCCTTTTATAAAATGCACCCACCCATAAGTGCATGGTTTTAACATCCTGTCACCTGACTCAGTGCATTTTGGAACACACGGTGAATGGTCTCATTGAAAAGGACAAAGCGCACGAGCCGGATGGCTGTGGATGCCTTTAAAAAAGCGACGCATTCTTCCAGGGCGATCTGAGCCGCTTCTTCCAGAGGATAACCGTAAACACCGCAGCTGATGGCCGGGAAGGCCAGAGTCTGTATGTGGTTTTCCACAGCCACTTCCAGGCTGCGTCTGTAACAGGAGGCGAGGAGTTCAGGCTCTCCCTGCTTGCCATCCTCATAGACAGGCCCCACGGTATGGATGACGTAAGATGCAAACAAATTTCCCCCGGTGGTGATTTTCGCATCCCCTGTTTCACAGCCATTGAGAGCACGACATTCCTCGAGAATGGCCGGACCGCCCGCTCTATGAATGGCTCCGTCCACACCGCCGCCACCGAGAAGGGAGGTGTTGGCTGCATTGACCAGCGCATCCACCTTTTGCAGAGTAATATCTCCCTGCACTGTTTCCATGCACCTGTTGCCGCCTATGCATACCATGACAAGACTCCTTTTGCAGATGAATCAGTCTTCTATTGTAATACACGAATCCCGGGTGTGAATGCAATTTTCGAAGGAAAAGGGGATGAGGGGCGAGGGACGAGGGGCCCAGGCATGTCTTGGGATACAAAAGAGACCCCGGATAGACACTTAAGCCCCTTCCTCTCATTTCCTTGGTGTTCCTTGGTGTCTCTTCGTGGAAAAAATCTTCTTCTCCGTGGTTAAAAACAGAGACAAAAAAAGGGCGGGACCGCGGCAGGGGAAGGGGAGGGGAGGAAGTGGGGGGAAACCTGCCACGATCCCGCGTTTTTCCGAACAAGTAGTACAACCTTGTCCAGCTTGCTACACCTGTAATTAACAGGGCGAGTCAAAAACTTGGAAATCGTTTTAACGATTTAACTGTCTGTTATGGGAAACATCTTGTTTGTGTTTTTCATTCCCATTCAATTGTTTTTTTCGTCTTCTCGCTGATCTACCTTTATAACGCTTTGACCGGGGGAGAAAGTTAACAGGCTGCTCTCTTTTTTTTCGCGGAGACTTCTCTTTTTAAAATGGTATTGACGTTTCCATATTTGGTATGCTAAGAGGGCATCGGTCAGGGTGGCCGGTTGTCAATACACGCTATGGGCGTGAACACAGTTTTTTTTATCTCAACAGCCTTTTCAGCAAAGAGAGGATTATAACTATGGAAAAGAAACAGAGCAGCCTTTCCCGCCGGGATTTTGCCAAGACCTCGGCCGCGGCGGGCTTCGCCATTCTGGCAAGTCGTTCCGGCCGGGCCCAGGAGAGTGCGGAAACACTGAAGATCGGTCTTATCGGTGCCGGTGGTCGCGGTTGCGGTGCAGCCGTGAACTGTCTGACAGGCAACGAAAATGTGAAACTGGTCGCCTTGGCGGACGTTTTTGAAGAGTCGGTGATCAAAGCCAAAGTCAATCTTGAGCGCAACAATGATCCCCGTGTCAAGGACAAACTGGCCATTGAAGATGAACTCTGCTTCAGCGGTCTGGATGCCTATCAGAAGCTCCTGGAAACGGATGTGGACATTGTGATCCATGCCACACCGCCTTATTGCCGTCCCATGCATCTGGAAGCCATTGTGGAAGCGGGCAAACATCTTTTCAGCGAAAAACCCTTTGCAGTCGACAGTCCCGGCATCCGTCGCTGTCTGGCCGCAGCCAAAGTAGCCGATGAAAAGGGCCTCACCTTTGTGACAGGCTTGCAGCGTCGTTATCAGGACAAATATATTGAAACCGTCAAGAAACTGCAAGACGGCGCTATCGGCAAAATCCTCTATGGCCGTGCTTACTGGAATGGAAGCCTTCCTTTCTCTCACGATCGTGAAGCGGGTGAAAGTGATCTGGCCTATCGTCTGCGCAACTGGTACAACCAGATCTGGACCTGCGGAGACAGCATCGTGGAACAGCATGTGCACAATATTGACGTGATCAACTGGGTGCTGGATGAATATCCCACCAAGGTCGTTGCCAATGGCGGCCGTGCCTGGAAGCCTGCTGAAGAGAAATACGGAGATATCTGGGACAACTTCGCATGTGATTATGAATATGCCAGCGGCGCCCGTATGTTGAGCATGTCCCGCCACTGGAACAACAGCAAGAGCGACGTATGGGAACGTGTGGTCGGTACAGAGAAAGAGAGTACCTGCGGCGAAATGGGCCGTGACCGAAGCGACCCCTATGTGAACGAACATATCGCCATGCTTGAGAGTATCCGCGGCGACCGTGAACGGATCAATGACGGTGAACGCACCGCCTATGCCACGCTCACGGCTATCATGGGCCGTGAAGCCGCCTACACCGGTCAGGAAGTCACCTGGGAACAGGCTCTGAACTGTGAAAAGAGTCTGGTGCCGGCCGATCTGGACTTTGAAAAAGAATATCCCGTCGGATCCATCCCCGTGCCCGGTTCCGAATAATAGCTGATTACCCTTGAATTTTCCGCCTCTCCTGTCCCTTCGGGGATGGGAGAGGCTTTTTTTACAGGCCTTTCAAAAATGATGCGCTCTGAGCTGTTCGTCAGCCTCCGAAGAGTTTTATGAGTGTGAGGGCTTCATAAAAAGCGGCCGCCATCAGGATCACGGCTGTAAGAAGCGCCGCATTGAAGAGGATGGCGACACCTTTTTTCACAGCGGAGCCAAAGGCTTTGTTCCTGATTCCTCTGATGAGAATATAGGGCCAGAGAAGAACGGCAAAAGAGGCGATGATATAGGCTTCCAGTTCCACGATCATGGTCAGACTGTGGAAAATGAGCACGAGGGGCGTGCCAACCCACATGGGAGCCATGACGCCGCCCACGAGAATAAAACTCCCCAGCGTTTTCATAACGCCCACAGGTATGAGCAGCGACCAGCCAAAAGTCATGAACAGTGTCTGGTCAATATAATTGTTGTAAAAGGTGGCCCAGGCCGCCTGAAACACATTGCCCGCATCATAAGCACTGCCGATGAATTCAAGTCCGCCCTGGCTGAAGGTGTCCATGATATAACGTTTCAGATGAAAGGCGATGGCCGGATAATGCAGCGTTGTATGCATGGCGAAGAAAAAAGCGGCATACATGAAAAAGTGCGTGAAGACAAAGAACTTCTGATAGTCATTCATGGCCCGATGGATGGGCGCGAAAAGGCGATATTGGCGCAGGTGCATCTGTCTGAAGAGGAAGATGAAAAAGAGGCTGCCCGAGAAAGCGCAGAGAATCATACTCAGGAAACTCCACCAGGCCACCTCCTCCAGAGTGCGCATGATGCCTCCGAGCATGGCGGGCAGTTCAATTTGCGGCCCCTCTTCATCATCGATGAACTCTCCGGACACATGCAATTTTCTCAGGGGTCGCCGCAGCTTTCCCTTAGGCGCATCGGGAGAATCAAGCCCTTTTTCCGGCAGGAGCAACCCATGAAAAACAGCATTATTGTCTTCAGGGAAGATATCTGCAAAGTTGCTCAGATCCGGGAGCAGGTAACTGCATATGAATCCTGACAGTGCCGGACGAAGGTGACCGACTACAGTGAAAATCTTTCCTTCCAGTGCAAAGTCTTTTTCCGATGCCAGATCTCCAGCCAGCACTTCGTTTGTGCCGGGCTCAGGAAGGCGCCCGGAAAGAAGAAGGGGTTGCAATTCTTCCGGCTTCAGATCAGCGGCAATAAGCAATTCCCAACGGGTGGAGAGGTCATCCGGATCTTTCTCTCCCAATCTGAAGAGGGTATGGATAATGTCCTCTCCGGTCCACAGCATCGGGGTGAGGGGTCGGACCGCAACGGGATAGCTTTTCACATCCGCCGGAATCTTCGTGGGACTCAGATAGATGGCGGAGAGATGCCAGGGGTTGCACTCGTAATAAGTCAGATCAACCGCAGCCGCCAGCAGGAGCGAAAAGGCCGCGACCAGAAAGAGACCCGCAGAAAAAACCACAGCCTTCCAGGAATAGGGCGACTTCTCATGGAGCCAGCGGATTTGGGCCGGGGCATAATCCCGGATATCTATGAATGTTTTTCTGATTTTCATAAGGCTGAAGCCAGGGTGGGGGAGGATTTGCCCAGCTGCTGCACCACACGATCCACCAGTTCTTTGAAATAAGCAGCGCTGTTCGGGCCAAGCCAGTTCATGAATCCGATTTCATAATCCAACTGGCCCCGTGCGTTTGTTTCGCCGTAGTATTTGTCCGGGGACAGATAGCCCAGATAGGCCCGTGAGAAACTCGTGACCCAGAGGTCCCAGCCTTCCCCGGCTTTTTCTTCACGCCACAGACGGGTCAGTTCTCCGCTCGTGTCAAAGGGAAGGCCCACAAAAAGCAGATCGCCGATACGTGCTCCCTGTACAAAGCCTTCCCGGGGCAGAGCGACGACCTTGGCTGAGAGCGGAGAAAGGCGCCATTTGGGTGAGAGAGGTCGGCATTGGAAAGGCGGAACCCCCACAGGCACAGCCAGCGAAGCGATGTCCACCCGGTCTGTGAATTCAGCTTCCGCACTGTCCGCAAGCACCAGATCGGCCAGGGTCTTGCCGAAAACTTCGATTCTTTCATCCGTATTGGCCGCCTCTATGCCCCGGCCGGACATGGAGCCCAGCCCGCCGCCCATATACATGGCCGTGGCGTTGCTCTGCTCTTCAATGGAGCGCATGAAGGCGCCGGGATATTCCGCAGAGAACTTCATCATGGCAGATCCGAAATTGGTGGGATGAGCCGAAAACCGGGTCACATAACATTTGCGCCCGTTTTCCTGTTCAAGCACCATATAGTTCAGATTGGGATCCACATCACCATGATCACGGGCACGGTTGCGGATATAATCCCGGGCATTCACGACGCCATGGGCGAGCTTCGCCGGCTTCATATTCTGCCAGGCCTCAACAATGGCATCCGCAAAACTGCTCGACAGAAATTCCGGTACGGAGGGGTTGTACTTTCCGCCGGTGATTTTCGCCGCGATTCCAGGCCCGAAACCGCCGGGCCCGCAATGGGTGTGACTGGCCGAAAAATACAGGTTCCGCGACAGCAGCGGCGAACGGGCCGCAACCTTTTCCACAGTCAGCTCCGCAATATTCGGAGGAATGATCAGCATGTCCACACCGATGAGAACCACCGTGTCCCGGCCATCGTGGAAAGATACGGCCTTCACCTTCAGGTCATCGCGGACTCCCTGGGAGCGCATCCCGTCCTTTCGTGCGCCATAACCCGCAATGGGCAAGCCCACGGAAGGGGTGATGATCCGTTGGGCCCAGCCCGCCTGAAGGGGCTCCGGCGTATCCGTAAAATGGGACAGTGCCGCATCGCTGTCAATGGCCGCCAAAGCCTCACGGTAATAGGAAGCCTCTGCATAGCGTGAATCTTTGTAGACCGGCCAGGGCCCGATGAATATGAGGAACAGGCTCACAAAAAGAAGCAGAACAACGACGGTCCCGATCAGGATCCGTTTTAGGATACGCATGGCGGATTCTCCTGAAACAGTTTCGATTTTCCAGAGTCGAAGAATAAAACGTTGACTCAATAATACAGTATTACAGTTGAAAACTTCTGCTTGCCGGTGAAATTACCATTCTATGGAGGCCTTGAGCACTTCATCACCATAAGCGGAGGTGAGCGCAAAGGCTTGCTGCGCCTCTTCAAAAGAAAATACATGGGTGATGAGGCTGTCCACATCCAGCGCACCGGAAAGAATATACTCAATGGTTACAGGATAATTGTGCACAAAGCGGCGGCACCACTGCAAACACAGCTCCCGTCGGCGGGCGATACTCACCGGCAGCGGATCCATTTCATTGCCCGATATGCCCGTGAGCACGGCCCGGCCGCCACGACGTGCAGCGCCACAGGCCAGCCCCATGCCCTCAGCGCTGTTCGTGCAATCGAAAGTCACATCACAGCACCGACCTTCCGTTTTTTCACGGATCCAGTCCAGAGCACTGGCACCGCCTTCCTTCAGGGAGCCGGGCTGGCTGCAGAATACCTCATTCAATCCATAGCGTTCAGCCGCCGCAACACGGTAAGGCAATACATCCACACAGAAAACCCGGGCGACACCGCAGATTTGCAGCATGCGCGCCGTAAGCAGGCCGATCACGCCCAGACCGAAAACAGCCGCTGTATCGCCGGGCCGTATTTTCGCCAGCGCCGCCGTATGCACGGCAACGGCCGCCGGTTCCACCATGGCCGCCGTACCGGCCGATATGCTGTCGGGCACTGGAAAACAAAATTCATGATCCACGGCTATATATTCGCAGACAGCGCCATCGGAGCCCGGTCCGCCCGGAAAAAAGAGGGAAGTACAGAGGTTGTAACGCCCTTTCACACACCACTCACAACGGCGACAGGGGATACCCGGTTCCACAGCCACGCGCCGGCCCACCAGCGCCTGATCTCCATCTGCGCCCACTTCTTCCACGATACCGGCATATTCATGACCGAGCACCACGGGGCTTGTGAGCCGGTTTTCACCGATGGCACCATCCAGAAAATAATGGATATCGGAGCCGCAGACACCCACGGCTTCCACACGGATGAGCGCCTCATGCTTCTGAGGGACAGGCCGGGGAAGATCCACCAGCCCCAGTGTTTTCGGTGCAAGCCATTGCCAGGCTTTCATAAGAGCATTCCTTTCAGTCAGTGTATATGATGAAATAACTGTCAGTCTTTTTTCTTTTTCCGGCCTTTCTTTTTTTCCGGCTCATCACTGTCCAGAAGAAAAAAAATATCGGAGATCAGTTCTTTTTTCGCCATCAGATTGATACGCCGCAAAAGATCCCATTTCACATAGCTGATCTTGTGCATCCATACGGTGCTGTCCGTCATGATGCGCAGCTGACCGTCCTGCACACTGTGGGGACGGCAGTGTTTCGCCAGGTGCTCGCCCACGAGCTGCGTCCAGTTTTCCCAGATACGGGCATGTTCCAGAGTCAGCCCCAGGGGTGTGGTGGCCTGCATGTGCTTTAATATATCACCGATATGTTCAGGCCCGGGCTTTTTCAAGGCGTCCCTCCTCCAGATGGAAAATCCGGCTCCCATCACGTACCGACTCAGGAAGCAGCGCAGGCTGTGCCGTCGTGATGAGTACCTGCGCCTCTTCAGGCAATGCTTCAAAAAGACGGCCCGTCCGCTCTGTATCCAGTTCAGCCGTGGCCTCATCCAGCAGGATCAACGGATAATCCTGAATGCGTGCGCGGACCAGTGCCACCTCAGCCAGTTTGACAATCAGAGCCGCGCTCTTTTGCTGTCCCTGCGATCCGAAAACACGGGCCGAACGGCCAGAGATGAGAATGTCCATATCGTCGCGATGAGGACCCCGACCCGTGGTACGCCGTTGCTGATCCGTTTTACGGGAACGTGCCAGTACGGAGGCGAATTCCTGTGCATCCGTAATGTCCGGACAATAGCTGATTTCCAGTTCTTCCGCCTCCACAATGCGGCTGTAGAGGGGCGAGGCAATGGCCGACAGCTCCGCAACATAAGCCGCCCGCTCCGCCATGAGAATGCTTCCCTGGGTCACCAACTGAGCCTCCCAGAGTTCCAGAAGTTCCTCGTCACAGTGGATTTGTTTCAGCATCTCGTTGCGCTGACGCAAAGCCTGCCGGTATTGCTGCAGGGCGCGCAGATAAGGCATATTCAGCTGGGAAAGTTCCATATCCATGAAGAGACGCCGTACTGCTGCACCGCCCTTCACCAGCGAAATATCATCGGGAGAAAAGAAGACAATACACAGATGACCCAGGAGATCACTGAGCCGGCTCTGGGCAATGCCATTGACCTTGAAACGCTTCGCCTTTTTCCACCAGTGCGCTTCTATGAACAAAGGCCGCCGTGCTGTTTCAGCCTCCAGATAAATATGAAATTCCTCCGTGCCATGACATACCAGCTCCGAATCATTGGAACTGCGGTGACTCCGTGCCGTAGCCGCATAGAGAATCGCCTCCAGAACAGAGGTTTTACCCTGCGCATTGGCACCATAGAGCAGATTGATGCCCGGCCCGGGGAAAAATGCCAGATCGGAAAGACCCCGAAAACCCTGACATGTCATTTTTGTCAACTTCATCAATGCTGCTCCGAAAGAATATGACCCCCGAGACGATGCCAATATTATACACGAAAGGGGCGAGGAGTGAGGGGCGAGGGACGAGGGCAGGTAGGGGCACGGCATGCCGTGCCCAGTTGGATACCAAGCCTGAAGTTCCATATATCTTCCAGCTATTCATTATTCCCCGTGGAATTTGTGGGCACGGCATGCCGTGCCCCTACGAGCCCTCACGTCAGGATCCATTTTGGCACCCCATCAGGGCC
>JAAYJV010000056.1 GCA_012522755.1 Candidatus Hydrogenedens sp.
GTCTGGAGCAGAAAAAGCTTTCGGGACAGGACAGGCTTTTTCGTCGGCTTGCACAGCAGCTGACGCATCTCATCCACTTTGAGTTTCATCAGAAGATCGAAGCGCTCAAAACAGCCTATGCGCCCATGAACAGCGATTTCCGTTCCTCCCCTTTTCTGAGTAAACATGAGGATGCTTATGCCCGGGACTTCAACACACTCTTTCATCATCTTCTGGAAAAGGCGAATTACAAGGTGATTTGTGAAGAGGATATCCAGCGGGCCTTTACGGAAGATGCCCTCTTTACCATACGTCTGCAGGTGGACTTCGACAGCTTCGAAGAATACCACTTCTTTTACAGAGGCGCCACGGTCAAAGAAGAGACGGTCCCCACCTTTATGGGAATGCGCCAGAAGACCATCTCCTTTATCAACTATGATCGTGTGGTCATGTATATCCGGTGGAGAAAAGGATCGGAAAGTTTTCTGGAAGAGAATCCGGAGGCGGAAGGCGGCAAAGCGCTGTTGAAGCTTTTCCAGAATGTGCCCCGCCCGGATCTGGAAATGCTCTTCCCCAATTCACGAGTGGGCATGCGGATCATGGACAAACTGCTTTTCGGCATTCCCGCAGCCATTACAGGCAGTATCATGGTACTGACACGGCTGAGCACGACCCTCTTCGTGCTGGGTTCAATATTCGCTTTCTGGCTGGGACTGAGCAGCAAGCCCGTGGAATGGAACCGGGCAACCCTCGTCGTTATCTTTGTGGGACTGCTCACCCTGGGCACTTATTTATGGCGCCAGTTCAATGCTTTTCGAAACCGGAAGATGCGCTTTCTACAGACGCTGATCAAGCATCTGTACTTCAAGAATCTGGATAACAACACGGGAGTCATTCATCGTATTGCTGATGATGCGGAAGAGGAAGAGTGCAAGGAAGCGCTGCTGGCCTATTATTTTCTGCTCACGGCTGAGAGCCCGAAAACGATCACGGAACTGGCTCAGGAGATTGAAGGCTGGTTTCTGAATCGCTGGGATTGTGTGGTGCATTTCGATATAGAAGACGCTGTGGGCAAGGTGCTGCGCCTGGGTATCGCCAAAGACGACGGAGGCCGGCTGACCGCACTGCCTCTGGAGGAAGCGCTGACTGTGCTGGAAGGACACTGGAATGAACTGGGCACAGACGAGGCGGATGGCGACTGAGACAACACTCAGAGAGAAGGCCGGGCTTGCGCCAGTGTATCGGCCAGTGCCTGACAATGACTCACGGAACCGCTCCGCCCCTGTTTCAGCTTCCAGACCACACGATGATCACGGGTGAGTTCAAAGAGGGCATCAGCATGATCCCCTTCCCCGCCCCGGTTGCTCACAAGAATATTGCCACTTTCCAGAGGATGGAGAGAGGCGAAAGTGCCTGAACTGATATCGGCGAAATCCGGACCCAGGGCTTCCCAGATACGCCGTCCTTCACGATCGTATTCACACAACAAGCGGTCAGAGACTGTCATGAAATGGCCGCTCTTCAAAAAACGGATAGCGTTGGGAATCTCTTCGCAGAAAATATCAAACCAGCACTTGCCGTCAGCGTCATAGCCGCGGATGCGCTTCTCCCCTTCATATGCGACGAGATAACGGTCATCCTCCGAAAGAGCACAAGAGGACAGGTGACTTGCCCGGTCTGATGGGTCGGGCACCGGAAGACTGCGAAGTACTTCGCCTTCCGCACTCAGGACAAGCAGTCGGTTCTTGCCCGCCACGCCGAGAAGGATCTCTCCCTGTGAGAGAGGCTGACAGCTGACAATGCGATCTCCTTCGGGCAGGCTGTATTCCCAGAGGAGCACATGATCCCGGGTGATCCGTTGAAGCCCATTGTTTTGCGCAATGAGCAACGTTCCATCGTCGAGCATGAAGGCGTTGAGAGGCTCAGTCACGGGATGCTCCCAGATGCGCTCCCCTTCTTCATTCAGAATGGCAATACATTCCTTTTCCACATCCGTGATCAGAAGGGGGAAAGGGCCCCAGAGATTTTCATGCCAGAAATTACGCTTCAATCCAACGCCGCCGCTTTCCGTCCCCTGAAGGTTGGCGGGATCCACATCCAGATCGGGCCATATCAATGCGCCTTCCATCTGCTCTTCCACACGCGTATAGGCACCCAGACGCAGGGAATTGCAGTCGAGCCACAGGAATATCATGCGGCGGTCTTCTTCTGAAACGACATGCCAGTGACTGTCATCAATGAGGGTCTGTCCGATTTTTGACGCATAGGCGCCGAAACGGCCGGGAATGGTCCGGGAGCCGCCATGAACACCGCTGTAGGCTGTTGTCATATCGCCGAACATGGCTCCGGAAAACCAGAAGGTATAGTCTTCTTTGAGGGCTTCGTAAGACATGTCCTGTGGCCCCGTTTTCTCCTCTCTGTGACAGGGCAGACAACGGTTTTCGAAAATGGGTCGGATCTGACGGTAATAGCTGATGGGCTCAATATCCCCACATTCGGGTTCCAGTCGTGAGGGAGGTCGTCGCATGGCCAGAGGCGCTGTTGTGCGTTGTGCCGCATGGTGAGGAGACTCGTGGCAACCCAGACAGGTCAACTGTTCACCGGGATGAACAAAGGCGGAGGAGCGCATGGACTGCACAGCCATGAAGTCTTCGTCCAGGAGTTGAAAGATGAGCTGTTTGCCCACAGGCGCTTCGAAATAAACGCTGCCATCGGCTTCCACAGGAACAATGCCCAATGGGATCCGCGGCGTATTTTCCCGTTCATACCCGATCATGGGATCGCCCATGGCGTGGTTGGATTTCAATATATTCTGCACGACACGGAGCCACTTGATCTTCCTGTATTCGGGCAGGGGAAGGTCGCTGTTGTAGACATCCATGACAGCAATGGTCGCCGGACTGCCGCTGTCTTTTGCGGGCAGCGTCGGGTTGGCCATGGGGCGGGGACGGGCCTTCAGGGGAATGGGATTGATGACTCGGAGGCGCTCATCGTGGGCACAGGGCAGAGAAGGCAGATCGCAGAGAAGTTCCTTGTTGCCGAAGCGATCCAGCAGCACCAGATTCTCCCATTCATTGCACAGATAGAAATCTTCGCTCAGGGGCCAGGGCGTGCCGTAGCGGTAATGGCGGCGGGCGGGCATCTCTGTTTCCGGAAAGGCCTCCTCCGGAGTGATCCGCCGGATCTGCGACATGTGACCGTCGTCTTCGCCCCGCAGATCAAGCATGCACAGAGAACCATAAACAGAACCATGATGAGGGGCGGCTGTGAAGATATAGCGGGGCGAATGAGGGATGGCACGTATGCCCATTTCCACCAGAGGCGCACCGAATCGGCTGTCCCGTTCTTTGCCCGTCTCGCCTTGCCAGGGCTGGTGATCCGAGAAGGTGTGGTAGGGATGGGGATAGTTGCCATGAGGTGCCCGGGCATCGCTGCCGTCGGGACCGCTGATCCAGAAGCGGGTGCCCAGACAGTTTTCCCGGTCCACATAATCCCAGCGGGTAAAGACCAGTTGCCCTTCGTTGTTGACGGAAGGATTCCATTCGCTGGTTTCAAAATAACTGAGGGGCCGGATGTCTTCGCCCCGGTCGTTCATGGAAAAGAGGGTATAGCTGCGCACTTTCAAAGACGCATCGAAACAGCGGATATAGCCGCCGCGACGTTCCGACACAAAGGCAATGCGTCCGTCGGGCAGCCAGCAGGGATCAAAATCGTTGTAAGCGCCATCAGTCAGTTGTATCAGATTGGATCCGTCTTTATTGACCTTGAAAAGATGAAAACACCGCTCCTCCGAATAGATCCATTGATGATCGGGATTGGCTGTCCAGGCGAAAAGAATGGTCTCGCCGTCCCAGGAGAGATCGGGTGTGGCGAAAGCGCCGTGATCCAGTTTCCGCCCTTTCATGGCCCCTTCCATCACAACAGAATCTTTCAAAAGATCGATGATCTCAGGCTCTCCTTTATAGTTGGACAGGAAATAGAGACCGCCGCCGGGGAGAGCGTTGAAACCGAAATACTGAGTCACGAAATGACCGCCCTGGGAATCCTGAGTCGTGGGGTTGCTGCGGACGGAGCCTTCGAAAGTGCCCCGGGCCAGGCAGAGAATGGTATCGAAGTCCAGCAGTGGATTGCTCAAGACGATACGGCGACGGAGCGCACAAGCAGCCAGATACAGCTCTTTTTCCTCTTCTCTCTCCGGACGAAGCTGCATATCCTTTGCGGCCTCCTGAAGTGTTTGCAGAGCTTCCTTTTCAGGATGCAGATCGTCGGCGGAATCAAGATGATTCAAGAGGGCATCAGTCCGGCGCAGCACGGCATGAAGAGGCCTCTCCCCTTCCACTGTCAGCGCTTCGGAGTCAAAGACTTCACGTTGCAATTTTTCAGCACCGGGACCGCCGGGCCGGGAATCGGGATATTCCTTTTTGCCCATCCAGCTGTAATCATGATGCCACTGGCGCAGGACGGCATCGCCGGGCATGGGGTTGACAAGACAGGACAGATTCAGACCATGGGCGGCCCGCTTCAGCGCCTCACGCAGCGGTTGAGCATCTTCCGCAGGAGGCAGTTCCTGAAAGCTTACAGGCATGCCACCGGGTATCTGGCGCGAGGGATTGACCGTAATGCTTCCAGCCGGACGGAGCAGACCGTCTTTGCCCAGAGGCCCCCCGTCCTTCCCCGGATCTTGAGAAGCAAAAGACCAGAAAGCCAGTGACTCCTTTATAAAAGCATTCTTCTGAAAAAACCGGGTGAGATCTGTCTCTGGATTTGTAGCCAGAAAAGCATCGGCAAGGAGCCCGTCGCAGCCGAAGCCGCCTTCCACCAGAGCGCCCCAGGACAGTTCATCCGAAAGAAATGATTTCGCTTTCGCGGGAGCCGTCTCCTCGGCAACAATATTTCCATCAACAATGATTTGTACTGTTTCACGCTCCTGAAGGACCAGTACTTCATGCCACTTTCCATCGGTCAGGGAAAAGCTGCTGCGGACATGGTCCGGTGTGCGGCCGGGAGCATAGAGATGAAGGATCCCGTTGCCGGGAGTGGTGAAAAGCTCCCAGTGGTGTGAGGATTGTTTCGTACCATGAGCGCAAAGGATGCTGTATTGATCCGCACTGAAGAGCCGGACACGACAGCCCGCAACAAGAGAAAGGTACGGCTCCGCATCCTGAAAAGAAACCAGAAGGCTGTGTTTCCGTGCATCCAGACGCTGCTCTCTTTCAGCGGCAACAGGCTTTGCCCACAGCAGGGCCAGGCTGAAAAGCAGCGCGAGGCACAAGATAAAAGGGTGACGGCAATGCGATCCGCTCATGGCTGTCTCCTGGTTGATGCTCCATAAAAAAACCGGATGGGACTCTCAAAGAAAGGCCGCATCCGGTTCATGATATCACAGAATTGAAAGAAAAAGATCCCGCTGGCTTCAGTCGCTATACCGGGCAATGAGGGCATTGGCTCCAGCCGGATTGGCTTTGCATTCCAGGAGCGCATTCAGGATCAGAGGAGCCACAATGGTCGCATCAGACTCAACCACAAACATGGGCGTCTCTTCAGTCAGTTTGTCCCAGGTGATCTTCTCATTGGGTGTTGCGCCGGAATAAGAACCATAGGAAGTGGTGGAATCGGAGATTTGACAGAAATAGGACCAGGTCTTCGCTTCTTCTTCCAGATCATAAATGATGGAAGGCACCACGCAGATGGGGAAGTCACCGGCAATACCGCCGCCAATCTGAAAGAAGCCCACTCCGGCCCCTTCAGACAGTTTGGGATAAATGTCATAGAGGGACGTCATGTATTCAATACCGCTCTTGGCTATGGACGCGCTGCATTCCCCTGTCTGCACATAGGAGGCGAAAATATTGCCGAAGGTGGAGTCTTCATGACCGGGCACCACAACAGGAAGATTGGCTTTCGCCGCGGCCAGGAGCCAGCATTCTTCCGGATCGCCTTCGTAAATCTCCGGGGGGATGGCCTGGATCACATCGTAGAAATATTCATGCCAGAAACGGCGTGTGCCCTTCTCTGTCGCTTCTTTCCACATGGGCAGAATGATCTGTTCCACAGCACGAAAAGCTTCGTCTTCGGGGATGGTCGTGTCTGTCACGCGACGGAGTCGGTCGTTGAGCAAACGGGTATCGTCTTCTTTGCGCAGATAGCGGTAATCGGGAATGTCCTTGTAATGCTTGTGCGCCACAAGACGGAAGAGCGATTCTTCGAGATTCGCACCTGTCAACGACATGCCGTGAATCAAACCCGCTCGGATAGCCGGGGCGATACTGATGCCCAACTGCGCCGAAGACATGGCACCGGCAACAGCCCAGAACATCTTGCCGCCACGCTCAATCAAACGCCAATAGGCAAGCATGGCATCGCGCGTGGAACGGGCATTGAAGTTGTGGTAATTGTGAAGAATAAAATGAAGAACAGGAAATTCGGCACTGGCACCGCTCGGGCAGCAGTTGTTACGGGTTTCATTCATTTCAGTCTTGTCCTTTTTTTGTAATGCCGGCACTTCATCCGCGAAAAAAAATGGGGATTGTCATGACCGGACTGTCGTGGGGAAATGGAAATGCAGCGGCGCATATCATAACAAATCAGACAGGCTTTTAACCACGAAGACTGAACTAAGAAAAGAGCATCAGGATCGGAGTATCACATCCTTCAGTGGACAAAGTGGACGGAATGGACGGAGTGGACGGATCGGGCGAATCTGGGAGGGTTGAATGTAAGTTACCGGATGTTACGTAAACATTTTGAGTTGTTCTATCGTCTGGTGTCATGCTTCCTGGGAACGCCAATTTCCACATTGGCAGACAGCGTGTATCGACCTGGAAAACCAAAAAGTATGTTTTGCGGCGTAAGGTCTTTTCTCATCTGTGTATGTCTGTGTCCATCTGTGGTTCTAAAAAACGCTGTGGTCCTCCATGCTACTACCTGTCATCTTCTATGATTCTTTCGAAGAAGTTTATAGTGTCATCTTCATAAATCACTTAACTTCAATATCTAAAGAAAGAAAAAAGTAGTAATAGGTACCTGTCCACTTTTTATAGCATAATCGATTTTTTATATATTTTTGCGACGCATTACTTATGATCTATTCCCGTAATTAAACCTATTGCGTAAAAAAGAGAGTAAGCCTTCGAGTTAAGATTCCTGCTTTCGCAGGAATGACGCCGGGAGAGCAGGAATGACGCCGGGAGAGCAGGAATGACGCCGGGAGAGCAGGAATGACGCGGGCAGGAGCAGTCTTTTTGTAATCAGATGGGCATTGAGAAAGAATCAGTCTTTTTCTCTTTCTTCCTTCGTGGTCCTTCGCGCTCTTCGTGACTTCGTGGTAAAAAGTTCATTTGGTTGCGGCTGTGCTGCGCTGTGCTCTCTGTGCCCATTGTGGTAAAAACCATCCCCCAACAACACCGGAATATTCCATTTCCAATATCTGTTTTTCACATATACAACGTCACCAACCTCTCCCCAACCCTTTTCAAAGGAAGGACCCCGCCATGAAATCCACCAAAGAGCTTATTCAGGAACACGAAGGCATCTCTCTCATGCTCAAAATTCTCGATGCTGTCGTCAAGAAGGCGGAGCAGGGCGAAAAAATCCCCGCCGACGATTTGAACGGAATTGTGGAGTTCCTCACCGTCTTCGTGGACAAATGCCACCATGGCAAAGAAGAAGACTTCCTCTTCCCTGAATTGGAGAAACTGGGCATCCCCCGTGAGAACGGACCCATTGGCGTCATGCTCTCCGAACACGAAGAAGGCCGCCGACTCATCGCCGAACTGAAGAGCGCCGTTGCCGCCTACAATACCGGTGACTTCTCAGCCACAACAGCCATGGCACAGGCCGCCGGAGGATACATCTTTCTGCTGAACGCACACATCAACAAAGAAAACAACGTCCTCTTTGTCATGGCCGATAACCATCTGGACACTGAAAAAGATGACTGGCTCAAAGAGCAGTTTGATATCCTGGAAGAAGAACGTATAGGCCCGGGAAAACACGACGCCTTCCACGCTATGATTGACCGCCTGGAAAAGATCTATCTCTGAGAATCCATACTGCGCCCGCCAAGTTTCACAGTGTTGCACAGCCGCAACCAAATGATACTTTTTTATTTAACCGCCAAAAGAATGCGAGGAAAAAGCTTATGTCCCCCCGGAGACGTCTGATCCTTGCAAGTATCTTATGTGCCTCACGACATGCCCCGCCGTCATGCCTGTCTTTTTGCGACCGGCACCCCGTTTCGAAGTGTTCAGCCCAAACAGCGCAAAAATAGACGGTCATCCAGATTGGGAGACTTTAAGAAGAATGACCGCCCTTTTCAGCATTGTGTGCCGCCTTTGCGTTATTCTATCTCTCGACACAGGCATAAAGCCGTCTGGTATTTACCTGGGAACGCCAATTTCCACATTGGCACACAGCATATGATGACCCGGAGAAGTTAAAAATCTGATTGCGGCATGATGTCTCTCTTTTCTCGAACAAATCCATTACTCAGAAAACTTTCCGGCAGATAATGAGCATATTGTGGGAGAACACAAAGGTTGAAAACCGGTATGACGGAGGCGGGGGTATGTCTCGGGGCATTTATAAAGACTTCAGGGAATTGATCTTCGCTGGGGAATCGGTCGGATCGGTCGGATCAGTCGGATCAGACGGATGTGGGAGGGGCTCAGGTTGGTTCTGGGTATTGATTCAGGGTCAGTAGACAAAGTGGACAGAGTGGACCAAGTGGACGTGTTAAGACCATAGGTCTTTTTTATGCCGCATTGTACTTTTTCCGTGTGTTCCGTGATTTCTGTGGTTCAATTAGAAAAGTTTATTTGGTTGCGGCTGTACTGCGCTGTGTTCTCCGTGCCGCTGTGGTGAAAAAGAGCGATGCCTTTCAATTTCTTTTATGAAAATGCATCCTCTCTCTCACTCACGATTTCTTCTTCTCACAGCCCAGATGACAGCAAGAACAACACCCAGAAGCACAACTCCCTTAACAACCAGTATGGCCAGGTCCCGTTTGCGTATGCTCGTGTCAATGGGCCGTGGGGTGTAAAGGATTTCATCCGTAAAATTTTCGGGGAACCAGCGCAGTTCATCGGCTTGTTTTGCGATGAGGAGGTTCGGATTGCGGCGGACGAGTGCCTTGTAAAAGTGGTCGGCTTCTTTCGGGTAGCGGGCTTTGATATAGCTGCCTCCATTGAAGAGAGCACGGGCCGTTAGCGGGTCGTTGTCGGGCAGGAGTTCGGCGGCCTGGCGCATGAGACCCGAGGCGACGAATCGGAGGTTGCATTGTCTGCCGCAGAGATCACAGGTCTTCTCCACACGTTCCTCGGCATCGTCGCCCAGAACAGTAAGAGCATCTTCACTCAGCACTTCCAGACCACAATCAGAACCGAGTGACCACACGCCCAGCAGTTCTCCTCCATGACGGCGGATGAGCACCCCGGCATCAAAGAAAGTTTGTGCCCTTTCTCTTTCAGAGCCTTTCCTGTTTTCGGCTTGTTTCAGCAGATCTGCAATTTCCCGGGCCGCTTCAGCTGTTTCTTTCGCTGTCTCATCCGTATAGGTGGATCCCGAGGAAGTCTCCGACAGCGTCTGAAAATAGTGAGCAGCCTTTTCCCAGTCCTTCATGCGGGCGTAACGTTGTCCCTGAATCTTTTGCAGTGCGTAAAGGCCCTCTTCAAAGCGTCCGCCATCGTAATAGACAGTCTTGAAAAAAGGCTCCTGTTTCCGTGTCTGGGCCACCTCGTCCGGATCCAGAGCTTTCAGATCATTGATGACTGTTTCAAGTTCTTCCAGGGTCAGCATCCGCCGGGCGAGAAACTCGGCATCCTCCAGAGAATCGGGCACAAAGGCTTTTACAGCACCTATATAATCCTTCTGTCGGAGCAGGATGGCTCCTTCTGACAGGCGAATGGATCCACCGGTAATGACAGGGCTGTCCCCTTCGAAATAAAAAAGTTTGTCCCGGCTTATTTCTTCTGATAAAGCGTGAAGCAGCCGATTCGCTTCATCGAGTTTTCCTTCGCGAAGGAGCAGTTTGGACTGGACAAAGCGGGCGGGCACACTTCTTTCATCGCTCTGTTTGAGCCAGCGTGCGGCCAGATCCATTTGTCCGGTCTTATAGGCCAGCCAGGCGAGTCGGTCTGCACCGGCGAGAAAGCCTTCCTCTGGCAGTGATTCTGTGACATCGAACCAGGCATCTGTATAAGCGGGATTTTTATAAGCTTGACTGGTGAGCCAGGCGGTCATCAACTGACGGGCGAGGTCATCTCCGGCCATCTGTTCCAATGCGGCCTGGTTTTTGATCACCCGGCGAAAAAGAATGAAGAGAGACTCTTTCGCCATGGCCCAGCGTTCCGGTACCGCCCTGTAGTTCATATAGGCATGAAGCGCTTCCAGACAGTCTCCCCGTTGCAGATGAATTTTTCCGAGCCAGCCGAATGTTTCAGCTGCAAGACCAAGAGGGTCGGCAAAACCTTCTTCCACCAGTTTCCAACAGGACTGAAAACTCTCTTCCGCCCGTTTCAGTTCATTGAGTTCCAGGCTGCAACGGCCACTCATGAAAGTTGCCCAGACTGTCTTATGCCTGCGCTCCTCAGGCGGCAGAAGAAGGATTGTTTCGAAGAGATCCCGGGCTTTGGAAAAATAACGGTTGAAAAAGGCCTCGGCTCCCCTGATATTCAAACTGAATTCCAGAGGTATTTCCGGAGGACAATTTTCCACAATCAACTGCATCTCCTTCTGTGTCGGCCTGGGTTCATCATCTTCGTCTCTGTAGAGCCAGGGAACTTCTTCGTGAATGGCGTCATTGAGGCGATCTATGGCATGGTAATTCAGCAGTCTGCGCCGGCTCTCATAGTCTTCAATGACAGCATCTCTGTCGGGATGATCAGCCAGAATTATGCGCAGTTCTTTCAACTCCAACCACACAACCCGTTCACGGGCGAAAACAAAACGTCTCAAATAGGTAGGCTGGTTCCGGGTCCAAAACCTTTCATCTTCATTGTACTTTTCTTCCGCCTCGAGATCGGGTATCTGATCGGTGATGAGCAAATACTCAGAATCAAAGTGCGTATCAGGCAGATAATAAAGATCTTTGGTTTCCGAAGAGCCGAAAAGGGTGGGGCTCCCCTCCCAGACACAAGGCTGTGCCACAAAGGCCAGAGCAATGAAAGCCAGGACAGAAATGAAGAGTGCTTTTTTTATGGACATGAACCAATCTCCTTGACGGCCAGTGAAGGGGCCTTTTCATGCTCCCCGGATCCGAGAAGCCACCAGCCGGCCATATAGTCTTTCCCGCTCGTATGCACGGGACCGCTGATCATTATTATATTGTCTTGCGCGCTTTTTTTCTCATAAAAGCCATTCACAAGATCCGCAGCCAGGATTTTTCCTGAGATCAATTCCAGTTGAAGGCACAGTACTTTTCTTCCCGAAAGTCTGTCGGCGATAATCCACAGTTCTACAAGCCCCTTGTCACCCTGACGCAACTGCGCCTCATAGACCGGCTGCGGCACTTCGCCAGCCATGACGAGACGCAGTGTTTCCAGAGACCAGTTCCGGCTGTCCGAGGGAAGGGGCATGCGGAACCAGTGAAGCGCTTTCAATCGGACTGGGGGATCTTCCTGAAGCTGCTGCACAAATGGAGCGAGAACAGAAGGGTCGGCCGCTATTTCTTTATGAGTCCAAGAGACCGGATATTCAACGCTCTCCTCCGCTTCCAGGGCTTTGATTTCGTTGTTTTCATCAAAGACAATCCGCCAGCCATAAGTAGGCAGGGCGATGGAGAAAGGGATCTTGAGCGATTGGGCTTGTCTGATCCAGGAAGCTGCTTTTTCCGGATCAAACAAGAGGGGTTTTCCCCCCGGATCTTCCGGAACTTCCAGCGAATGAAGCTGCAGAACAAAATCATCCAGACCCGCCACCAGGGAAGGCAGTGTTTTGTGGTTGAGCCAGTCGGGCAGTCCCGTAATGGACAGAGGCTGTTGGGGCAACTCACGGCGGAGTGCTTCCAGCCAGGCTTGATACTGAGGCAGTTGTTCTGTTGCAGCGTCATAATCGATCTGCACGCCCTTGAGGGAAGCACCGGCTTGTTCCGCTTTCTCCAGCAGGTGATGAAGAAGGCGGGCGAAGGAGCTTGGATTCCATTGGCGTTGATCCAAGGCACGGCTGTGAACCCGCAGTGCCAACCACAACTTTTTCTCCGTAGCGGCCAGACTTGCCCAATCCACATTGACGGGATGAAAACGCCAACCGGCATCGGAGCCTTCTATTTCGCCGCTGAGTACGAGAAAGCCCTGAGTGCTGTCAGCTGCCGCGTGTATGGCTTCGGGCATCTCTTCAGTCCAGTGTCTCTGCCAGATATACATATATTGGGGCCGGGATTCATCCGGCGTCTGAGCAACTGTCGGGACGGCGATGAGAGCCGGACAAAAATAGAACAACAGCAGAACTGTCTCCACTCTCCCGGCTGTGAAAAAAGAGGATCGAAGATCGATGACAGGCTCCTTTTCATCGTTTAAAAAGGCAAATAAAAGAAAGTAGTCTTTATCAAGCCTTCTATGAAACAATAATAGCCTATTCCTCTTTGGAGTTGCCACATGGTCAACACAGCCCGATCAGCCAAAGGATACAAAAGCATGTTTCATCTGTCGACCCGTCATTTTTGCCTTACAGCCTTGCTCTCGTTCTTGCTGCTCTTTGGGGCTGAACTGCGGGGCGACACCGTGGCTTTGTCTTTCGGCGAGGCCGGTGAAGGGAATGCCGCCTCCTTTTTCGGAACCTTGCAGGCTGGCGATCTCTCCGTGGGCTGTCTGGTTTTCCAGATTCCCGGAAATCTCTTTCGTGTACCCGGTGGCCAGGAAAAAGAGTTGACTTTTGCTCATCAACAGGCGGACTGTATTCATTTCCTGCATTTCACTGAAAATGCCGGGGACCGTCTCGGCTCTTATCTGCTGGTCTATGAGGACGGCACTCAGGAGGAAGTCCCTCTGCAAAACGGGATCAGCATTCAGGACTGGTGGAAACCGGGGCCTCTGGCTTTTGCGGCGGAGGCTTTCCGGGACAGCCTGGGGGGCGTGCATGCGGGCCGGAGCGTGGCCTTCTGGCGCTTCACCGTTCGCAACCCTCATCCGGAGCGCAGCCTTTGCGCCATCCGCGCCAAAGTCCAGGATCCGACAGTCACCCTGAATGTACTGGCCATCAGTCTGGACACGGCTTGCCCGGAGAAGGTTGACGGGATCCCCTGCTGGGTGGTGGGCATGGATGAAGAGGCTTATATTCTCGCCCTTCTGGCCCAGCCGGAGAAGACTGGCGATGAAGCGAAGTTCTGTGCCCGGCTGGCACAGTTGGGAAGTCGTGAAAGCATCCCCCTGCTCTCAACCTGTCTGTTGGACGAAGAAAGTTCAGCCGGTGCTTGCCTGGCTCTCGCGGCCATGCCTTTTGAAGAAGCCCATGAAGCACTCCGGCGGGCCTTGCCATTGAGCAGCGGAATGACAAGAGCACGGATCATAGAGAGTCTGGGTGCTCTCAAAGATGAAAAGGACAGCTCGTTGATCCTTCCTTTTCTGGACGATACAAATGCTCTTATAAGACAATCGGCTGCGAATGCCTTAGGCAAAATCGGTGGCTCCGATGCCATCAATGCTCTCTGGCTGTGGGCTGAAACAACTGCGGGCAACGAGACAGTATTTTGTCAGCATGCGCTGCTGGCCTCGCTGGACAAGCTCTCTCTTTCCCGGAGAAAGGAAGCACATCAGGGATACAAGCAGTTTCTGGATACCTGGCCCGAAGAGTCGACTTCAACGGCGGCCTGGCGCGGGCTGCTGCTCACAGCCGGTTCTTCAGGAAATAAATTGCTGACACAGGCATTGACAGATGACAACCACCATGCCTGGCTGGGTGCGCTGTCGGTCTTGCCATCCATGAAAGGCAAAGGGATCACCCGTAGCATTGCACAATTGGCGGGACAATTGGAGGAAAACAAAGCCTGCCAGCTTCTCGTCGCACTGGGGGAAAGAAAGGATCCCGCTGCAACGCCCTTCCTTCTTGCTTTCGTTGAAGGGGACAACGATCTTCTCGCCCTGACAGCGCTGGAAGCCTTGGCTTTTCTTGCTGATGCCAAGGCGGTTCCCCTGCTCGTCAAGCGTGCCGCCCTCAGCGACGGAGCTGTTGCGGATAAAGCGCTGCACTGTCTGGCGCAGATGAAAGATACGAAAACGGCCCCTGCATTGGTTCGCTGTCTGAACAGGGCCGATGCCGCTGAAACAGTTGTCATTGCCGAGGTGCTGGGCCAGCGTCGGGAAGAGGCGGTAGCCCCTTCGTTGCGCCAGCTCCTTCATCATAAAAACAGTGTTGTCCGCAGTGCAGCAGCCCGTGCTCTGGCGCAGGTGGGTCAGGCTGAAGACGCTGCACTGCTTTGTGAGGCCTGGCAGCGTGTGGAAGAGTCTGAGGAAGAAACGGTGTTTTTTGATGCCCTTCAGATGCTGGGACAACGTCCTGTGGATACTGCTGTGTATGTGCAGATTCTGGAAGAGCTTTATACTCAGAAAGATATTGCTCTCCCAGTGAAACTCATTCCTCTCTTCGCCCGTCTCGGTCATACTGAATTTCTGGCACTCCTGAGCAAGACTCTGGAGGACGGCAACGAGGCGGAGCAAAATGAAGCCCGGAAAGCCTTTGCACAAATACGCAATCCCGAGGCGCTCTCCCCCATTCTGGCCTTGATCCGGGAAGGCCGGGGAGACCCGGAGCGACTCCCGCTGTTCAGGAATATGGCCCGTCTCCTCCAGCATGAGCAGCTGTCTGAAAGCGAGCGGGAACAGTATCTGGAAGAAGGACTGAAAGAAGCCCAAAGCCTTCAGGAAAAACGTCTTCTTCTTTCGGCGTTGAACCAGTGTTGGTCTATGAAAGCACTGTCACTGGCCCACGACTGCTTCACACAAAAGGGACTTGAAGCGGAAGGGGCTGTCGCCTGGGGCACCATCGCTCTGAGACTCGTTGACAGCCATCGCGAAGAAATCGCAGCCGCTTTCCCGGATATATTCCGTGCTGCTCTGGAAGTACCCCTTTCCGAAAATGCCATGCAGCCTCTCCACGCTTTGAGAAAAGTCCTGAATGCGGAAGCCACGCCGGGAAGCAATCTCCGCTTCGAAGAAATCCTCATCGATCCGCATTTCCGTTCCGAGGGCATCGCTGTGGCGGATGTGAACAGGGATGGTCTTCAGGATGTTCTCGTCGGGGATTACTGGTATGAAGCACCCGATTGGGAACGCCATGAAATCCGTCCGCCCGGCCACTATGAGCCCCTCACGGAATACAGTGCCTGCTTCGCCGCCTTCGCCGAAGATGTGGACCGTGACGGCTGGATCGATATGATTGTGGTCGGCTGCCCGGGGGCACCCGTGTACTGGTATCGCAATCCGGGCCGGGAAGAAGGGCACTGGCAGGAGCATCTTATCGCGCTGGAGGCCTGCGGCGAAACAGTACTCTATGAAGATATCACAGGCGATGGAAAGCGCGAACTCATCTTCGCCGTGAACAAGCGGATGACCTGGCTCACTCCCGGACAGGATGTGACTGCTCCCTGGATCGCTCATTCTTTTACGCATCAGCTGGAAAGTTTCGCTCTCTTCGGTCACGGTCTGGGTGTGGGCGATCTGAACAATGACGGCTATAGGGATGTATTGATTACGGCTGGCTGGTGGCTCGGCTCCCGAGAACCGGAGCGGCCTGACTGGTCTTTTCTACCCGCCGATCTGGGCCCCGACTGTGCTCACATGGTGGTCTACGATGTGAACAACGACGGGCTCCCGGATGTGATCACCTCTTCCGCCCATGACTATGGCCTCTGGTGGTTTGAACAGCAGGCATCGACTGAAGGTCCGCCGGGCTTTGTACGTCATGAGATTGACAACTCCTGTTCCGCCACCCATGCCCTCATCCTGGCCGATCTCAATCATGACGGGCTGGCTGATCTCATCACGGGCAAGCGTTTTTATGCCCATGGCAAAGAAGATCCCGGCGCACTGGAACCTGCGCTGCTCTGCTGGTACGAACTGGCACGGAACGCTTCGGGCACACCCTCCTGGCGGCGCCACGTGATTCATGAAGATTCCGGCGTAGGCACGCAATTTGAAGTCTGTGATATTGACGGCGACGGCCTGCCGGATATTGCCGTATCCAGCAAAAAGGGTGTCCGTCTTTTTCTGCAGCGGAGGAATTCAGCACAATGACCAAAAAACTTTTTACACGACGTTCTTTTCTGGGAAAGACCGCGGCGGCTGTGGCTGCGCCGATCATCCTGCCGGCACATGTATTGGGTCGGGATGGAGCCGTCGCTCCGAGCGAACGCATCACCATGGGATTCATCGGTCTGGGCGGTCAGGGTTCGGGCCATCTTTTCGGAGGTTCCTGGACCTATGTGGCGGGCGGTTATCTCGGCCGCAAAGAAGTACAGGTGGCGGCTGTATGCGACCTCTGGAAACAACGGCGGGAAGATGCGGCTGAACGGGTCAACCGTCATTACGCCCATCTCACTGGTCAGGACAGCTATGACGGCTGCCCGGCCTATCTGGATTTCCGTGAACTCCTCGCCCGCAGTGATATTGATGCCGTACTGATGGCACTCCCCTATCACTGGCACGCTTCCATGGCGATACTTGCCGCGCAATCGGGCAAGGATGTCTACAGTGAGAAACCCGTTGCGCTCACTGTGGAAGAAGGACGACTTCTGTCGGACACGATGAGACGCTATGGCCGGGTCTATCAGGCGGGAACACAGCAGCGCTCGGAGGCGGAGTATGGCGGCAAATTTCAGCAGGCCTGGAAACTGGTGCGCAATGGCTTCATCGGCGAAGTGAAAGAAATTTACAGCTTCAGTCCCGGCGGCGGATTCAGTGCCAACATGCAGAATACCCGGCCGACGGAACATCCTGAACCGGAAGGCTTTTCCTGGGATCTCTATCTGGGTCCCGGACCGTGGCAGCCCTATACAGGGGGCAATGCCCATTGCGGTCTGTTTTCCTATGGCGATCCCAACTGGGGTCCTCATCATTTTGACTTTGTACAATGGGTTCTGGAAAAGGACTATACCGGACCGGAAGCCATCGGCTATGAAGAGGGCCACGCCGTGCTCTATTATCCCGGCGGCTTGAAAGTACATTGCTGTGCCCATCCCACCGTCACGACAGGCGCTTCAGGCGGAGCCTGTTTCGTAGGGACGGAAGGTCACATCGCCGTGGATCGCGAAGCCATTGTCGCCACACCGGAAAGTATATTGCAGCGCGAAATACGCCCTCAGGATGAGCATCCCTATAAGAGCCCCATGCACGCCAATAATTTCATTGAGTGTATCCGCAGCCGTCGCAAGACCATTTGCGATGCGGAAACGGCCCACCGTTCCATGAGTCTTGTGCTGCTGGCTGGTATCGCCACGCAAATCCGGGATTATGCCCGCTGGGACGCAGCAAAGGAATGTTTTCCCGATCACGAAGAAGCAAATCGTCATCTGGGCTATGTACCCCGTCCGGGATGGCGGACATGATTTTCTGATACAACTTGCCTTGTCGGAAAAGTGCTGGTAGAATCACAGTACAGATAAACCACGCCCTCCAGCAAAGAGGACCGGCCTTCAAGAGGAGATCACGAGAATGAAGACAGCGCCTTTGGGAATTATCATGAACGGTGTTACCGGCCGAATGGGTACGAACCAGCATCTCATGCGTTCACTCATGGAAATCAGAAAAGAGGGCGGCCTCCCGGCCGGAGATCAGTGCATCATCCCCGAACCTCTTCTGGTGGGCCGTAATGAGGCGAAGCTGAAAGCACTCTCCGATCAATGCGGCGGACTGCCCTGGTCCACCGATCTGGATGCTGTGCTGAGCGATGACCAGTATCAGGTCTACTTCGATGCGCTGAGCACCGTGTTGCGTGTGGAGGGAACCCGCAAAGCCATCCGTGCCGGGAAAGATGTCTATCTGGAAAAACCCATCGCCACCACAAGTGAAGAGGCTTTGAGTCTGTATCATGCGGCGGAAGAGGCCGGGGTGAAGCACGGGGTAGTTCAGGACAAACTGTGGTTGCCCGGTCTGCTGAAATTGAAACACCTCATCGACACGGGCTTCTTCGGTCGTATTCTTTCCGTCCGTGGCGAGTTCGGCTACTGGGTCTTTGAAGGCGATGGCGTTCCCATGCAGCGGCCTTCCTGGAACTACAAAAAAGCCGAAGGAGGCGGCATCATCCTGGATATGCTCTGCCACTGGCGCTATGTGATCGACAATCTTTTCGGCAACATCAATTCCGTCACCTGTCTGGGCGAAATCCATGTGCGCCGTCGCTGGGATGAGGCGGGCAATATTTTTGAAGTGGATACGGACGATGCGGCCTATGCCACCTTTGTCACGGAACCGGGCATTGTATGTCAGTTCAATTCTTCCTGGGCAACCCGTGTGCGCCGGGATGACCTGTTGACTCTTCATGTGGACGGCGAGAAAGCTTCGGCTGTTGCAGGGCTGACTCAATGCCAGATCCAGCCTGCTGCAGCCACACCCCGCTATGTATGGAATCCTGACGAGGGCAAGACACTGGAATATGCGAGCCACTGGACGCTCATGCCCGATACGGAAAATTACAAGAATGCTTTCAGAGCGCAATGGGAACTCTTTTTAAAGCATGTCGTACTGGATACGCCTTTCCACTGGAACCTTCTGGAAGGCGCGAAGGGAGTGCAGCTGGCGGAGTTGGGCATGGAAAGCTGGCAGCGGCGCACCTGGCTGGATGTGCCTGATCTCGTCTGAGTTGGAAACTGATTCCGCACTGACCGCTCAGAACTGGTGGTGATAGCGTTCGAATTCTTCAGGCTGTTCTTCCGCCTCTTCCCAATAGGTCTCCGCCGGAGCCAGCCACTTGCGTTTCAGCGGATCCTTCGCCACAAGACGCATGACCACACCCATAGGCACGATGATCAGATAATAGACGACGGTCAGCAGCACATGAGTCATGATCCAATTGAGCATAAGGGCGAACTTGATCCAGACGATGAAAACGGGGCGGAGCAAGGCTGGGAAAACTGCTGCAGGCAGGGCAAAGCACAGGCCTATGATGAGAAAAGGCCAGGGCACGGCCACAGCGCCGCCCGTTATGAAACGGATGCCCACCCGGATCAGTCCGAGGATCACAAAAGCGGCCGCCAGAACAAAACCGAATTTCCGTTGTTCTTTCCGGTCAGAGGTATCTATATCAAGCATGGTATGTCTCCTGCGGATCAGTCCAGTTCAAACTCTTCACGCCAGTCCCCTTCCTCCTCCCAGGCTTCCTGCTCTTCTTTATTCAGCAGAAAAGAGCCCAGGCAGAGATAATCCATACGGGTGCGCATGAAGCAGGTATAGGATTCTTCCGGCGTGCAGACAATGGGTTCGCCCCGCACATTGAAAGAAGTATTGATCACTACCGGGCAGCCTGTTTTCTCATAAAAGGCTTTGATCATATCGTAATAAAGGGCGTGGTCTTCCCGGCGCACCGTCTGTACCCGTGCCGAATTGTCCACATGGGTGATGGCCGGAAGTTCGGAACGGATGACCCGGAGTTTCTCAAAGCCTTCGGCCTGCACTTCTTCCTCCGACAGGTCCCGGAGTTTTTCGTCCAGCACATCAGCTACGAGCAGCATATAGGGGCTGTCGTGGCCGCGCAGATCAAAATAATCGCTCGCATGATCGGCCAGAGCCGTGGGGGCGAAGGGTCGGAATGATTCTCTGAATTTGATCTTGAGATTCAAAACAGACTGCATGTCCCGGGAACGGGGATCGCCCAGAATACTGCGGCCGCCCAGAGCACGGGGCCCGAACTCCATGCGTCCCTGATGCCAGCCCACCACTTTTTCAGAAGCGAGCAGTTCCGCCACTTTTGCCGGAATCTCTGCTTCATTCAGACGGGTATAGGGTATCTGACCTTCGTCCAGAAAAGCCTGTATGGCTTCATCGCTGAAGGCCGGGCCCAGATAGGTGGCTTTCTGACGGCGTGCATCGGGAACCCGTTCTTTTTCCAGAAGCTGATGCCAGGCGAAAAGAGCGGCACCCAGAGCATTGCCGCCATCACCGGCACAGGGCTGGATCCAGATGGATTCAAAATCACTTTCCCGCAATATCCGGCCGTTGGCAACACAGTTGAGAGCCACCCCGCCGGCAAGAACCAGATGTTTTTTGCCCGTCTCTTTATGAACATGCTTCGCTATCTTCAGGAGAATCTCTTCAGTCACTTCCTGAACACTGCGGGCAAGATCCATTTCACGCTGGGAAATTTTGCTTTCCGGCTTGCGCTCGGGACCACCGAAGAGAGAGGCGAATTCTCTGTTGGTCATGCGCAACCCGGCGCAATAATCGAAGTAACGCATATCCAGACGGAACGACCCGTCTTCACGGATATCAACAAGTTCATTTTTGATGACATCCACATAGCGGGGTTCGCCATAGGGAGCCAGTCCCATGAGCTTGTATTCGCCGCTGTTCACCCTGAAACCACAGAAATAGGTGAAGGCGGAATAGAGCAGGCCCAGAGAATGGGGAAAATTGATTTGTTTTTTGATGCACACTTCCCGGCCTTCGCCCACGCCCCAGGTGGTGGTGGCCCATTCGCCCACACCGTCCACAGTGATGATGGCACTCTCTTCAAAGGGGCTGGGATAAAAGGCGGCCGCCGCATGGGAAAGATGGTGGGTTGAATACAGAATCTTTCCCTCATAGCCCAGTTTTTTCCGGATAACAGAGGGAACAAAGAGCTTTTCTTTCAACCAGGAAGGCATCTGACTCAGGAAAGACAGATAGCCCCGCGGTGCCGTGGCTAGATAGCTCATGAGGAGCCGTTCAAATTTCACCAGCGGTTTGTCATAAAAGGCCACATAGTCTATGTCATTGATATCCAGTCCCCCTTCGGCCAGACAATAAGCCACGGCTCCTTCGGGAAAACTGGGATCATGCTTCTTTCGTGAGAAACGCTCTTCCTGAGCGGCTGCAATAATTTCGCCATCACGAAGCAATGCGGCGGCGCTGTCATGATAAAAAGCGGATATGCCAAGTATATTCATAGTGTCCCTTTTTATGAGCCGGTACCGGGCGGGCTGTCCGGGCGGAAAGCCGGCTTCAGACATTTTACCTGCTCTGATCCGGGTAAATAAAGCCGGTTGCCTCTTTTCATTGTTCTCTGTATGATATAGCCATGGGTAAATGTGGATTATACCAGACCGGCATGCCAATTCCGGACTGAGCAACAACACTGATGGAAAGAATAAACGTGTATCAACGCTCTTCCCTCTGGGCTCTTTCAGCCTTTATCGTGATTCTCATTATAGCCGCACTGTTCCGCTTCCCCCAGCTGGACAGACGTCCTCTCCACGGGGACGAAGCGAACCAGGCCGTGAAGACAGGTGCTCTTTACGACCGCGGCTTTTATGAATATGATCCTTTTGAACACCACGGTCCGACGCTTTATTATATGGAGCTGCCTTTTCTCTGGCTGAGCGGTGCCGGAGATTTTGCTGATTCAACCATCATCCCCTACCGGCTGCTCATTGTCTTCGGCGGAATGATACTGATTGCGCTCCTCTGGTTTCTCCGGGATCTCATAGGAACAAAAGCCGTCTTATGGGCCGCCCTGCTCATGGCTGTCTCTCATGGAATGGTCTATTACAGCCGGTATTATGTACAGGAAATGCTGCTCATCTGTTTTGTCCAGGCCGCCTTCAGTTTCGGATGGCTCTATTTCAAAAAGCCGACCATCCTCCGTGCCATACTCTTCGGCATTGCTCTGGGACTTATCCATGCCACCAAAGAAACCTGTATCCTCATGGTGTTCAGCGCTCTCGTGGCGATGGCGGTCTGCTTATGGCTCTATCGCCGGAGCGTTTCTCAGTCTTTCAGTGAAATGGCCCGCGGATTTTTCACCCGATCAAGAAACATCGAAATTCTCCTCATCATTCTCTCCGCGCTGGCCGTATCCATTCTCTTTTTCACTTCCTTTTTCAGCCATGCCCGCGGTCCTCTGGATTCCATTCTGACCTATACCCATTATCTGCATCGGGCTGAGGGAGCGGGCAGCTCGGGAATCCATGACAAGCCCTGGTATTATTACCTCACTTTGCTGAGCTATTTCCACCGTCAGGCCGGGCCACGCTGGTCGGAAGGCTTTACACTGTTCCTGGCACTCGTCGCTTCCTGTGGCATTCTCTTCGCAAACTCTTTCTCTCGGGAAAAAAATAAGCCGGATAAAGAAAAGGCACAGCGCTGGTTCCATCCCTTTCTGATGGTCTATGCCCTTGTGCTTCTGGCGCTCTTCAGTGCCATCCCCTACAAGACCCCCTGGAATGTGCTGCCAGCCTATCACGGCTTGCTTCTGCTGGCGGGAGTGGGTGCCGCACAAATCACAACAGCACGTTTCGGCCGCATTGTCCAGGCCCTGCTCTGTCTTGTTCTTCTGGGAGGTGCAGCCCATATGGGATGGCAGAGCTATCAGGGCAATTTCATTTATGATGCCGACACGCGCAACCCCTATGTATATGCCCACCCTTCCAGAGCCATCTATAAACTGGTGGATCGCATTCATCATATTGCCGCTGTGGCACCCGAAGGCCGGGATATGCACATCAACCTCATTCAGCCGGAAGGCGACTACTGGCCCCTGCCCTGGTATTTGAAGAAATATTCAAAAGTCGGATGGTGGACCCATCTGCCTGATCCCCTCGATGCGCCTCTGGTACTGGCACCGGCCGCCCTCCATGACCTGGTGGAAGAGCAACTGAAAGACGATTATTTCGTTGAATTTCAGGCCCTGCGACCCAGTGTGCTCTTTCATGTATGGATCCGCCGGGACTTGTGGGACGCCTTTATGGAAACCCGTCGCTGAGCTGCTTTCCTGAAAAATATCGCCTTTCTGCAGTCCCTGGAATTCTCCTTTTCCCGGGAAAAAAATCTCTCTTTAAAACATTGCAATTTTGAGGCGAATATGTCATTATATTGTGGAGTACATCAACTCATACACAATATATTGTTTTTATCTCATTAAAGTCAGGATCAGCCGGAGAAAAGAGCGTGCGGTTTGTGAAAAAGCGACGATGGGCGATTTTCAATCGTTCCCAGCCCCAAACTGAGACCAAAACAGAAAGCTCCGGAGATGATTCCCCTATTTCTTCTGAAGCAAAGGAGGAGGAAGAAACCATGAGCGCACCTCAGGATCATGCAGCGTCCCCGTCCGGTCCGGATATCCGTCCTTCAGACGATCCCGCGCCCTTGTCCAGGGCATTGGATTCCTTTTTCTCCCGAGTCAATCAAGTGGGTCCCGAAAGCGATCTGGAGCTCTGGGTTCAGGAGTGTACAGACGATTTATTGCTGGGCATCGAACTGTGTACACGCCATCACTGGCTTCCTGTCCGGCTGGCACTCATCGATCTCGCCCGGATTCTTCACAGCTATCACCAGGCCGGCAAGACACTGGATTGTCTGGATTTCCTGAAAAGCAGCTGGAACAGTTTTTCCGTCATGACAGGCGATATTATTCTGGGAAAAATACACGACGGAATGACGCTGAGATGGCAAAGACTCGTCAAAGCCGTAATCTCTGAAATGGAAAAAGCCGACATTCCACTCATCGACGACGGCGAAGAAGAAAAGGCCCTGGAAGAAAGGATTGAAACACAGCAGAAAGAGGAAGAACAGGAGCTGTCAGAAGAGCCTTTGCAAGAAGAGGAGACGACAGAAGAAGTTGCTGAAGAAACTGTGAGTGAAGAAGAGGCTCCTTTCATTATGGAAGAAGCTGTCACAGATTCAGAGCCTGTCGAAACAGAAAAAGACAGCGATATCCCCTCCCATGCAGAAGATGCAAATCAGGATAATCTGATCCCCTTCACTCTGCCCCCTCTGTCGGGTGATTTCTTTGATGAGCCCGCTGAGGAAACAGAGCCTGCTGATGAGAATATGTTTCCCTTCCCCGAATCGGGAGAAGCACAGAGCGATGCGGCCTCTTTTGAAGAGGAAGAGATATCCGCCGAGCCGGAAGCGGAGGAGCAGGAAGAAGAAGACAGCTCTTTCTTTGCCGACTGTGAAGAAGAAAGGGAAGAGGAAGAAGACAAGGACGGACTCTTTGAGGATGAGGATCTTTTCACGCAGGATCAGGCTGAAGATGCTGAGGAAGACACAGCAGCCTTTGAAGATGATTTCAGTGATGCGTCCGTAGAAGAAGAAAGAGAAAACAGCCCTGAAGAAACTGTGGAAGAGCAGGAACCGGAGCTCCGTAAAGAGGAAGAAGAGACCGCCGGGCCTGATGAAGAAGCTGAAGTCGAACCCGACATCGAAGAAGAGCAAGATCCCCTCGGTGAAGTGGATGACCGGCTGATTCTGGAAAGCCTTCAGGACTCCCTTAGCCGGGGGGATATATCGCGTACCCGTGAGGCGGCATTGCTGCTTACCCTGGCCATGGACAAGCGCAGCTATGAAGACTCCCGGCAAGCCGTGGAGAAAGCCGAGCAGCGGCTCGAAGACAACGCCCGGGCCATTGAAGAGGCCGTGCAGAATGTGAAGCAGGCCCATGAAGACCTGGCGCAGATGGAAGAGCAGCTGGCCGCACGTGAGGAAGAACGCAACAGCACCCGGGAAACCATTGTACAGATTGATTCGGAAGTGAGCGGCATCATCACGGAATTGGATGAGCTCGGAAAACAGATCGCCGTACTGGAACTCAAACGGGCCGCCCGTAATGAAGCTCTGGAATCAACCAACCAGCGCCGGCAAGAGGCCATCGCCGAGGAAAGCCGCCTCCAGACGGAAGTGGAGAGCCTCTCTCAGGAAGTGGAAAACATTCATCTGTATGTGGATGACCTGCAGGCCGATCAGAAGCACCGGGAAACAGAACGGAAGCTTCTTGAAAATGAAATTACGGAAGCCCGGGATGTAATGGAACAAAACCGGTCTTTGCTCATGAGTGTGGAAGATATTCTGACAGCCAACCAGAAGCGTCCCCAGCCGAAAGGACAGGAACCCGACGCCTTCTGAGGGGTCAGTCTTATCCGGCAGAGGTATTCAGTTTAAAAAGGAGATTTTGCGCCGTGTCGAGAAAAAGAGAAACTGTAGCAGCCATCGATTTCGGAAGTCGCGCCATTCGGGTCGTGATTGCAAGCCGTCATGTGAGCGGCCAGACACGCATCCTCGGCTATGGTTCCACGCCCACACAGGGAGCTGTGAATTTTGGCGCTATTCAGGATATCAATCTGGCGACGAGCCGGGTCAATCTGGCCATCACGGAAGCGCAGCGTATGGCCAATATGAGGGTTCATTCCCTCTATTGCGGTATTCAGGGGAAAACACTGGATTCGCGCATCTCCGATGGGAAAGTGGAAATAGAAAACGGACTGGTCAAGGAAGAGCATCTGGACGCGGCCAGACACAATGCCTCTCTGGAGTCCGGAGCGCCCGATTCACACCCCGTCTCCTGTGTCCGGTCGGAAGAGTGGACCGTGGACGATATGCGCGTCGCGGATCCCATAGGCATGCGCGGCTCCGTTCTCAAGGGGCGCATGCACTTCACACGCATGTCCGTATTTCTGGCCAACAACCTGCGCTCCTGTCTGCATTCACAGAAAAAGGAAATTACCGAATTTGTCTATATGCCGCTGGCTGCTGCTCATGGTTGTCTGACTCTCGAAGATATCAGGCTCGGCGCCGCTGTCATCAATTTCGGATCCACCAGCACCAGTGTGGCCGTCTATAACGACAACCGTCTCATGGCAACGGAAGTCTTCGAATGGGGAAGCGGCCATTTCATCCGTGATGTGGCGGCCATCCTGAAAGTGAACTTCGAGGAAGCCACAGAACTCGTTTTGCAATATGGCATCAATCTGAAACTCATTCAACCGCCGGCACGCAATACTTTCCGATCCGTTTCAGCCCAGAAGAACAATGCCTCGGAAGAACGGGTGACCATCAAACTGCACAACACGGCTACGGGTGCGCCGTCCACAGTCGATGAAAGCAAATTGAATCAGATTATTTATGATCGGGGGAACCAGTTTTCCGGGATGATAGCCCAATATCTGGAGGAGCAGGGATATACGAAACATTTGAGCCGGGGCCTCGTTGTTACAGGTGGAGGGGCGGCCATTGCCAATCAGGACAGACTCCTCGAAGAGGTCTCCATGATCTCCACGCGCATAGGCTTGCCCATTGGCTTTAATGAGTTGCCCGATCCCATCAACACCACAGAATGGGCGCCCACCATCGGCATTGTGAATTATGCCTTCGCACACCGGCGCTCCAAAGGGCTCTCCCCCAAGCCGAAAGACAACACGCGCTTTGCACAGGTGAAGCGTTTTTTGGATAAATATTTCTGAGTACGGCTTTCAAAGCTGTACACTGAATACATCGGCGGGAAAAGAGCCCGCCGCTGATAACCCATAGCATTTCAGAAAACGGGGATGCCTCCATGTTTGCTTTTCTTCGCGGAGAGGTAGTTTCCGCAACAATCAACCGCATCGCCCTCGATGTGAACGGCGTAGGTTTCGATATCATCGTGCCCGATCCCGTCCAGCGGCGGCTGTCTGCAGGACAGCATGTCACGCTGTTGACTTATTGTCATATCCGGGAAGACACTTTTCAGATCTACGGATTTTTCACCGAAGAGGAACGTGCCCTCTTCCTCATGTGTCTGGGAATCACGGGGATCGGTCCGAAAGTGGCCTTGTCCATTCTTTCCACTCTCAGTGTTCAGGCCTTCGCTCAGGCGGTGCAGGATCATGATATTGCGGCCATGTCCCGTGCGCCCGGCGTGGGCAAGAAAACCGCACAACGGCTCATCCTGGAGATGAAAACCAAAATGGGCCAGGATCCGGAACTCAACGCCCTTCTCGGCGAACCCAAACAGGAAGAGCAGTTGGACGGAGACGATGTCTTTGAGGCTCTCATCAGTCTCGGATGTACGCCTCAGGAAGCCAAAAAAGCAAGTACCCACGCCCGGAAACTCCTCGGCGATGAGGCCCCCGATGAAGAACTCGTACGCGAAGCACTGCGTTCCCTGACAAAGGCAAGCCATGTCAAGAGATGAGATAATCAACCCCACACCCGTCGAAGACGACGCTTCTTATGATGATCAGATACGCCCCCAGCGCATCGATGATTTCCCCGGTCAGGAGTCCATCAAGGACAAGCTGCGCATCGCCATCCTGGCGGCCCGGCAGCGTAACGAACCTTTGGATCATCTGCTCCTGAGCGGGCCTCCCGGACTGGGAAAAACCACCCTGGCACGGATTATCGCCAATGAGATGGGCGTGGATATCAAACAGAGCTCAGGCCCTGTCATTGAACGGCAGGCCGATCTCTCCGCAATCCTCACCAGTCTCGAAAATTTCGATGTCCTCTTCATTGATGAGATCCACAGGCTCAATCATGCTGTGGAGGAAACACTCTATTCCGCCATGGAAGATTTCGAGGTGGATATCATGCTCGGCAAGGGGCCCACGGCCAGGTCCATGAAAATCGGGCTGAGACCTTTCACCCTCATCGGCGCAACAACACGGGCGGGCCTCCTCACCCCTCCGCTCAGGGCGCGCTTCGGTGATACCTGCCGTTTCGAAATGTATTCACCGGAAGAACTGGAATGCATCATCATCCGTTCAGCCCGCATTCTCGATGTGCCCATTCAACAGGAAGGTGCGTTGGAAATTGCCGCGCGCTCACGGGGCACAGCCCGTATCGCCAACAGACTGCTCCGCCGGGTCCGCGATTTTGCACAGGTCAAAGGCGATGGAGTCATTACACAGGAACTGGCCGAAGGAGCGCTGGCACTGCTGCGCATTGATGAACTCGGACTGGATGACATGGATCGGCAGATTCTGGAAGTGCTCATCGATAAATTCGGCGGAGGGCCCGTCGGACTGGCTTCCCTGGCTGTAGCCGTAGGTGAAGAACGGCAGACCCTCGAAGAAGTGCATGAACCTTTTCTCATTCAAATCGGCTTTCTGAAACGGACACCCCAGGGACGGGTGGCAACGCCTCACGCTTTCAAACATCTCGACAGAACACCGCCCCCAAGCTCCGGACAGGGAAGCCTGCTATAATACTCAGGTCTGTGCACAAGACTTTCCGCACAAACACCGTTTCCCCTCTCTCCCGACAGGACAGCGTCCTCTCTCTGTCGGGCGTCTCTATACCCGACTTTCTTTCAGGAGCACACCATGACTGATACTGCATACAGCTGCGATGATTCCGCCGGAACCTGGAAGCGCTGGGGCATGACCCCGCCGCAACGGGTTGCGCTGGTGGCTTTTCTTTTCAGCGGAGCTGTCACTTCCGCCTTGCTGGTCATGCCTTTTTTCCTGCTCAACCAGATGGGTCGGGGTGCAACGCTGTCCGGTATATTCATCGGTGTGGAAGCTCTGGGCTATACCCTGGCTTCCCTTTTTTCAGCGCGCTTTGTCGCCAGGGCACGACACGGACTCAACTGGTCACTCTTCGGCGTGACGGGCTTCCTGATCTTTCTAAGTGCCATGCCCGCCTTCAGAACACCCCTCCTCTGTGGCTTTTGTTTTGTAGGCGCCTTCACCTTTTCCGCCTTCGCCTGGCCGGCCTTCCATTCCTGGGTCGGTGCCGAACCCATCCCCGAGGCCAGAGCCAGGCACATGAGTCTCGTCAATGTGGCCTGGAGTACAGGCGGTGCGGCGGGACCCTTGCTTGCCGGACCTTTTTATGAAATGGATTACCGACTGCCCTTCGTCTTTATCGCCGCACTCTGTCTGCTCTCTCTTCTTCTCATCGCTTCCATTCCCATGGAGAAACACTATTTCGCGCGGATCAGCAAAGAAAGCGCCACCGTCCGGGCGGCCCATGATCGCGCCAGCGAATCCTTTCTGTACAGCGCCTGGTGCGCCACTTTCGCCGCACATATCACCGTGGGCTCCACACGGGCCGTCTTCCCCAAGCAACTGGATGAACTCATCAATGAAGGACTCTTGCGCTTCCTCTGGGAAGGACAGGCTTCGGCTTGGCTCAACAGCGCTTCCGCCACACGCTTTTCCTGGCTCGCAGTGATCATGGGACTCGCCACGGGACTCGTCTTTTTCATCATGGGCCGATCCGCCTGGTGGCATCACCGCTTTTCCATGCTCGTCATCATACAACTGCTCACCGGAGCCGCCATGTGGTCTCTGGGCTGCACCCACAGTATGATCATCATGCTCATCGCTTTTTCCGTCATCGGTGTCAATCTGGGTGTCGCCTTTTTCTCCAGCGTCTTCTACGGCATGGCGAACCCGACGACGAAACACGGACGTGCCGCCATCAACGAAGGCGTTGTCGGCCTGGGCGGCATGGTGGGCAGTCTCGGCTTTGCAGCCCTCGGTGTCTATGCCGGACTCAACCTCCCCTTCCGGCTCATGCCCATTGTCATGGTGGTCATCGTCCTCATTCAGTGGAGCCTCATCCGCTGGAAGCGCGTCAAGAACAGCTGAGAAAACAGGCACAGGGCCGCATAGCCGCACTCAAATGAAGCTTTTTTATTTAACCGCGAAAAGCGCAAAAGGACGCGAAAGGAATGAGAGAAAAAAGCTTATGTCTCCCCGGAGTCTCTTATATGCCGCACGTCTTTCCCTATTCCCTATGACCTATAATACGCCCCTCCCACATCCGTCCGATCCGACTGATCCGACTGATCCGACCGATTCTTCCAGACACTACTAATCCCTCCAAGTCTCTTATATCTCCGGCCCCCAACCCCCGCCGTGATTCCGGTTTTTTGCGACCCGGTCCGTCTATCAAAGTATTCAGCCACAACAACGCGAAAATAGACGGTCATCCAGATTGGGAAGACTGTGAGGGATATAACCGCTCTTTTCAGTATTGTATGTCGCCTTTTGCGTTATTCTATCTTATCGACACAGGCATAAAGCCGTCTGGTATTTACCTGGGAACGCCAATTTCCACATTGGCAGACGGTGGATGAAGACTATGACATTGTGATGACGTTGATGAGTATGATGGAGATTGACAATGTCGCTCCACAAACGGGAGCATTGCTCACGCTTCCAGCTATATGTCCTCTGATACAGTGGTATCAGATATTGGCACGTCCCTTCAAGGTATTTGTAGATATTGCTTTTGAACGCGTTCATTGTCCAAGCCCTCTGTTAATTATCCGTCCACATTTCACACTGACCGATAACCGTAGCGATGGCATCTTCCATGCCTTCCGGAGGATACTTGTACTTTCTCAATAGCTTCTTGACCATGCGGCGCATACCGGCACGGGCGGATTCTTTCTTCTGCCAGTCGATGGTGCGGTTCTTGCGCAGCATCTCCGTAAGCTCGTGGGTCATCGCCACGAGTTCCTCGTTCTGATAGAAATCTTTGACGGCTTCGGGACGGGTCAGTGCGTCATAGAAGGCCAGCTCCTCAGCGGTCAGCCCCATAGCGTCAGCCTCGGCTTGAGAGTTCGCCATATCCTCCGCCATTTTCATCAGTTGGGCGATGACCTCTTCATTGGAGATCAAGCCGTTGATATACGCTTTCATGGCACGGGAGAGCATTTCCGAGAACTTCTCACTCTTGACGAGGTTCGTTCTGCGATAGAGCGACACCTGCTCGGCGAGTAATTTCTTCAAAATCTCAACAGCGAGGTTCTTCTCCTTCATCTTGGCGATTTCATCCAGGAACTGCGAGTCAAACAGGGAAAATCCAGTATCCACGTCCGAGAAGAGGTTGATAACGCCCTTGCTTTGAATGCTCGCTTTCAACAGTTCGTTGATACGGGTATTTATTTCTTTCAAAGACAGAGGCTTGCCCTCACCGGCAATGCGGGTGAGCAATGTCCGTACAGCCTCAAAGTAGGCGGCTTCATAGCGCTGTTCCGCCGTGAGGAGCGAGCGACAAAGGGAAAGTGCCTGCCGCAACAGCATAGCCTCTTTGATGAAGACATCCTTGCGGCTCGTGGTGTCGCCGTAGTCTGGTGACGACTCTGCGGCCATTGGGAGAGATTCTCTGCCGCCGTCCAGGATAAAGTGGTCGGGCGAAGGGTCAACCGCCGCCAGGAAGTTCACGCCACCGCTGATAGCCTTTGCACGGGACAGGTCGGTGGCATTTGCCCTCATGAATCCGGAGTAGTCGAAGCCATAAATCAGGTCACGACAGACCTCCAGTTTCTCCATGAACTTCGGCAGGGCGGTCTTGGCGATATCCGTATCACCATAGTTGCTTTTATCGCGGTTGGTATAGTCATTCATCGCCTGTTTCAGAGCCGAAGCGATGCCCACATAGTCCACAACCAAACCGCCTTCCTTATCCTGGTAAACACGGTTGACACGGGCGATTGCCTGCATGAGGTTGTGACCCGCCATGGGTTTGTAAATATACATCGTGGCGAGGGACGGCACATCAAAGCCCGTCAGCCACATATCCACGACAATGGCGATTTTCATCGGATCATCGTTGTCCTTGAAGCGCTTCGCCAGTTCGTCCCGGCGGCGTTTGTTGCCGATGATTCTACGCCACTCTTCGGGGTCATTGTTGTTTTCGGTCATGACCACGCCGATCCTCTCCGACCAGCCAGGGCGGAGTTCAAGCAACTTGCGGTAGATAGCCAAAGCGATGGCGCGGGAGTAACCGACAATCATTGCCTTGCCTGTGAGTTCCTGTGCCCGGTTCTCCTCGTAGTGCTTTACAATGTCTTCGCACAGGGCTGTGATGGTCTGCTCCGCACCGAGGATGGACTCCATTCTGCCGAGTTCTCTCTTGCTTTTTTCAATGACATAGTCCTCGGCATTTTGCGACAAGATATCGTATTCCGCATCGATGAGGTGCAAAACATCCTCGTCCAGTTTCAGATGGATGACGCGGCTCTCATAGTAGACCGGGCGGGTTGCACCATCCTCCACGGCTTGGGTCATATCGTAGATATCGATATAGTTGCCGAACACCTCGATGGTGGAGCGGTCTTTGCTCGAAATCGGGGTTCCCGTGAAACCGATGTAAGTGGCATTCGGGAGGCTTTCACGGATAATCAACCCGAGAGACTTCCGGATACGCCCCGTCTTGCTGTCCACACGCTCGTCAATGAATTGGCTGCGGTGCGCCTCATCCGCCATGACAACGATATTTCGACGGTCGGAGAGGCAGTCGGAAGTCTCCTCAAACTTCTGTGCCGTGCTGAAGATGATGCCGTTAGCCTGTCGCCCTGCAAGCAGTTCTTTCAGATGGGTGCGGCTTTCGGCTTGTTGCGGCACCTGACGCAGGAAATCAGAACACTTGGCAAACTGCCCGAAGAGCTGGTCATCAAGATCATTGCGGTCGGTCAGCATCACGATGATCGGCGAGTTCAAAGCCTCTTGCAGAAGATGGGCATAAAACACCATGGACAGCGATTTGCCGCTGCCCTGGGTATGCCAGAACACGCCGCCCTTGCCGTCTGTGATGGCGGCTGTGGCGGTGGAAGCGACGGCTTTCCGCACGGCGAAATACTGGTGGTAGGCTCCGAGGATTTTCACATCACCGGAAAAACAGATGAAGTTTCTGATAATATCCAGCAGCCGAGCCTTGTCAAACATGCCCTCAATAAAAGTGTCAAACTGGGCATACTGCGTGTTCTCGTAGCTGCCGTCCTTCGTTTTCCATTCCATGAAACGGTCTTCGCCCGCCGTGATGGTTCCGGCTTTGGAGACGGCGAGGTCACTCATCACGAGGAAGGCATTGTATATGAAAAGCGACGGGATCTCGTGCATATAGTTTCGCAGTTGCAGGAAGGCCTCGGAAGCATCAGTTTCCTCGCGGCTCGGCGACTTCAACTCAAAGATGACCACAGGAAGGCCGTTGAGGAACACAATAACATCGGGTCGCTTTTCGCTGTTTTCAATCATCGTCCATTGGTTGGCAACGGTGAAAATATTACGCTCGATCTTCTCATAGTCCACAAGATAGACCAGAGTTGCCCGCTGCTCGCCCTGGTCATGGTAGTTGACGGACACGCCGTTTTGGAGGTAATCCATGAACTGGACATTCTTCTGCAAAAATCCGCCGCCCTCGAAATTGCGCAGCTTGTAGATCGCCTCGCTAAGAGCGGCTTCCGGTAATTCGGGGTTGATGCGACGCAGGGCTGGCAGCAGCTCAGCCGTATACAGCGGATCGCTGTAGTCCCGCGCCAACTCCGGGGCATAGACATAGC
This sequence comes from Candidatus Hydrogenedens sp., assembly GCA_012522755.1. Taxonomy (GTDB): domain Bacteria; phylum Hydrogenedentota; class Hydrogenedentia; order Hydrogenedentales; family CAITNO01; genus JAAYJV01. The sequence goes on from JAAYJV010000056.1 coordinate 33,148, forward strand.
CGTACCCCAGCGTATCGCGGAAAATTTCAATGACCGCATTTTCGTAGTGGGCCTCGGTATAGGACATGCACTATTCCCCTCTATCCACCAGCATATTCATGACCAGGAGACACATAGTTGCTTTTTCCTCAGGATGGGAAAGTGCAATCATCAGGGTCATCGCCGCCAAAGTTTCATTGGTGACACGCAATCTGCCGCTTGCATTTTTGAGTGCCTTATTCCCGTCCAGGAAATAAACAAAAAGTGCTGCCGCAATGCGTTTGTTGCCGTCAATGAATGAGTGATTTTTAACCGTTAAATAGAGTAAATTTGCCGCTTTTTCCTCGACACTTGGATACACCTCTTGCCCGTCGAATGTCTGGTAAATTGCACCCAGCGTGGCCTGGAAAGAATCATCTTTTTCGCGCCCGAAAAGGTCGCTTTCCTGTCCAAAGCACATAGAATCCACAAATGCCCGTGCTGATTCATAGGTCAAAACCCAATCAGACGCACTTCCCGACGGCTTGGTCAAATTTTGCTGATCGTAAGAATCCAATAATTGCAGCCCCGTTGTGAATGCTGAAAGCACAAACGATATCCCTGCAATCTCCGGTGTGGCACTTCGTGAGAGGATTTCAACAACCTTGTTGAGCTGGGAAAGGCGATTGAGGTTGACACTATAACCTTGTATGAGGTGGTGTTTCAGGACAGTGGTTGCCCAGCGGCGGAAGTGTGTGGCTCGCTTGGAATTTACACGATATCCTATGCTGATAATCATATCCAGATTGTAAAATAGCATCTCACGGGAAACCATTCGCTTCCCCTCTTTTTGAACCTGTCGGAATTTCCGACAGGTTGCATCCATTTCCAATTCCTTTTCCGCGTAAATGTGCTGGATATGCTCCACTATGTTAGTTCGGGCGGTATCATACAAAGCAGCCATCTGTTGCTGCGTAAGCCAAACTGTATCGCCTTCCGTGCGAACTTCGACGGTGAATTCATTGTTTTGCCCTTGATAGAGCACAAGCTCGCCTTGGGGCACTGATTGCGCATCTTTGATTTCACTATTAACCATTCCCTGACCCCTGTTAGCCTGAGTATAAGCCACAGTCTACTCTGAAAGTCTGAAACCATCCAGACTCACAGCAACCCCATCATACCACACTGAACTTCTTGACTGCTATTTGTGAGCCTTGCCTTTGGTAGCTATTGTAGAGGGGTAAATCATCATTTA
>JAAYJV010000011.1 GCA_012522755.1 Candidatus Hydrogenedens sp.
GATTTGTTTGAGAAAAGAGAGATATCATGCCGTAATCAGGCCTATAACTTCTCCAGATCATCATACGCTGTCTGCCAATGTGGAAATTGGCGTTCCCAGGAGTGACTCTCAAAGTCTTTCAGGGTTTCCCGAAGCATTATTTGTTCGTGATTGTCGGAAGACACTTTGCAGAATCGAGAATCTCACAATATCTTGAAAGTATATGACTTGCAGAGTCATCAATATGAACTTCTCCGAAAAAAATAAAGGAAGATAACGGTAGTAACACAGCGCAGCATAGCCACAACCAAAGGAAGCTTTTTGTTTAACTGCAATGGGCTCGAAGAACTGGTGCTGATACAACGGCCCTTGAAACCACAGATGAACACTGATTAACACTGATTTCCAAAGTGTAGTACCGGTGCCCCTCACAGATCCGACAGACTGCAATACAAAGACGAGGTGTTTCCGTCCTCTTTTTTCTGAAACCCAAAGTGCCCTTCAACAGTCATATAAATCAGTTGGATCGTTGTTCTTCGCAGTGGTACGTGGTCAGGGGCTCAGCCCATTGGGGATTGTATTCCCTGAGTAAGCCATAAAAGCGGCATAATTTTATGAAAAAGAACTTCACCATAGCGGTTATGATCGCCGTAGCCATTCAGATCTTCAGTGTGGGCATCCTCGCACCCAGATTGCCCCGTGAGGTGTGTCGCCCGGAAAAAGCCTCGGAACGTAATTTTACTCTGGAGCCCTGTGCAGCATTCCGACTCATCAACACAGATGGCAGTGCGCATATAAGCACTTCTGCGCTGGCCAAGAAAATATCTGTTCAGGCGCGGATTCGAGTTTATACGACCGCAGCGGAAGGACAGGTTCTGTCGGAAAGTTATCTTGCTTCCCTCTTTGACATCCGTGAAACAGGGGAGTTGACCACTTTTATCACCGAGCCGATCAAACGCCCGGATCCCATTGATCTGCGTGTGGACTATACCATTGAACTGCCTCAGAATACGAACCTTTCCATTGAACTGTCCAACGGCAATATCTGGATTGCTCCCGGCTGCAGGAATGTCTCGATTACAGCCAACAACGGCGATATCCAGGTATTGGAAGCAACGGGCGACTTGAGTATAAAAACGATCAACGGGAGAATTCAGACCGATAAAAGTGCTGGAGAAAGCACTCTGGAGACCATCAACGGCAGCATTCAGGCAAGCCTCACGGCCGGAACGCTACAAGCATCAACAACAACAGGAAACATAGTTACGACCCTTCTGGAGGAAAATATCAGCACCTGCGACTTGACCTCACTGAACGGAAGTATTACACTAGTCATGTCGGGAAATCCCTCTGCGGAAGTGAATGCTGTCACTTTGCGGGGAATCATTCGAGCCGATCTGCCGATTGTTCTGGCTGGTGCGGCGAAGCGCCGTGAGCTTTACGGGACCATCGGAGACGGCTACACAAATGTGTCAATGAATTCCATGAATGGAAGCATTGTCATACAAAGGAAAGTCCCATGACTCGTGAAGCTGTGTTGGATGTCAGTTTGGTTGCCGGAGCCGATGCACTGGGAGAGCTCAGTGATATTGTTCTTGTACGACAGTGTCAGAGCGGCCACAGAGAGGCTTTTTCCGAGCTGGTACGGCGCCACCAAAATCTGGTTTTCAACGTAGCCTTTCGCTACATGCGCAATAAGACGGCTGCGGAAGATATGGCGCAGGAAGCCTTCCTCAAAGCTTTTCGCCTGCTGAAAGGTTTTCGCGGCGATTGCAGCTTCGCCACCTGGATGTATCGGGTCACTTCCACAACCTGCCTGTCCGAGTTGAGCAAAAAGAAACGGCGCAATGAGGTTGCACTGGAAGCACGGAATACGGAATTACTGGTCGCTAAAACACCGAAACCTGAAGATCTGGATATGAAAGAACGGATCCGGCGCTGTGTCACCCGCTTGCCGAGTCATTATGCGACAGCCATCACCCTTTATTATCTGAAAGAGGTCAGTTACGACGAGATTGCGCAGGCACTGGAAATTCCTCAGGGCACATTGAAAACCTGGATGTTCCGGGCACGCCGACAATTGCGCAAAATTGTGGAGAAGGAATTATTTTCTAATGAATAAGGATTTTAAAGATTGGGATGATCTTGATCTCCTCATTGAAGAAGCCCTGGCTGGGGAGCCCCTTCTTCAGGCACCTTCCTCTCTGCAGGAGAATATTGAGGCTCGCCTGGATATTGCCGAACTGCGTGAGAACGAAGAACGGCGTTTTCGTATCTCCATGACCTCCCTCCTCTTTATTTTTGTCGGAGCGCTCGCCGCAGCCGCTTTGAGTCTGTGGTTCACCAACCTCAGTGTGCTCTATAGCGAAGGTCTCTCAGGCGGCAAAGGTCTCTGGGATTATTATATGACGGCCCTTCATATGTCCTTTTCCTCCTATCAGGGCAGTTACAGCTTCGTCGGAGCGATCATTTTCAGTATCGGCGCAGTCGTTCTTCTGGCGGCCGTACAGATCCACAAAATGATTTATTTCGACTGAGGGGGGAAGGGTGCCTTTTTGGGTGGTCATGAATTCGGCTGTCGTCTGCTCTCCGGGGTAACAGTACTTTTTTTGTTCTTCATCTCCCTACTCTTTGTTCAGGCGGCCTTTCCGCAGCCTCCGGCGCCCATCAAACCGTCTTCCTATCAGGATAAAAGTAACGGGGATGCAGTTGCTTCCGAAGAAAAAGAAGGCGAGGAAAATACTTATTTTCTGCCCATGCCACCACCGCCTCATAAAAGTGCCGCCTGGGTATTGGAGCAGATGAGCCAGACAGACAATCCCGCTATCCGACGTCGTGCCTGGGAAGCCTGGCCTCTGGAAGAGTCGGAAGTGGAGAATCTGGAACCGCTCATCCAACAGTTTTCGGATCCAAGCGCCTCTGTCCGGGCCGGTGCGGAACATCGGCTTGCGGAAATACCGACGGCCACGGTTTTCGCCTATGTCATGCGCGCCTTCAGCACTGTGGACACGGTCAAAGTACAGTATCTGGAAGTGGCACTGCCGGCTTTGCCTCCCGAGGTGGGTATTTATCTCCGGGAAACACTGGACACTGAAATTGAGCTGCCCCTTCACAGGCGTATTGCCGCCTATGTGCTCGGGCGCATGTGCTATCGTGAGGGAATCGATACGCTGACCGGGCATGTCTGGAGTACGGATTCCGAACTGGCCTATACCTGCGTGGAAGCGCTCCGTGCCATTAATGACCCCCGAAGTCTGTCCCTGTGGATGCAGCTGCTGGGTCATGAAAATGCGCATATCCGGCCTTTGGCGATCCAGGGGCTGGCTGTCCTGCAAAGTCCGGCCGCCATGGAACAGATCCGCAGGCTGGTTCTCTATCCGGGCAATGAAACAGCACAGGTGAATGCACTGAGCGCCACGGAGTCCTACCCGCCCGAATGGCAGTTGCCGCTACTGGTGGAAGTGATGGAAAAAAATTCTTCTCTGGCTGCACATGCCCATCGTCTGTTGCGTAAACGCAGCGGGATGAGATTCGGAACCAATCCCGCCCAGTGGAGAAACTGGCTGGACAGTCTTTTCACGACTCCCTCTCCCCCATTGGTGCCCGGCGGAACAGATTGATTTTAACTTCTTTCTGGCCCATAATATAAGTTCCTCCATACAGTGAAAGGAAACTGATGATACGCTTCCATTCCCCCACTCTGATTCTGCTTCTCGTATTGGCGGGCCTATCCCTTCTTTCCTGTGGCGAAGAAAGCCAGCGTATGCCCCATGGGCTGGCCACGGAAGCTCCGAAGGGAGAGGACTGGCTGGATTTGTTTTCTGAGGCCAACGCTCCCCTCTGGAAAAATGTGACCGACTCCTCCACAAAGGCTTTTGTCCTCAGCGAAGAGGGGATGAAAATGAATAAGCAGAAGGGGACACGTTATATCGCCTGGACAGGCGGCGGTTTTTCAGACTTTGAATTGCATGTGGAATTCAAATGCGGCACTGATGCGAACAGCGGTGTTTTCTTCCGGACAGATCCCGCTGACCCTGTGCAACGGGGCCTGGAAATACAGGTTTTCGGCGATCACGGCCGCTTGCCCTCGACACAGAGCAGCGCCGCTTTGTATGATGTCGCCACGCCCGCATTCAATATGGCCCAGCCTCCGGGCGAGTGGAACTCCTATGATATGCGTGTGGAAGGCGACACGGTCATTGTGATTTATAATGGCTGGAAAGTATTGGATCTCGACCTGTCACTTATGACCATGCCCATAGGCAAATTCGATACGCCTCTGGCGGAGCAGCCCAAAGAAGGGCATATCATTCTCCAGAATCATGGCGATGAAGTCTGGTTTCGCAATCTGAAAATACGACCGCTCTGAAAGGGAAAAGCGTATGGCGTTAACACCGGAACAGCGTGATTGGCTCACACTTTTTATGGTGCCCGGCGTGGGGTCGGTGCGTTTTCTGAAGCTTGTGTCCTATTTTCAGAAACCCGGTCGGGTGCTGCGGGCATCTCAGGGCGAACTGAGCGATGTGATCGGCCCCGCCATTGCCACCCGGATCCGCCAGTATGCCGGGATGGCTGATCTGGAATTTCAGGAAAAGAAAATGCAGGACTGCGGCGTCTCTCTCATTACCATGGACGATGCTGAATATCCAGTGCCTCTCGCGGAGACCTATGATGCGCCTGTGCTGCTTTTCGCCAGAGGAGAGCTCAAAGAATGCGATAACAGAAGTGTGGCCATTGTCGGTACACGGCGCCCTTCTTCCATCGGCTTGAAAACAGCCCGGGATCTGGCTTATGAACTGGCCGCCCGGGGGATCACCATTGTGAGCGGTATGGCTGAGGGAATTGATACGGCCGCTCATCAGGGAGCTCTGGATGCGGGCGGGCGAACCATCGCCGTACTGGGTTGCGGTCTGGATATTGTGTACCCGGCTTCCAATCGGGATCTGATGGAAAAGATAGCCCGACAGGGTTGTCTCCTGAGTCCCTTCATCATGGGCACCCGAGCCATACGCGGTAATTTTCCCCGGCGAAATCTCATTATCAGCGGGCTCACACTGGGCACTCTGGTCGTGGAGGCTCCCCTGGGCAGCGGTTCCCTGTTGACAGCCAAATATGCCGCTGAGCAGGGCCGTGAAGTATTCGCTGTGCCGGGCAGTGCCGGATTCGCAAACAGCCAGGGACCCAATGATCTGATCCGTGACGGGGCGCGGCTCGTGGAGAAAGTGGATGATATCCTGCTGGAATTACAGTTGGCGGAGAACAGCCCCATTGTGAACCGTCCCTTCCCGGCAGCCGGAAAAGAAAGAGCCACCAGGACGCCGGATATTTCCGAACCCGCCACTGGCAACGCAACAGCGGAAACAGTTGCTCAGCAGAAAAGCCCGGCACCGGAACCGGCTGCACAGCCCCGCCTCTCTCAGGAAGAAGAGGCCGTTTATGAGGTGCTTCATCAGGAAGGCTCCTTCATTGATGAAATCGCTCTCGCCACTCGGCTTGCCATCCCGGAGACGCTGGTCGCTCTGACCATGCTCGAATTGAAAGGCCTTGTCCGGCAAATGAGCGGCAAGCGCTTTGCACGTCTATGAGCTCTTTCAAAGGCCTGGCGGAAAAAATACGCAAGAACGAAGCACTCCCCTTCTGGCTCGGTCTTTTGCTTCAAGGCGCTTCCGTATTTCAACGGCTGGGCATGTGGAAACGCTTGCGCGGTAAACGGGTGCGTGTGGATGCCCGGGTCATCAGCTTCGGCAATATCACCGCAGGAGGGGTGGGCAAGACACCGGCTGTCATCGAAAGAGCGCGGAAAGAACTCTCCAAGGGCCATCAGGTCGCCATCATCACCCGGGGCTATGGCGCCAGACCCGTCAGGAGAGTATTGGTGCAGCCGCCGTGGAAAGAAATGGAAGACGGGCTGGAAAACTTCGGAGATGAAGCCATCTTGATTGCCCGCCGTGCGCCCGGGGTATGGATCATACGCAGCGCCGACAGGGTCAAAGGAGCGCAGGAAGCCATACGGATGGGCTGTGACACGCTGCTTCTGGATGATGCCTATCAGGCTGTGGCTCTGGAACGGGACGAGAACATTCTGCTCATTGATGCAGCCAATCCCTTCGGCAATGGCCACCTCCTTCCCCGGGGTCTGCTGCGTGAGCCGCTGAAAGCTCTGGACCGAGCCACTGAAATTATTCTGACCCGTTGTGATCAGGTGGAGACAGAAGATCTGGCGGCTCTGACAACGACTATACGCCGTTATAACAGTCATGCCCCTGTCAGCCATAGAGCGCACAAACCCACAGACATACGGCGGCTTTGTGATGATACCTCTCTCCCCCTTTCTTTTCTGAAGAATCAAAGTATCCACGCAATCTGCGGTATAGGCAACCCGGAAGCCTTTTTACGGACACTGGACGACCTGGGCGCAGAACGGAAGCACACGACCATTCTGGCTGATCATGAAAGCCTGGATCCGGACTTGTTCGGCACGGAACTTCCCGTGGTGATGACCGAAAAAGACGCTGTCCGCCTTCCCCTTCCGGCTGCAGAGAATTTATACGCCCTATGTATAGCACTTCAGCCTTTTTATCTGAAACAGTCTTTCAGCGCATCCAGATAGTCGCCTCCGGGGAGATAACTCTTCTGAGCGGCTGACAACTTTCCTTCGTGCCGTTTTCGCTGCTTGAAGAAAGCGGCTCCCCAGCGTGCGGCCTCTTCCTTTGACAGAGCCTCCGCCAGTGCCCTGCGGAAGTCATCCGGACGCAAGGGCGCCAAAGGCAAATGCTCTTTGCCATTGCTGAAGGATCCGAAAAGGAGAGAGGCGACGAGTTGTCCCGGACGCAGCTTTCTATCCAATCGACGGCATCCGGCAATCACCAGATCCAGAGATCTGTCTTTATTTTTCCGGACCCACAAATCATCAGGAGCCAGCTGTCGGGGGGTGATGCCTTCGAAGCTTTCTGCATTGTAGGCCGTCACCAGATGACAGATGAGCAGATATTTGAGCCGCTCGCTTTCCTGGACACTGTAACGCCGGACTTCTGTTCCCCGGGGTCCCCATTGGGTCGATGAGGCGACATAAAGAGGCGACCAATCACCGGGAAGTTTGTACAAATAAGAAAAGAGCTCTCTGTTCACTTCCCGTCGTTGATGTCTGTCGGGCAGAAAAATCAGTCCCGAGCGCAAAAGACTGACAAAGGCTTTGGGGTGCTTTTTGCTCAGTATTTCCAGAGCCTGGTATTCCTGTTCCAGTGCGGCTGTATGTTCCTCATGGTTCTTCGCCAGACAAAGGAAGGAGGCGGCGTGTTTTCCCTGACGTGATCCGGCCAGAAGAGAAAAAACCAGCCTGCTTTTATTCTCATAAATCCAGTCAATGGCCAGGCTGTCCGGCACCTTCCCGTCAAGACCGTCGCGCAGTGTCCGGAAAAGAAAATAGTCTCTTTCATCCAACTTTTTCTGTAAAGCACTTTCCAGAGTTTCCAGCCGGAAAAACTGCTTTGTTTTTTCAGGATAGGGACCGACGAAGCGCTGGCTCGCGGACCACTTGACCTTGGTTTTATGGTCACCCGATCTGGGGGCTCCTTTGGGAGGGATACCGGATTTCACAAAACATTCCTTATGTCAACAATAGAGGATACTGTCCTGATACCTTGGACAGTCTGTTAGAGAAATGATGGGAGTGTAAAAACTCAGGAGCTCTTCTTCTTGGCCGTGGTTTTTTGGGCGGCTGACTTTTTGGACGAAGCTTTTTTAGCACTGGCTTTTTTGACGGCCGGCTTTTTAGCAGCGGCTGACTTTTTGCTGGCGGCTTTTTTAGCCGTAGCTTTTTTAGCGACGGCTTTCTTCGCTGGAGCTTTCTTAGCCGTGGCCTTTTTAGCGGCTGGTTTTTTGGCAGCGGCTTTCTTCGCTGGAGCTTTTTTCTTGCTGCTCCGTTCCACAAGCTGCAGCATCTTCTCAAAGCTGCTGTCCACGACTCTGGAAAATTCTGTCAAGCCTGAGTCCAGCATTTCAGTCCATTCATCAATGCACTCTTTGCCTTCTTCAGGCATCCATTCCTGCTCTTTAAGTTTTTCAGCCACAATCTTGTCTACATGACCATTGGCTTTGGACATCATGGACAAACCCGTTTTCATGGCACTTTTCTGAATTTCCAAAAGCCGTTTGGCACCGGCAAAGGAAAGGTCTTTGGATGCACTGGAACCCGATTCCAAGGCATCACCGGCCATATCCATGGAACGGTTAAAAAAGTCACTCATCGTTTCGTAAAGTTTGTCGTAAAGTTTGGGGCTGATTTTGCTTTTTTTAGCGCTCATTGGTTTTTCTCCTTCATTTTTCTTCCTGCTCACTACACGGTTATCCCTGTATGTATTCCTATTATACGCTTACAGGGGATAAAACACCACTGAAGAAGGAAGAAAAAACTTTTTCCACTGAGACACATCAAGGAACACTCAGGGCCAAAGCAAGAGCAGGAAGATTTGAAGCGGCAAAAACGAGATGACAGCAGAGGTTGGGATCAGAGCATTTATGGTGAATCAGTGGACTGAGTGGACATGTTAAGGCTGGAGATCATCCTTGTCCAAATCAGTTTTTCTTGAACAAGCTTCATGCCTTTATATTTGCATCGTCTTTTCTTTAGTGTGACTTCGTGTAACTTCGTGGAAGAAAAAAAAGTAACTTGGCCCCGATTTTCTTGGACAGGCAAATGCAACGATCAGTCAACCTGATCCTGGGAACCGGAAAAATGAAAACAAAACCTGGCCAAAATACCAATGAATTCAACTGTGTGGATTCGATGACGCCCTTAATTTGGACATCAGTGACTGAAGATATTTTCCATATCACACAGTACTTCTTCCGTGCGCTCAGTGATTGATCTGGTTAAAACTCTCGGTTCCATCCTGATTTTGCATCCTCTGCTATTTTCGGGGATAATAAGCCCTTGATGGGATTCCGGTTTTTCAGCGGCCTCTCGCTGCAACACTTATTTTTACCCTTCAGGATTTTTCATGCTTTCTTTCAGTATGCTTCTCATTCTCGGGAATACAGTTATGTCCACCATGCCCCATGACCCCATGTTCAGCCCTGTCTTCTACGAAACCGGGAGCGGATGCCATTGGCGCCATCCTCATTCCGAAATAGTATCGATGAATGAATGGTTTATGGCCGGGCCGGGTCCCGGTGTTGTTCGTGAAGAGTGGGTTGAAGCGGCTGCTGCTTATAAAAGGGTTGTCAACGAGGGACTCGGACGCACTCTGGTACTGGATACGGCCCGGGGCGCCGCCTGCGTTTATCCATCGGAGATTCTGAGCAATATTCTTCGCCTGCAAAAAGGGGATGAACTTTTCTTTTCTTTCCGTGCACGCAAGCTCTCGGGGAGCGCCTCCTTCTCTCTTCAACTGGAGGAGATCCGTCACGAAGCAGGTTCTTCGGACAACTGGCATGCACAGCTGGACTCTGTTGACCTGCCTGACGATGGTGAGTGGCACGAACTGTCTTTTGCGGCAACCATGCCCGAAGACATGCCCGTTGATTATATGACGGGCCTTGTTCTTTCCATGGATACTGAGGGTGATTCACCTGCTTCTGCAGAAATCTCCGGAATTTTTTTCGGCATTGACGATACGACGCGCATGAGCGATGTGGGCGATTATTTGCGTTATGAGAATCAGGGGCATATGTGCCGTTGCATCTATAACAATGAAGAACTGAACTGGGCCAGTGGCGCTTTTTCAGGGTATTTTCTTTTCGCCTATGACCGTCGTTTTTACACACCGGAGGAAGGATACAAGACGGCGGAACTTCTGAAATATTTTGAAGAGCGTCTGGGCGGTGTGGACACGGTTATTTTCTGGCCTTCCTATCCCCGTATGGGCATAGATGACCGGAGCCAGATTGATTTTTTTCGCCACATGCCCGGGGGTATCGGAGAATTGAGAGAACAGTTTACACTCATGGAGAAAGCGGGTATTCGCATTCTGCTGCCCTTTTTCCCCTGGGACAGAGGAAACCAGCCGGACCGGAGCAGTGAAGAAAAAATACTGCTCAATTTTATAGACGATTTAAATGGGAACGGACTTTTCATGGACAAGCGTTCCAGTGTCAATGATCGACTTCGTGGCCCTTTGGATAGTCTGAGAGAAGGCGTCATCTTCACACCGGGACTTTGTCCGCCAGCAGAGCAGCTGAGTGTATGTAACCTGTCCTGGGCACAGAATACGACCGATCCCATTCCTCCCGGCCTTCCCCTGTTGAAATGGATAGAACCCCGTCACATGCAGCACTTTGTGAGACCCGGAAGCAGTGATCGCCGTCAGGATATGGAGCATGCTTTTTTCAATGGCTGCGGTCTGCTCATCTGGGAGAATTTTTTCGGCGATTTCCAGCCTTTCTCTGATGAAGAGAGTGAACTTTGGAAACGCTGTCTGTCCATTTTAAGACTCCTGCAAGAGCCCTTCACCTCAACCTTGTGGGATCCCTTTTTCCCGACTCTTCAGGAAGATCTTTATGCACATCGCTGGCCGGGCGCACCGAGTACGATCTTCACGCTGCTCAATCTGGGCGAAGCACTGGAATATGTGCCCCTCATCCGCTGGCGACTGCCCGAATCACTCCGGGGTGACGATATGGTTGTTTATGACCTGTGGAATGGCGGCACCTTACGCTGGGATATGAATGAGTTCGGCGTAGTGCAGCTCTGGGGCGATGTGGACCGCACAGGCTGTATCGCCATCAGTTTCGGTGAGGATGAGCGTCTGGAAAAACTGATTGCTCAACGTAAAAAAGAGAGAGAGGAAAAAGAGTCGAAGTTCGAAGCCTTACCCGCCGCGGAATGGGACATCCTCCCTGAGATGGAAGCAACAAGCCCGGCTGCGGAGGATGATCTGAAAACAATGAAAGAAATACCGGGCGGAAGCGTTACTCTGGGCCCGGTCATGAGAGGTAATCCTGCTGATGAACGGCTCCGCTCGCTGCAACAGAAGTTCGGAGGGGATGTCAGTATCTTGCCCTCTTTTTATATTGATGAGAGACAGGTGAGCAATGGCGATTTCGCCCTTTTCCTGAAAGAAAGCGGTTACAAACCTGATAACAGCGAGAACTTTTTAACACATTGGGGCGGCGACACATTGCCGAAGGAACTGGCTGATCTCCCAGTTGTTCATGTATCTCTGGAAGATGCCCGGGCTTATGCGCACTGGGCCGGTAAACGGCTTCCTTCAGAGGAAGAATGGCAGCACGCCGCTCAGAATAATGAGGATCTCATCGGTCTGACAGACAGTGTCCGCGAATGGACGGACAGTGAATACAGCAACGGAATCACCCGCTTCGCCATCCTTCGCGGCGGTGCGCGGTATACAGCCAAAGGGAGCCATCACTTTCTCCCTGGCGGTCCGCAGAAAATAACCGATCGGACGGCTTATCTGCTCATGCATCCCGGTTTGGATCGTTCCGCTGAGATAGGCTTTCGCTGCGTGAAAGACGCTGAGAGCAATCCCCGAAGCATTTCATTTGTGAGTTCAGATTCATTCCCCGGTTTGTAATTTTCCGGATTTGGCTGCTACACTTTAGAAAAATGGAGGACACGCCGTGAATGTGCAAAAAGCAGTCATTACCGCCGCTGGGCGGGGGGTCCGCCTCTTTCCTGTAGGCGACACCGTTCATAAGGGCATGTTGCCTCTTCAGGATCGGGACGGGCTGGTGAAGCCGGTCATCCAGATCATCATTGAAGAGGCTCTGGACAGCGGGATCAGCGAAGTGTGCATTGTCTGTGCGCCCGGTGATGAAGAAGGATATCGCCGTCAGTTGGGCCAGCTTCGGGACAACCTGCTGGAAGGTTATTCCGGCCAGGCCTGGGCGCAAAGTCAGGCAACCCGCCTCGACAGCATTTTGAATAAGCTCAGCTTCGCCGTGCAGGAAGAGGCGCTGGGGTATGGCCATGCTGTCTGCTGTGCCCGGGATTTTGCCGGAGAAGATCCCTTTCTGCTGCTTCTGGGCGATCATCTCTATGTGTCTCATCTGACAGGGACACGCTGTGCCCAGCAGATTCTCACTCTGGCGGCTCAGGAACAATGCGCTGTGGCGGCTGTGAATCCCACGCGCGAACATCTCGTCGGCAACTACGGAACCATCAGCGGCAAGCGTGTGCCCGGCCGTTCCGGCGTCTATGCGCTGGAAAAAATCATAGAAAAACCATCCATCAGCCTGGCGGAATCCCTGTTGCAGACTCCGGGACTCCGGGCCGGTCATTATTTGTGTTTCTTCGGTATGCATGTGCTGACACCGGGTATTTTCCCCCTCATCGAAGATGAGATGGCCCGCTCCAGGGAAGAAGGAAAAGCCTGTCAGCTCACTCCGGCATTGCAGGAGCTTGCCCGGCGTGAAAAATATCTTGCCATGGAAGTGCAGGGCGCCCGCTATGATATCGGGGCGCATTATGGCCTGCTTCTGGCGCAGATGGCTCTGGGTATGGCGGGCAAAGACCGGGAGGTCATGCTGTCGGAAATTGTTTCCCTCCTGGCTGAGAGTCGCTGCGTATCTGATCCCTGTCCGGAAGAATCGGCATGAACAGTTTTATCCAGACCATCACGAGCAGGGATCCGGAAGAACGGAACCGCCCTTTTCACGAACTCTGCGCATCACTCCGGGCTGAAGAACTGTTGCAGGCTTCCCGGGAACTGGAAACTTTCCGCCAATCTTCAGAAAACCTGTATGAGCGGGTCCGAGCCACCCTTTTCTTATATGCCCTCCACCGCTTTTATCTGAGTGAGTCCGATGCCTTCCCCTCCTCCGGTACCCTCCCCCCTTCCGGATTTTATGATCTCATGGAACGGCGTTTTGAAGAGGCGCTCGCCTGTTTCTGGCGGCGAATTGATGAGGAAGGTCCTACAGGCGCTCTTTGCAGTGCTCTGGCGGAAAGCTATCATCATCTTTCTTTTGATACCCTCAGCGATCAGGTGCGTCGCAGTGTCCGCGCCAGCCGGGGCAATCAATGGATGTTCCGTGTGGGGCATCCTTCAGAGCATCCGCTGCGCTGTCGCCCGGAGCTGCAAGGCCTGGAAAAGGGTGAACAGCTGTATCCTCTGCTGGTGGAAAAAACGCCGGTCCGGCTGGATCTGAGCCACAGCGGCTGGTCTGATATTTTCTTTCTGGGCATGGACTATCCCGAAGGGGCGCAGGTGCTTAATATCAGCGTGGATCTGGGGGTTTATGGCCGGGATGAAGACACCCGTCCGCCGGTACAGGCTTATGTGCGGGTTTTGTCCGAACCGATACTGCGCCTCACAAGCATTGATCTGAACACGACAAAAGATATTCACGATCTGGGCGATCTTTTCAACTTCGGCAATGATTACCTGAGTTTACTCAAAGCGGGAGTCATTGCATCAGGTTTCATCCCCCCTTCTTTTGAAGGTACCGATATTCCTCTGGCCGATATCCTGAGTACTGTCATTCAGCCGGGCCTGGGCCTGGAACTGGTGACACAGGTGAACGATATCCCGAAGGGCTCGCGCCTCGCTGTCTCCACCAATCTCCTCGCCTGCATCATTGCCCTGTTGATGCGAGCCACAGGCCAGACCCAGTCGCTGACCGGCGGTCTGGTTGAAGAAGAACGACGGCTCGTTGCTTCGCGGGCCATTCTGGGTGAATGGCTGGGCGCATCGGGTGGCGGCTGGCAGGATTCCGGCGGTGTATGGCCGGGTATCAAAGTGATCCACGGCGCTCTGGCCGGGGACGGGGATCCTGAATACGGGATCAGTAAAGGCCGTCTTCTGCCGGAACATCAGATTCTGGGGAAAGAAGAACTGCACCCTGAGATTACGGAACGGCTCGCCGAGTCACTTGTATTGATTCATGGAGGCATGGCTCAGAATGTGGGGCCCATTCTGGAAATGGTGACGGAAAAATATCTGCTCCGTTCCCAGCCCGAATGGGATGCACGCTTGAGAATGGATACTATCTTCGACGGGATTCGTCAAGCATTGAAAGCGGGTGATATTGAGGCATTGGGCGCCTGTACCCATCAGAACTGGAGCGATCCGCTGAAAACCATCATCCCCTGGGTGAGCAATCATTTCACGGAGACCATCATTGAAAAAGCCCGGGAAGCTCTCGGCGACGACTTCTGGGGATTTCTCATGCTGGGCGGCATGTCCGGCGGAGGCATGTGCATGATGGTTTCGCCGGAACGTCGAAAAGAATTCCGGGACATGATTCTCCGTATCATGCATGAAACAAAAAAAGATCTGGAAGAAGCCCTGCCCTTTGCCATGGAGCCCGTAGTCTATGATTTCACCATCAATAACCGGGGCACCCGGGCGGAATTGCTGAGTGGGGATCAGGCCATCCTTCCCATGACCTATCATATCCTGCATACTCCGGAGCTTGTCCGGAACAATCCGGAGAAACAGCCTTTGCAACGGCGTATTGAACTGGATCGCGCCATTGCATCCTGTGAGGACAGAACAGTCCGGGATCAACTTCTCCGGGCACTGGTGGGCTGTCTCTTCCGTGTGGGCGACAATCTCACTCAAAGCGAACAGGCACTTTGGGATGACGAGGCCCGGCGCATCAAAGAGGAAAACGGCTTTGACCGTATTCAGCATGAAAGCATCCGGGAAGATCTCCGGTTGGGCCGCATCGGTCTGTCAAGAAACCGGCTTCCGGCTGATACGCTCATCGAAGATGTTAGCGATGATGAAGTGATTTTCCTGACAGAAGATGCTGAAAAGAGAGCGGCCGGGGAAGAGGCTCTGGGCCGGGGAGCTGTGGCTGTTCTGTCCCTGGCTGCAGGCGTGGGAAGTCGCTGGACAACAGGAGCCGGGGTGATCAAAGCCATCAATCCCTTTATCTTCATGGCCGGAGAGCACCGCAGCTTTCTGGAATTGCATCTGGCGAAAACCCGGCAGAGCATGGCACGCTACGAGAGTGTTCTGCCCCATATTGTTTCCACCAGCTTTCTGACCCATGGTCCCATCGTGAAGCATCTGCAGCAGCAGAAGCATTATGATCATCCGGGGCCCCTGCATCTCTCACCGGGTCGCTCCATTGGTCAACGATTTGTGCCCATGGTCAGGGATCTCCTCTTCCTCTGGGAAGAAATGACCCAGGAAAGCCTGGATGAGCAGAAACAGAAAGTCCGTGACGCCGTCCGGGGCGCGCTCATGGATTGGGCCCGGGCCCAGGGAGAAGGAAGTGATTATACGGACAACCTCCCTGTACAACGCTTCAATCCGCCGGGCCACTGGTATGAGGTGCCCAATCTGCTTTTGAACGGAGTCCTCGCCAGAATCATCAGTGAACAGCCTCAGGTGGAAACGCTGATGCTCCACAATATTGACACTCTCGGCGCGGATCTGGATCCGGTGGCACTGGGCTCTCATCTCCTTTCCGGGCAGACACTGACCTTTGAAGTCACTCCCAGGCGCATCGTTGACCGCGGCGGTGGTCTCGCCCGGGTCAATGGCCGTCTGCGCCTTCTTGAAGGACTGGCTCAGCCCAGGGAAGAGGATGAACTGGGCCTGCGCTATTACAATACGATGACCACCTGGATCAATATTGATGCGCTGCTGGCACTCTTCGGGCTGGTGCGCAAAGACCTGTCCGACCATCCGGAGAAGATCGCCCAGGCTGTTCGCACCATGGCAAGACGCATGCCCAGCTATGTGACCATCAAGGATGTGAAACGGCGCTGGGGTCGCGGCCAGGAGGATGTCTATCCCGTCGCCCAAGTGGAAAAACTCTGGAGCGATATGAGTGCCCTCTCCGATCTGTCCTGTGGCTATCTGGTAGTGCCCCGACTGCGGGGACAGCAGCTGAAAGATCTGGATCAACTGGATGCCTGGGCCAATGACGGCAGCAAAGCCTGGATCGCCGGACTCTGCGGATTTGAAGAATAATTCTTGTGTGCACCAGGGACGGCTGAAAATTTACAAGAGAAAGATTCTTTCAGAAAAACAGCTCTTCCATGAACTTGTCTCATAAGCAAATAGCAGGAAAAATTCCGGTCTCTCCCGTGGTCTGGCTTGCCCTCATTTGTCTCTTCCATTTCAGCCTCAATATCTGGCGGCTTCTGGCGGACAATCATGCCATCAGCACCGATGAAGAAACACACATGATCATGGCCCGGGATTATTACAGCGCCCTTTTCCCCCATGAGGGCGATCGGAGTCTTGGTGGACGGTTGAGGGCACTGAAAAGTATCCGGGCCGATGTGGGCAATCCCGTGCATCCCCCTTTGCTGCATCTTTCCGGCGCCCTGCTGATCCGGATTCTGGGCTATGGCATTGACCGTCTTGCCTTTACGAATACCCTTGTTTTCATGACGGCGCTCATCGGTTTTTATCTGCTTGTGCGCTCTTTCCTGAAGCAAAGCGAGGCACTCTTCGCCACAGCTGTTTTCAGTCTCACGCCCATGGTCTATATGGCATCACGTTATTTCATGACGGATTTTCTGTCCATGGCGCTGGTCATCTGGGTGATCCATGCCCTATGGAAATCTGAAGGTTATACCCGGACAAAATGGACGCTTCTTTTCGGGATTTTCAACGGGTTCGCTCTGCTCACCCGAAGCACCGCTGTCCTCTATTATGTATTCCCCTGTTGTCTCGCTGCTATTCTGGGGCTGAAGCGTGTGCTGGAGTGCTCGCCAGTCTTCAAACTTCGGGGAAAAGCAGCAGCGAAACTTGCCGGCAATGTGCTTGCGGCGGCAATCATCGGTATTGTCCTGGCCACACCCTGGTATGCACTGCACGGGAAACAATTCTATCAGCACTGGATGAAACCTCAGGTTCTTCACGAAGAAACGCCCCTTTCCATACTTCAAAAAACCGCCTCGACCCCTGTGCAAAAAGCGGAGTCCAAAACCACGACATCAGCTCAACCGACAGCGGAGAAAAAAGAAGCAGCCGCCCCAGCTGCGGCGGAAAAGACTGCAGCTGCGGAAAACAAAAAGACGGAGCCGGAAACTTCCTCTGCAACGTGGCGCTTTCGTTTGCATCGCCGTATTCCCTGGATGCGCTATCCCGTCTTTGTGATCAACAATGCTGTTTTTCTGCCCATGTTTCTGCTCAGTCTTGTCGGCATGATCAGCCTTTTCATCCATCGCAAATATAACAAGCGTACTGAAAGCTGGTCACTCTTCCTCTGGCTCTGGGGCTCTTATATTCTGCTGACCCTCTTGCTCAGTTTTTCAACACCCCGTTATGCCTTGCAGGCTCTTCCGGCTCTATCCCTGTTTTCGGCCATCCCTTTTTTGCTGCTTCCGAATAAAGCGTTTCGACGTATCTTACAGGCCCTTTATCTGCTGCTGCTTCTCTTCCAATTCGGCACGCTGACGGTTCATGCCTTTTCGCCATTGCCTGAGATCAGGCTTCCCATCCAGCCCGACCCGGAGTTTCAGGCTGTCTATGAAGATCCGGGACTCTATGTCTACAAATCTGTTCTCCATGCTTCCAGTGCTTATGGACGCATGCAGGCTCCCATGAAAGACAATTTCAAGGACCGGATTTTTCTCGCCATGCTGCAAAATGAACAGAAGCAGCCTTATTCCGGAATAGAAGCGAACTATGCGCGCCTCAACATGCGGGGCATGCTCTTTGAAGAAAAACATTACTGGATGGATACAGAGCGGCCCAATCCTTTTCTCCGCAAAGACATCCCCGACCACCTGAGGCCTTACCGGTATTTCAAACATTATGGCTGGGGTCGGGAAATCAACCAGATTATCCCCATCCTTCCCGTAGTGGATTATGTGGTCTATACCACTGAGGACATCAGCGAAGAAAAGGAACAGGAATGGCTTGCTCATTTCAAGGCTCGGGGCTTTGAGCTGATCGAGCGTTTTTATGAAGAGCGTTTCGGACAGGTCAGCGCACGCCATTATGCCGTTGTGGCCCGTCGTGAAAGATCCGCCCGGCCGGTGATCCAGGAAGAAGACGATATCCGGGGGCTTTCGCTGGAAGAATTATACCGCTTCCGCCATTCTCAGGCCTGGGCTTCTCTGACGCCGCAGTTGCAGACCCAGGCGGGGGAACAGCTGACTGCTCTGTTTCAATCCCGGGGTGACGGCATGAGACTCAATGATTCCGTTACTTTTCTCGGTGCCACAGTCACCCATGAGCAGCAGGATCAGTATCATTTGAATCTGCTTTTCAAAACAGAGGCTGTCCCCACCATCAGTTGCCGTCTTCTGGTGCAAGGGGTGGTCCCTCCTGAGGACATGGCACGTCATTTCAATCAGGCCGGAGATCAATACGGACAGTTCCGCTGGTCTTTTGAACCGAGCCCCTCTCCATCCTTCTGGCCGGATAAGGGATACATCATGATTCCTTTTCCTCTTCAGGTTAAGAAAGCGCAGTATGATTTGAGCTTTGCTTTTTATATTCCCGGCCACGGCATGTGGGGCCATGCGGCCAAACTGGGCAGTGTGGATTTCGCTTCCTTGCCTGAAAGTCATGAGTAAAGGCCTATGAGTACAGGAATCTCCAGTTCTGATCCGGCCTCTTCCACAAAAGACATGAAGTTTCGTGGACTGGTCCGGGGCTCCTTTCTCTCCGCACTCAGCATCCTCATTTCCATGGCGGCACTGCTCATAACGGGCAAGCTTTTCACGAACGCCCTCGATCAGGAACAAGTGGGCATCTTTGCCCTGCTTCTGGTCACTTCCGACTTCCTCATTTATGCCACAGGAATGGGCTTTGCCGCATCCATGCCCCGGCTCATCGCCGCAGCCGACAGCAAAGAACACAACAGAATCATCGGCTCCGCCCTCTCCGGTCAACTTCTGATGCTGGCCCTTGTCACGCTTCTGGTTTTTTTGCTGAAATGGGGTCCGGGCACTCCTGAAAAACTCTCGACCCATTCCGGATGGCTTGCCGTACATCAGCATCTGACGCTCCTTCCCCTGCTCTTCGTCACGGGCTGTCTGAGAGATCTGATCCTCGCCATGCTCGCGGGATTGAACCGTTATGGCTGGCGGGCGGGCGGTATTGCTCTGGCATCACTGGGGCAGGTGGTCACCGTCTGGGCCTTCATCTGGCTGGGAGGCGGAGGGCTGAGGGCACTGGTCTGTGCGCTGGCGGGCTCCTACGGTTTCGCCCTTCTGTTGCTCTGGGCGGGACTGGGCAGCTCGGGTATTCCCCGTTTCTCTCTGTCCGGTTATGGGAAATCCCTGCGCTTCAGTCAGCCCCTCTATTTCAATCAACTCATGAATTTCTTTCATCAGCGTTTTGATACGGTGCTCGTGTCACTTCTGGCCGGAATCGCTTCCGCTGCTATTTATGAGATGTTGAAACGCTTCCCTCTCATTGTCAACAGGATTCTCAACGCCCTGCTTGTTCCCTATCTGCCTCATATTTCCACACTCATCGCCCGAGGTGAAAGAGAAAGTGCCGCAGCAGTGCTCAATGAGGCTACGGCCCTGTCAGCTTTTATCGGTTATGGAGCGGCTTTATTTTTCGCGGCCATCCAGCGGGTACTGGTGCCTCTTTTTTTCAACAAGAGTTATCTCTCCGATGAATTCACGCTATTTCTGCTGCTCCTCTCGGCCAGTCTCGCTTTGCAGTCGGGGCTCATGGCACAGATGCTCATCGCCCTCGGGCGTAATCGTGCTGTGCCTGCAGTCAATATGATTACCATGCTCCTGTGCATTCTCCTGAATCTGATTTTTATTCCTGCTTACGGGCTTCCGGGCGCAGCGGGAAGTGCCGCCTTTTCCGCAGCCTGCAGCTTCGCTCTTCTGGCACTCTGCACCCACAGGGCGGGTATTACTGTTTCCCTCCGCATGTGTATTCAACCTGCGCTCTTGCTTTCAGCAGCCGCTTTATCGTTATATTATGGTATGGAGAGTGTCTGGCTGCGTCTGCTGGCACCGGTACTTTTCGTTTTGCTGTGCCTTCTTTCCGGCCTGATTTCTCCAGTACGCCTCTATGCCATCGCACGGGCCTTGTTGCCCGGATCCGGTGCAGCCCGGGACTGAAGCTCAGTTCCCACAGAACAACCATTGACAGGAGTATTCGCGATGAAACAACCGCCCAGCCGTATTATCAATGCCACAGCACCCATCCGTATCTGTGATCTGGGGGGCTGGACAGATACCTGGTTCGCTGAACGGGGCTCCATTCTGAATATTGGTGTTTATCCTTATGCGGAAGCGCAGCTTTTCGTGCGACGGGGCGACCGGCCGGGTAAAAGAGAAGTTGTCATTCATGCGGAAAACTATGGTGAGCGCTATGCCCTGCCCACTCCCATCGAATACGACAAGCATCCTTTGCTGGAGGCCTGTCTGGATATCATGGAGCTTCCGGACACGCTGGATTTTGAGGTGAACCTTTTCTCCATCGCACCGCCGGGTTGTTCCACAGGCACTTCCGCAGCCATAAGCGTCGCCCTGCTTGGAGCGCTGGACATGCTGACTCCCGGACGGATGACACCCCACGAGATCGCTCTTCTGGCGCAGCGTGTGGAAACAGAAAAACTGGGACTCCAATGCGGCATTCAGGACCAGCTCGCTTCCGCCTATGGGGGTATCTGCTATATCGATATGCATAAATATCCCAATGCTTCCGTGTCGCAGCTCTGGTTGTCCAACCGTATCTGGTGGGAATTGGAGAGGCGCCTGGTGCTCGTTTATCTGGGCCGTTCCCACTCCTCCAGCGAAGTCCATGGAAAAGTGATCTCCCGCTTTGAAGCGAGTGGCTCCGATAAAAGCTCTCTGGAACCGCTGCGACGGGCCGCCAAAGAAGGCAAGGACGCTTTGTACCGAGGCGACTTTGAAGCTTTCGGCAACGCCATGAAAGCCAATACGGAAGCTCAACGGGCTCTCCACCCCGCGTTGATCTCCCCTGAGGCGGAGACCGTCATTGCGTTGGCGAAAAAGCACGGAGCCCTAGGCTGGAAAGTGAACGGTGCCGGTGGAAATGGCGGCTCTGTAACGCTGCTCTGTGGCACGGAGAATACGGGCAAGCGAGCCTTCATCAAAGAACTTCCAGAAGTGAACCCGGCCTTTCGGGTCTTACCCATTTATCTCTCCCGCTTCGGCCTGCGTCAGTGGGAAAGCCCTGCTTCGGAATAAAGTGATCATCATGATTCCCATCCATTTTATTTCATTGGAAAAACCCGTTGCCTATGACCACATGTGTAAGCGTCAGGAAGCGGTCTGTGCGGCTCTGCAACAAGGACAGGGAGAGAGTACTGTCTTTCTGCTGGAACATGAAGCTGTCATCACTCAGGGGCGCCGCACCCGGGATGAGCATATTCTCGCAAGCCGGGAGCGGCTGAAGGAGCTGGGAATCTCTCTGGCGAAAAGTGACAGGGGCGGTGATGTGACCTATCACGGTCAGGGTCAACTGGTTGTTTATCCCATTTTGAACCTCAACGACTGGCGCCCGTCCGTGGACTGGTATCTGCGTCAGTTGGAAGAGGTGATCATCCGCCTGCTGGCACGGTATGGACTGAAGGGCCAACGCTCCGATGGCTTTACAGGAGTCTGGGTGGGCGAAGAAAAAATCGCTGCTGTGGGTATCAGCATCCGTCATTGGATCACCTGGCACGGCATCGCCTTGAATGTGGATCCTGTGGCGGAGCACTGGCAAACCATCATCCCTTGCGGGATCCGGGATCGGGGAATCACGAGTCTGGCGCAGCTTCTTGACAACCCTCCCTCTCTGGAAGAAGTGAAAGAAGAAATGATCCGCTCTTTTCAGGAAGTATTTCCCTGTGAAGGGCATATAACAAAGGAATGAGATGACCGCTCGTTACTGGAAAAGAACCCTTCTGATCACCGGCTGCTCGCTGGGGCTCATCGCACTTGCCTTCGCCATCAACAGCCCTCATCTCGCCTACAGTGTCTATGCTTTTCTGATCCTTCTGGCGCTGGCCTGGGTCAGTACGGCATTGTGGTTTCCCGGGCTGGAAAGTGAACGGACGGTAAACCGCATGCAGGTACAGCAGGGTGAGGATGTGGAGGTCGTGCTGGAAGTGAAAAACAGCCGGGGTCTGCCTGTGCCCTGGCTTTATGTGGAAGATCCCTGCTCGGCTTCTTTTCCTGTGCGGGGGCGATCCAAAGGACTGGGCATGCTCATGCCGCGCCAGTCCATGACCTTGAAATATACCCTGACCTGTACACGTCGGGGATACCACCGAATCGGCCCGGCCCTGCTGGAAACAGGGGACCTCTTCGGGCTGCACAAACGTTTTCGCAGTGATGTCCGGCGCGACTATATCAGTGTGCTGCCCACTATCGCCTATATCGATACCTACTCCATATCGTCCCGACGCCCTCAGGGTCCCGTCCGCATCACCAACAGAATGTATGCCGATCCCACACGGATCAACAATCTGAGGGAATACCAGCCGGGTGATCCTCTCAACAGCATTCACTGGAAAGCCACGGCACGGACAAGCGAGTTGCACGTCAAAACCTTTGAGGCCACGGCTGTCACAGGGGGAACCCTCATTCTGGATCTTCATGAGGACAGCTATCTGGAGGAAAAGCGGGAAAGCAGGATGGAACTGGCCATCACCACAACAGCATCCATTGCCTATCTGTTGCAGATGTCGGGAGAGCAGGTGGGTTTGCTTACCAATGGCCGTGATGCCGCTGAAGCCGCCCTTTACGAGAGCGATGTTGTGGAAGCACGGAGCCGTGACGAACTGGAAGAGCTGCGCCTGCTGGAGATGGATGTCACCCGCATGAATCCCTTGTCCGTGCCCACACAACGGGGAGTGGACCAGGCCATACGTATCGCTGAAAACCTCGCCCGTGTTTTGCCCGGTCAGGCTCTCGATCTGCCCGCCCTGCTCAATACGCAATGTACGGGTTTGCCACGAGATGCCACACTGCTGCCCGTAACAGGGCAGGTCACCGACCGCTTGGCTCTGTCTCTGGGACTGTTGAAACAATCAGGATTTCAGGTTACAGTGTTTCTCATTGACGCCGGTACGCATTATGAGGACGCGGCAAAGCTGCTCGGCGAGTACAACATCCACGTTTTTCATATTGAGCACGAACGGGATTTGCACGAGCTGTCACCGGCGAAAATATAAAGAATGCCACCGGTGCACTGCTGATTTTTCCAGACGCTTATTGCAGATGGGGAAGTACGAGTTTCCCTTCAGCCTGGGCCACCAAATCATGATAGGCACCGAAAAACACACTGTTGCCGTCTATCCATAAACTGATCCGACGGGCTTCCTCCGGAGAAAGTTCCACTCCGTAATGTCCTTCTTCCAGAAGTTTCCACAAAGGCGAGACTCGGGCACCCACATTGCCCGGTATGTTGTAGGAAGTCTTGTTGCGGGCCAGGCCTGTACCGTTGCCACCGTGGCGCGTCCAGACAAAAGGACGCAGGGATTCAAAAGCCTGAGACCAGCCGAAAGGCTCTCGGATTTCAGGGCCCAGATCGGGTGCTTTCTCTTCACGGGCATGACATGAGACGCAATGTTTATCCAGCACCGGCTGCACCAGTCTGGAAAATTGCAGAGGCCAGGAACCTTCCGCTTCCGTCTTCAGCTGGCTGGGTGGGCGGCGCAGTGCCCGGGGAAGGCGCTCAGGCAAGGGGGGCGCCTGACGGAGAGGCTCATGACATCCGGAACAGGAAAGATGTTCACCGGGATGAAGGTAGGTCACCGAACTCATGGTCTGCACGGCCAATCCCCGTTCATCGAGCGCCTGAAAGTAAAAAGGCACACCGGCCGGAGCGGTAAAATGCACACTGCCATCTTCTTCCACGGGCACAGTGCCCAATACCCCTCTTGCCGCCGATTCATCACCGGCGCCGATATTGGGTTTTTCAGGAGCGGGCGTTGATTTCGGGAAAAGCTGGATCAGGCGAAGCTCTTTGATTTTGGTGTTTTCCGGCCAGTCACGGCGCGAGTCATACACATTCATGACTGAGACTGTAGCGGCTGATTCTTTATCCTTCGCCAGTACGTCATATTCAGTCTGCACGGGAATCACCGGAGGCTTCCGTCTGGCTCGAAAAGGTATGGGTGTGGAACAGCCTATGGACTCATCGTGATACAGCAATTCCTTATTGCCGAAACTGTCAACGAGATAAAGATCATGGTGGCTTTGACGGGGATCGTAGACAGCCAGATAAAAATCTTCACTCAGAGGCCAGGGCGTACCGTATACCTGTCCGTCTCCTCCTCCGCCCTGTGGCTGTCTGGGAATACCCGGCTCTGATTCAGCTTCCGGGAATTTCGCTTCCGGAGTGATGCGTTTTATCTGACCCGTGGAATGATCATCTTCCAGATTCAGGTCGATGGTAATGAGCGATCCGAAAAACTGGCCATGATGGGTTGCAGCAGTGGCCGCATATTTATGAGATGCGGGAATGGCACGTAAAGACATTTCCATCCAGGGCCTTGATTCCCGAACAGCCGGATAATTGCCATGAGGTCCCCGGGGATCCCGCCCGTCAGGGTAGACCAGCCACAAATGATGGGCTATGTCACTGTCTCTATCCACATAATCCCAGCGGGTGTACACGACCATACCGTTGTTGTCCACACTGGGAAGCCACTCGTGGGTCTCATGATAACTGAAAGGCTGGATCTGCTGCTGAGCGGCATCCATCTGAAAAAGCGTGTAGGTGGGACATACCCGGCCACAACGTAAAAAGCCGCCTCTTCTTTCGGAAGTGAAGACAATTCGTCCGTCGGGCAGCCAGCAGGGGTGCATGTCGTTCCAGGGCCCGTCTGTCAGCTGTGTCAGACCTGTACCATCGGCCTTCACCCTGAAAAGGTGATAGGCCCGACCGGGATCCCAGGGCTCTTTCCAGTATTCCTGAGAATCTTCCCGATGAAATTTGTGTCGCTTGTCACCGCGACATTCCACATAGGCAAAAAGAATCTCCGTGCCGTCATAAGAAAGATCCGGTGATAA
Organism: Candidatus Hydrogenedens sp.; assembly: GCA_012522755.1. GTDB lineage: Bacteria > Hydrogenedentota > Hydrogenedentia > Hydrogenedentales > CAITNO01 > JAAYJV01. The sequence continues at coordinate 24,857 of JAAYJV010000011.1, forward strand.
AAAAGCGCCACCTCCCGCTTCACTCCCTTCAGTAAGCAGTCCTTCGCCGTCATAAAAAAGGTCAGGAGCCGCTGTGCCGCCACGCAGCCGTTCCCCTTTCAGTCTTCCCGACTCAACCACCGAGTCGGTCAGCAGATCTCTGGCGTAAGGCGCATCCGTAAAAGCTCCTTCCAGGACAAAGAGTCCACCGCCGGGCCGGGCCGCTATCCCGTAAAACTGATCGCACATATGCTCATAAACAGCACGATGCCGCTTGATAAAAAGAATCTGGTCGAAGTCCAGCAGGGGGTTGGAAAAAGCTATCTCCCGACGTAAAGCACACAAGCGCTGGAAGCAGAGCCGTTCTTCTTTTCGACTCCAGTCTTTGTCGCCAGCCGCAACAGTCTTCACCTGCGACTCCCAGGCACTCAAGGCCTGCTCCACCCCTGTATAGTCATAATTGCTGTTGCTTGAAGATAGAAAGTCCAGCAATGCCCGTGTCCGGCGCAAGACTATATCCACAGGGGAACGGTCTGTTTCCAGAATCAGCGCTTCAGGACGTACAGCCTCTCTGGCCAGACGTTCATTGTCCCACAAGGGACGCTGAGCGATCTGCTTTTCCAGGTCTCGAAACTCTCTCTCCCAAAATGTATTGAAAGAAAGGGATTCATGCCCTTCGGAGAGACTGGTGATCACCACGGCATCATCTTCGAACTGAGGAATATAAATGAGATTACGATCCCATAATACACCGATGTCTGCAGGGGCATTCAATTCATATAAAGTACGTACCTCCTTGCGGTCGGCGGTGATATGAGAGATTTTATTTCCCACGAAATCAGACACAATAAAGTCACCCGAAGGCATCACCTCAATACCGTCCAGATTCGTAAAGTGTTCAGACAAATCAAAAGGAAGGGGAGCCTTCATCCCGGAAAGATCTATTTCATAGATATCATGCAAGGTCCAGGAGGCGGCATAGAGCTTATCCCTGTGAACAGTCACACCGTTCACCCCTTCCAGCTGCGCCACCAAGGCATGATTACCTGAACCGCTGGTGTCCACACGCCAGATATACCCCTTGTCCACGTCAGATACATAAAGCTGGTTATTGCCTGAAGCCATATCGTTCAGTTGCGATGCGCTGCCAATGGAAATGCTTTTCTTAAAAGCGCCGTCTTCCAGAGAATAAGCGACAATGCGTGTGTTGTCGGCGGCATAAAGAACACCGTCCAGGATAGCCATGCCTTTGGGCTGGTGCAGCGGTGTTTCTTCGCTGCTTGCCACCCACTTCAAGGCATCCAGTTTCCCTTCGGGATTGATCCGGGAAATGAATCCTTCGCTTGTGTCCGTCCAGTATCCTTCCGGATCAGAGGCGATATTGGACACATAGGCGAAACCTGTATCTGGATCTGCAACAACACACTCGGGCGTGGAGAAACCATGGATCTTGTGTAAAACCTGAAGCGTCTCAGCTGAAAGGGAAAGAGGCTGCACCAAAGCTAAAATGCAAGCAAGGAGGAAGATAGCCAAACGCATTATAAATTCTCCCGGGCTCTATCAGCCCTTATTCTGACAGCAGAATATGATCCAATATTTTGTCGTCATCGTTGTCGCTGTGGTATCGTGTTGATTCTTCGTTTTTCACAATTTCATTTTATCAGGAAACTCCTCTACAAAGGAAAAAATCATGCAGAAAACTATATCCACCATCGCAATCACCTGTTGTGTGCTTCTTGCAACGCTGGCCGCCGTCTTTTTCCTGAGTCCCGCCGAAGCGGATTCCAGGGACACACCTGCCCAGATATTGCGTCATGTCGTTCTTTTCCAGTTTAAAGACAGTGCCACCGCTGCCGAGATTCGTGAAATAGAAACGGCTTTCTGCCGGCTTCCCAGTGCAACAGGTCTGATCCGTGATTTCGAATGGGGTACCAATGTCAGCCCCGAAGGTTTGGACCAGGGGCATACCCACTGTTTCATGCTCACCTTCAACACGGAAGCCGATCGTGATGCCTATCTCCCTCACCCGGCTCACCAGGAATTCGGAGCGCTGTTGGGGCCTTCGCTGGAAAAAGTGACCGTTATCGATTACTGGACAAAACCCTGATGACAAATGCGCAGATACATGTGTAAAACATAGCGCAGCACAGCCGCAACCAAATGATCTTTTTTACCACAGAGACTTTTAGA
>JAAYJV010000057.1 GCA_012522755.1 Candidatus Hydrogenedens sp.
CGAAGTCACACTAAAGGAAAGACGATGCAAATATAAAGGCATGAAGCCTGTTCAGGTCATTTGTTGAATTCATTGGTATTTTGGGCAGGTTTTGTCTTCATTTTCCCGGTTTCCAGGATCAGGCTAACTGGTCGTTGCATTGGCCTGTCCAGGAAAAGCTGATTTGGACAAGGATGATTTATGTATGCATTTGACGGGATAACAAAGACTCAGAGTTTGCAAAGGCTTTTATTTAATTCGTGGCCAGCAAAAGGCCTGTTGCCGAATCATTGTTTATAAAATATCGCTGCCATAACTCGCTGTCGGCCAATGTGGAAATTGGCGTTCCCAAGAATGACTTCCAACGGCTTTCAAGCTTTCTCAAGTCATTATTTGTTCGTGATTGTCGGAAGAGAGCTTGCCGAATCAAGAATCTCACAATATCTTGAAAGTACATGACTTGCAGAGTCAGCAACACACACTTCTTCGAAAACAATAGAAATTATTCGATAGTAACAGAAGGCATAAAAAAGGGAACAGCGCCGATGCGTCGAAGCACAACGGCGCTGTATAAATATTACGGGGAAATTTTATTCGACAATGACGCTCTTGGCAAGATTTCGGGGCTGGTCCACATCGCAGCCGCGGTTGGTGGCCACATAGTAGGCGAAGAGCTGCAGGGGTATGGCAACCAGAATGGGCGTGAAGGGTTCGTAGCATTCAGGGATATACAGGACATCGTCACTGTAGGCCTGAATGTTGTCATCCCCTTCCGTGGCAATGCTGATGACCAGACCTGCACGGGCTTTGATGGCCTGAATATTGGAGACCATTTTGTCGTAGATATTGCCCTGGGGAGCCACACAAACCACCATGAGCTCGTTGGTGACGAGGGCGATGGGTCCGTGTTTCACTTCGCCGCCGGGATAGGCTTCGGCATGGATGTAGCTGACTTCTTTGAGTTTCAGGGCACCTTCCAGCGCGCTGGGATAGTTGTAGTCACGGCCCAGGAAAAAAGCACTCTGGGCATCACGGTATTTGGGTTTTCCGGCGAGAGCCTTGATGGGATCCTGATTTTCCAGAACGGCCTGGACTTTTTCAGGAAGGGTGCGCAGATGTTCGATCATCTCTTTTGCCTGATCCTGGGTCATGGTACCGCGAATCTGGGCGAGCCACAGGGTAAGGAGGACGAAGGAGGTGACCTGGGTGGTATAGGCTTTTGTGGAAGCGATACTGATCTCAGGGCCGGCCTGCTGATAAATCACGCCGTGGGATTCGCGGGCAACACTGGAACCGACAGTATTCACGACGGCCAGAATTTTGGCGCCCTGGCTTTTCGCCAGACGGATGGCTTCCATGGTGTCGGCTGTTTCACCGCTCTGGGATACGGGAATGAAAATGGAGTTTTCTTCCACGATGGGATCCCTGTACCGGTATTCGGAAGCCAGGTCCAGTTCCACGGGAATTTTGGCGAAGCGTTCGATGAGATATTTGCCCACCATCCCGGCATGCCAGGAGGTACCGCAGGCGACAATGCTGATGCGCGGACAGGCTTTGATTTCTTCTTCGCTGATGTTGATGTCAGAAAGGTTGATGCTGCAGCCGTCATCGCTGATCCGGCCACGGAGTGTGCTGCGGATCACCTCAGGCTGCTGGTGAATTTCTTTGAGCATGAAATGGGGGAAGCCGTCTTTTTCAGCGGCGGAATCATCCCAGTCCACATGAATGACTTCGGGCGTGACAGCATTGCCGGCCAGGTCTTCCACTTTAATGCCGTCGCAGCGGATTTCACAAACCTGCCCATGATCCAGATAAACCACATCACGGGTATATTTGATGATGGCGGAAACGTCGGAGCCCATGAAGGCTTCGTTTTCACCGAATCCCACGACGAGGGGGCTGCCCTGACGGGCGACAACCAGGACATCGGGATTGTTTTTGCAGACGACACCGAGGGCCCACGCACCTTTGACCCCCTGAAGAGCCTGCTGTACGGCTTTGAAGAGATCGCCCGTATAGTATTTGCGGATAAGGTGTACCAGTGTTTCAGAGTCGGTCTGGCTGCGGAAAGTCACACCTTCCTGCTGCAGCGCCTCACGCAGTTCCTGGTAATTTTCAATGATACCGTTGTGAACAATGGCAATTTCATCGGCTGCATCAAAGTGAGGATGAGCGTTGGTTTCGTTGGGAACGCCATGGGTGGCCCAGCGGGCATGACCGATGCCCACAGCACCGCTGACAGGCTGGGCGGCCAGTTTGGCTTCGAGGTTTTCCAGTTTGCCCAGGCTTTTCACAGCGCTGACGCCCTGATCATTTACAACGGCTACGCCAGCCGAGTCGTGACCTTTAATGCGGTGAAGTCCTGCAACCAGTACTTCAACAGTGTTTTTGTCGCCAATGTATCCGACTACTCCGGACATATGCTTCTCCTTTCAGCTATTGTACTTGATAATGGGATGCCGCCTTTTCAGGCGGGCTCTATTGATTAAAAAAAGGGCGGCTCGCACCCAGTGGAAGCAAGCCGCCGCATAGTCTCCAGTCTGAAGATGGGTGAACTATTTGTACAGTTCCTTCATATCTTCCAGGGTCAGGGGGGTATAGTCGGTGGCATGGCCAGCCTGACCGAAGGCCTTCATGCGCGCCACATACACTTCGTAAGCGGCTTCGCGGGCCGGACGCAGGTAATCGCGGGGATCAAATTTACCCGGGCTTTCAGCGAAGACCTTGCGGATGGCGCCTGTAATGGCCAGACGGCTGTCCGTGTCCACGTTGACTTTGCGTACACCGTGAGCGATACCGTCCTGAATCTGTTCAACAGGGATACCGAAGGCATCGGGCATGTTGCCGCCATACTGGTTGATGATATCCACCAGTTCTCTGGGAACGGAACTGGAGCCGTGCATCACCATATGGCAATTGGGCATGCGTGCATGGATTTCGTGAATACGATCCATGGCGAGGGTCGGGGGAAGCATTTCGCCGGTGACGGGGTCTTTACGACCGGATTTGTAGGCGCCATGGCTGGTACCGATGGCGACGGCCAAAGCGTCCAACTGTGTTCTGGCTACAAAATCTTCCGCCTGGGCGGGATCCGTCAGGTGGTCTTCAATTTCGGCTTCGCTCAGACCGGCACCGTGACCGTCTTCAATACCACCGAGAACACCAAGCTCACCTTCAACAGTCACACCCAGAGGATGGGCATATTCGACAACGTCACAGGTAACTTGAACGTTTTGCTCGTAGGTGTTCGGGGTTTTGCCGTCGGCCGCAAGAGATCCGTCCATCATGACAGAGGTGAATCCCAGTGCGATCGCTTCTTTGCAGGTTTCCAGGCTGTTGCCATGGTCGAGATGCATGGATACGGGAATATGCGGAAATTCTTCCACAGCCGCTTCCATGAGCTTTTTCAGGTAAATCATTTTGCTGTAACTCAGGGCACCACGGCTGGCCTGAATAATGACAGGACTGTGGGTGTCATTGGCGGCCTGCATGATAGCCTGAATCTGTTCCATGTTGTTGACGTTGAAGGCGCCAACGCCGTAGCCACCCTTGGCGGCTTCATCCAAAATCTGGCGCATGGGTACTAATGGCATACATTACTCTCCTTTTGTGTTCTGCAGGAAACGCTGCAGTAAAGTAAAGCTGGGCAGCCGATTTTCCACGCAGCCATAAGGCTCAGGGGAGGACTGCTTCTCGGGTTCGCATGCCCCGCTCGGAAATGAAATAAGAGAAACGCTGACAGATAAAGGACTCCTGTAAAGCTTTTTATCTGTCCTTATACAGTGTACCTTATTATATCGGGCCAGATCAAATTGAAAAAAGAGAAATTTGGAGGCAAAGGAAGAAAGAAAAATGGGAGGAATTTGAACCGGACCAAGCACTGAACACACAGAAAAAGTGCGGCGCAGAATAGATCTTTTTCCAATCTTTGTTTAAATTTTTCGTGTGTTCAGTGAATGACCTGATTAAACTTCCTCTCCTCTTCTTTGTTGCTTTCATAGTGCCCTTCATTTCTTTTACCCCCATTCCTTATCATGATATACTGAGCCATGCAGCAAAAAACTTCCCGCAACAAATTCCCCCCCTGGATTCGCACGCCCTGGCCTCAACAGGGTGCTGTGGATGAGGTGCGTGACACCCTGTCTTCGCTGTCGCTGAACACGGTGTGCCGCAGTGCCCATTGTCCCAATCAGGGGGAATGCTGGAGCCGTCGGACGGCCACCTTCATGATTCTGGGAAATGTATGCAGTCGGAACTGTGCTTTTTGCAGTGTGGACGGCGGATGTCCTCAGCCGGCTGACCCTGAAGAACCAAAGCGACTGGCGGAGGCTGTCCGTCGTCTCGGACTGCGCTATGCCGTGATCACCTCCGTGACCCGCGATGATTTACCCGATGGCGGTGCGGCCCATTTTGCGGCTGTCATCCGTGCGATCCGCGAGCAGTGTCCCGGCGTGGCCATAGAATTGCTCACTCCTGATTTTCAGGGTGACGAAAATGCCATCAGAACAGTGACTGATGAAAGACCGGAAGTTTTCGGACACAATGTGGAGACGGTGCCCCGTCTGCATGGCCTCTTGCGTGATCCTCTGGCCTCCTATGAGCGGAGCCTTTTTGTCTTGAAGCGCTTGAGAGAAAATCTTCCGCCTGAATGTTTTGTCAAATCCGGGCTCATGGTGGGTTGCGGCGAAAAAGCGGAAGAAGTTCTGGCCACTCTGGAGGAGTTGCGCCAGGCGGGTTGTGATGCCGTAACCATCGGACAGTACCTGAAACCGGGAAAAGAACATCTTGATGTACAGGAATTCATCAGTCCTGAACAGTTTGAAGATTATGAGAAAGCGGCCCGTGCTCTGGGCTTTTCTTTTGTCATGTCTGCCCCATTGGTTCGCAGTTCCTACCGTGCGGAAAGTATTTTGTCGTCCCCGGAGAAGCCCGGCTTTGGCTAGAGGGGGTTCTTTTGGCATAATAATTCAAGTTCAGGAAGATACAGGGGCAAAAAGCACCTCTGATATGATCTCTTTTCTCAAAACAACTGTCTTAAATATATCAGGAAGGATTGAGGTATCATGGCCCGAGAGACCGAAATTGTTTTACCCGATCTGGGTGAAGGCCAGGATGGTGTAATCGAGGCCACAGTCTCCTGCTGGTCTGTGGAAATCGGCGATCTTCTGGAAGAAGGCGATGACTTGCTGGAGATTGTCACGGACAAGGCAAGTTTTGTCGTTCCCTCGCCTGTGCAGGGGCGGCTCTTGAAAAAATGTGTTGAAGAAGACGATCCCGTACATGTGGGAGATGTCGTTGCGATAGTTACAACGGAAGAGGCCCGTTCATAAAGATGGGAGTATTCCAGCGACACCTGCGGGTGCATTTGAAACAAAAGAAAGCAAATCCATGAAGGAAATCGGCGTTGGTGTCATCGGCGCAGGCACGGTCGGTGGTGGCGTAATCGAAATTCTCTCTGAAAACAAGACGGTTATTTCAGAAAAAACGGGTATCACTCTTTCCCTGCGTCATGTGGCCGAATTGAAAGATGAACTGTTGCAAGGGCTGGATCTCAGCGGCGTGACAGTGAGCCGGGATGGGGCAACACTCATAGCCGATCCCGATGTTCAGGTCGTATGTGAACTTATAGGCGGACTGGAGCCGGCCCGCCGCTTCATTCTCGAAGCGCTCCGTGCGGGCAAGCATGTCGTCACAGCCAACAAAATGCTGCTGGCCACCCATGGCCCCGAGTTGGTGGAAACAGCGCTGGAAAATGGTGTGGAACTTCGCTTTGAAGCGGCTGTTGCCGGAGCGGTGCCCATCATCAAAGCCTTGCGTGAGAGCCTGGCTGCAAACCGTATTCAGGGCATTTACGGCATTCTCAACGGAACCTGCAATTATATCCTCAGCCGGATGACCTATGAAGGGCTGGAATTTGAGGAAACTCTGAATCAGGCTATAGAACAGGGCTTTGCGGAAACGCCGCCTGATCTGGACATTCTCGGTCATGACACGGCCCACAAATGTCAGATTCTCGCTTCGCTGGCCTACAGTACGCGCATTGATCTTGAAGCCATCGCAGTGGAAGGCATCACAGGGATCACCCACCTCGATGTGGCCTATGCCCGCGAGATGGGATACATCATCAAGCTCCTGGCCATTATCCGACAGGCTGAAGACAGTATTGAGGCCCGAGTCCATCCCGCGCTGGTGCCAGAAAGCCATCTGCTTGCAGCGGTACGCAATGAATTCAACGGTATTTATGTGGAGAGCGACTGTGCCGATGCGACACTGTATTATGGACGTGGCGCCGGTCGCAAACCCACGGCAAGCGCTGTAGTAGGCGATATTGTGGATATAGCCCGCAACAAAGGCTGTGCTCCCTTCAAGCCTTTCACCTATGCACGTGAGATAGCCATTCGTGATATGGGCCTGACTGAAGGCCGCTATTATCTGCGACTGACCACAAAGGACTATCCCGGTGTTCTCGGTCAGGTATGTTCCACCTTGGGCAACCATGGGGTGAGCATCGCCTCGTGTATCCAGAAAAACCAGAGCGATCAGGAGCCTGTCCATGTGGTGCTCATGACCCATGAGACTGTGGAATCCCATATCAGAGCGGCTCTGAAAGAAATAGACAGTTTTGATTTTGTTACCGAAGCCACACAATTCCTTCGTGTTTTTTAAATGAACGAAAGGCATCTCTGATGTTCAATCCCGGTCTTATTGCCCGCTTTCGTCCCTATCTGCCCGTGTCCGAGTCCACGCGAATCATCACTCTGAACGAAGGATCCACACCGCTGGTGGCGGCGCCGGGGCTCAGTGCGACCATCCATCCCCGTCTCGAAATTTTCCTGAAATACGAAGGGCTCAACCCCACGGGTTCTTTCAAGGATCGGGGCATGACCATGGCCATCACAAAGGCTGTGGAAGAAGGCTTCGAAATGGTCATGTGCGCCTCCACAGGCAACACCTCCGCCTCTGCAGCGGCTTATGCGGCCCGTGCCGGGATCAAATGCGTGGTCCTTATTCCGGAAGGTAAAATCGCCTTCGGAAAACTTTCTCAGGCCATGATCCACGGTGCCCAGGTAATTCAGATCCGTGGCAATTTCGATGAAGCACTCAATCTGGTGCGCCGCCTTTGCGAAAACTTTCCCATTGCACTGGTCAACTCTGTCAATCCCTACCGTATTGAAGGCCAGAAAACAGGAGCCTTTGAGATACTGGAAGATTTCGACGGGATCGCTCCCGATTTCCAGGCCATGCCCGTGGGCAATGCAGGCAATATCACCGCCTATTGGAAAGGATATACGGAATTTGAACAGCAGGGCAAGAGCGAAGGACGGCCCCGCATGCTCGGCTTTCAGGCCGCCGGATCGGCACCCATCGTTCTGGGAGAACCGGTCTTGCAGCCGGAGACTTTTGCCACAGCCATACGCATCGGCAATCCGGCCAGCTGGGCCACGGCCGAGGCGGCCCGCGATGAATCAGGCGGGCTCATTGATATGGTCACAGACGACGAAATCCGCGACGCCTATTCTCTCGTTGCCCGGACAGAAGGTATTTTCTGTGAGCCAGCCAGTGCGGCGAGTATTGCCGGGTTGATCAAGCTGGCCGGTAAAGGCTATTTTGACGACTTCACGCCTCGCACAGGAAACACTCTCAAGGTGGTCTGCATCCTGACCGGTCACGGACTGAAAGATCCGGACAACGCCATCGCAGCCGCATCACAGCCGCAAACCGTGGAAGCTGTGGAAGAACAGATTGTGGAAATCATGGGTTTTGCTCCGGCCATGGTCTGATCGGGAAGGAAACTTCACATGCGTGATCTGACCCCGAAAACTCACAGACTGGCTGTCCAGGGCACGGAATTCGTTGTCCGGGAATATCCCTGCAGTGCTTCGCCCCTCTTCTTCTGCCATTGTACCGGAACGAGCGGAAGGATCTGGGAGCCTGTATTCCGGAAGCTGAAGCTGGATCATACTTTTTATGCCTGGGATGCACGGGGTCATGGCGATTCAGAAAAGACAAGCGATCCCGGGGATTACAACTGGGACAGACAGGCGAGGGATCTTCTGGATATCTTTGAACAACTGGGTCTGGATCATCTTCAGGCTGTGGGACACAGTGGCGGCGGCGCGGCACTGGCCCAGGCGGAACTCTTGCGACCGGGCACTTTCTCCCGGCTCATGCTCATTGATCCCATCATAGCCAGCCCTGATTTTTTTGCAGGCGTGAAGATTCTGGCGGAACTGTCACGACGGCGACACAACCGCTTTTCTTCCCGTGAGGTGGCCCGGGAACGTTTCAGCAGCAAAGAGCCCATGAGCCGGTGGACAGCGGAGAGCCTCGATTGTTATCTGGACCATTGTTTTGAAGCAGGCGAGGGCGAAGAGATTGTCTTGAAATGTCCGGGACCCATTGAAGCGCTTGTCTATGATATGAGCGGTGAGACGGAGATCATGAGCCGATTAAACGGGCTTGAGCCGCCCACCTGTCTCGTCACCGGCGAAGACAGCTATATGCTCCATCATGCGGAAGAACAGCAACGACGTATCCCCGGATCGGAACTGGTGATCCTTCCATCGACAAGCCATTTCATCCCTCAGGAAAAACCCGATGAAGTGGCGGAGCTCATCAACCGCTGGTTTGGCGAAGGATGAAGCACTGCGCCATCTTTATCAGCCCGACTTTCTCCGGGCGCGCTTCAGACGGATGACCATGGGTATGAACATGAGCATGAGAAGAATGCTGATGCCTAATGCCATGCGATTGGTGTTCGTCATGCCCTGCTGCACATCGCCCCGGACAAGACGGCCGATCACTTCTTCCTGAACGATGGGCCCGATACTGCCCAGACCGTTGACGATCCCGGCTACTACCATGCCATTTCGTGCTCCGGCGATTTCGACGGGTCCCGCACCGCTCAGCAGAATATCAGGACCGTAGAGCATGAAACCCACAATGCTGAAACACAGGGCTATGGCCAGGGGTGAGGCACCCAGAAATATGACAGCCAGATAGCCGCCTATGACGCCCAGACTCATGACCAGACACAGAGCCGCCCAATTGCCTTTGAACCACTTATCCAGCATGTAGCCCGTGGCGATGGATCCGGCAAGCCCGGCAATATCAAAGCCCATGGAATAATAACTCGACCAGGCCGGATCAAGCCCCTGAATGGTCAGAAAAGAAGGCAGCCAGGAATCCAGGGCGTAGCGCAGAAACTTCACACAGAAATAAGCGGCGCCCATGGTCAGAACGAGGGGATTCAAAGCCAGGGTCAGATAATCCTTGAGCCCTACCTTGTCTTCCTTGGAGGCATGGATGGTCTGCCGTTCTGTTTCATCTTCCGTGACCAGTGGCGTCAGCCCCACATTCTCGGGACGGGTCCGCTGCCAGAAAAAGAGAAGCCACCACAAGGCCGTTGCCGCCAGGGTACAGCCGAAAAAGGCCCAGCGCCATCCGGCCATACCCAGATACAACCCGCCCATCCCCAGAAACATGCCTGTCAGGGTTTTGACCATGACACTGCCGACAATGTAGTTGGTGGTCCAGACACCGAAGATGCGCCCCCGCTCTTCCACACGCAACCATTCGGATATGGCACCGACACAGCCCGGCCAGCCAGCAGCCTGCACAAAACCATTGAAGGCCATGAAGACCAGGAAGGTGGCGTAGGAATTGGAAAAACCGAAAATGATGTTGCAGAGAATGGAAATGCCCAGTCCGCCCAGAAGCAGCAGACGCGGTCCCCAGCGACGTCCCACAAAACTGCTTACAAACTGACCGATCATATAGGCCACGAGAAAGGCTGTCCAGATATGAGCGGTCCGCCCCAGTTCCCAACCCAACTCCTCAGCAATAGGCGTTTTACAGATGGAAAACACTTTTCGGGTCAGGTAAAAACCGCCATAACCCAGATAGGTCGACACAAGAATACGGATCCGCCAGGCTCGGTGTTCCCGGGTAAACTCTGCCGTCATATGCGCTCCTCTCCGGCTTTATATGCTTTTGTATGTCAATGGATTATGGTATAGCAAAAAGAGGGTGCCGTTCCACTTGGTGAAAATAAGCGGATAATGGCTGTCAAATAAAGCTTTTCAGAATCAATAGCAAATGTTGCTTGTCCGTGAGGCTGGAACTACATAAGGATAATAATATTTTATTTAAACTCGTGTGTATAACTTTACAATGACGGGTAGTTTCATCAAAAAAAATAAGAGTGCCCACATACAGAGAAAAACTATTCTCATATATACTCCTAACTACTACAACATGAAGTTTTTCGAAGTTTTAGCCATCTCCTTGATTCACCCTTGACTTTGTATAGGAAAGAACTTTATGCTCTTTATAGAATGCTTAGCTACTGAGGAATTGGCGGTGCGTGACTTTGCGCAATTTCATCGAAGACATGCTGGACTTTAAGTGGCGAAAGGAGCAGTTGTGACAATCAATATCTATATTGATGAATCGGGTTCTTTTGAAAAAAAAGATGGGCGATCAATCGTCGGGGGATTCGCCACGACTTTAACAAGCTCGCAGCTAGCGTCGTATTTGGAGCTGAAAATTAAAAAATTTAATACATGCCATAAGACGAATTTTTTTAGAGAAGATATTCACGTGTCCGCTATGCTCTATCCAAAAAAAAATGGTATTCAACCAACCAGATCATATGTCTCATCGGTACCGCAAGAAACCAAACAGGCTTTCGCAACAACATTACAGCAAGCATTAGAAGAAATAGCCGATTTTTATTTCGTCAGTATTAATCAGGGTTTTTCTTTTGGGGAAATAAGCGCTCAAGCAGCCTATGGCGCCAATCTTTTCGCATTAGTTGGAATGGCCTCATCTGTTCTTTCCGCCCATTGTCCCAAGGACCAAGTAAAATGGTTTGTATCCCCACGAGCAAAAGTATGCCTTCCTAAAACAGCAAAGAAAAAAAACTATCATAATAGTTTCTGCGATTATCTTAAACAAGAAAAAAATCTGGATGTTCAGATAATATGGAATTACTGTTCCGGTCACTACTTTTCTGATGTTGCCTGCCATTACCTACGTAAGCAGGTCGTGTTTGAAGATGGAATTTTTTTTCCAATAAAAAAAATATATGTAACTACACCAGACAGAGGTGTACTTAATTCATCACATGATCTTCTGTCTACTCTCCGATGCCATATGCTCGAAGAAGTTGAACTTTCCTACCTCTTCCGCCAGTCAGAAACGACAGAACAACGCAACGAAGTCCTTCAATATATAAAAGAAATGGATCCGGATCGAATAGAATCACGCCTCCTTGCTGACTTTCTTAATATAATCGATCACAACATACGGACGCGCACGGTTAAGTCAGACGCTTTTCAACAAGCTGCAGAACTTCTTGGTGCTGTTCTGCCTCTAGCTATAAAAAAGCTGGAATTAGCTGTACCAGATCAACAAAAACAATTAGCAGCCCTAGTTCAGTCTCTCTATGAACAACAACTAATGATGCTGAATCATCAAGGTCTTATAGATCACCAACAGAACATTGTGTCAGATTATGAAAAGTTGCAAGCACTATATGGTCACCTTCTGGGATCACCGGTTGTGAATCGAGAACAAACGCTGGATTTTCGTAATCGTGCCTATAATGATGAAATGAACGACTTTCAATTTCATCATGTTCGTGACGATTTTCAAGACACCGTTGATGAACGAATAAAAGAAATAGGCAACGAAAAAGACGAGCTAACTGGAAAAATGTGTGGCACTATTGGTCAGGCTTTTGCATTTGATGCCAGGCTGTACTCAGGTTATGCTGCTTCAGCAGAAAAATACTTGCAACAAAGTCTCAACTACTTTGATCCCGGACAGGAAAACCACAATAAATCAGTAAACTACCTCACCACACTCTATTGGCAAAGTATGGAATATGATCGAGCCATCACTGTTTTTTTTAAGCATCCATACTTGTCTTCACGGCCCACACAACCAGGCCAATCTAACTGTGACAAGATTGAAAGCTGGATTCACTATATTTTAAAAGAACGTGCTAGAGAAGGAACAGGTGCCTTTGAAGTCTTGAATCTCCTACGCCTCTTAGGAGAAGACGAAAGCTATCGAGATCCTTCAAGAATCGGTGTTTTGGAGAGACTATACAAACCACTAAGTATCTTTGTGCATCCCCACCAATTGATATTAAAATGGCTGGGCATCCTCTATATAAATGCCGGAGCTATAAAAAAAGCACTGCTGTGTTTCCAGAGTTCGGAAAAAATAGCTTTCGCTTCGGCCCTTACTGTTCAGGCCACTGGAATACCATCTGTAGCTCTCTGTAGCATCGCTCTAAAGAGGCTGAACAAGGAAGAAGAGAGCAACGACGAAATAAAGAAACTTGTGGATCGCATAGAACTCATCAGAGAACAATCGCCTGGCTTTGCGGAATATCTTCAGTTTATTGGTGATATCGAAACATTGAAAAAAGATATATACGATCAAGATATTGAAGCCATTGCGCGGTGGATGCCATACAGTTATGCGTAGCTTTATAGTAGTGTTTGCCTATACTTTTACTGGGAAAGTAAAACTTAGAAATTTGAGGAGGCGCCATGGGAAGCTGTGAAAATCTGATGCTCATTATGGGTTCGAACCCTTTACCTAACTACATTACGGCCAAAATAATGCGCCCCAAAATGGTTCATTTAATTCACACCAAGGAAACTGAAACCTTGGCGATAAAGCTAAAAGAAATATTGGAACGAAGTGAAATTTCAGGCACACTACATCCCATGGGATCTGTCAGAGAAGCATGTAAAATAGAAGCGTTTTATGAGAAACTTTTTGATGACTTAGACGCCGATTTTCATCTAAATTACACTGGCGGAACAAAAGTAATGGCTGCCTACGCGCGCATGATATTTGATCGTTATGAAAAAGAGCCTTGCCATGCTTCATATCTTGATGATGCGAAGGGGGCTCTTATTCGCGACGATGGTTTCATCATGAAAACTCTGGATCAGGTGGATATTAATCTTTCACTTCAGGACATGCTGGAAATGCATGGCATTACTACATCTCCATTAACCGTATTCAATCCTTCCGACATCATGGTGGAAGACAGCCGAAAAATTTTTGAGAAGAGCAAAGACAATCCTAAATGTCTCGAAGAGCTATTTCTTCTTTTTCAAAAAGACAAAGATTTCAAGTCTCAAAAACTGAAATATAAAGAAGCAAAAAACAAGCCACTGGAACTTCATATAGACGGATTGGATTTATCGAAAAGACAATTTCCTCAGAAAGGAGATTCTGAACAGCTTTACGATGAATGGCAAGGATTTTTACAGGGAAAGTGGCTTGAATTCTGGACTGCAAATGTCTTAAGCAAGGTTTTGCCTCCAGAAACTTCTGTTTACGTAAATATAAGATGTGAAATAGAAAAAGAAGGGATAAAACGACCCTTTGAAATAGATCTCGCCTTCATACATAGAAATCGTTTATTCATTATGTCCTGTACGACGGGCGATAGTTTGTCATTATGTAAATCAAAACTTTTTGAAGCATCTGTGCGCGGGCGTCAAATGGGAGGCGATCTGGCCCGGATCGCCCTTGTTACTTTAATTGACGGAAAAAGTAACGGTCAAAAGAGAATAGATGAATTGCGCCGGGATTTAGCCTATGAGTGGACTAAATCAAAGTATACGCGTGTATTTGGAAAACAAGACCTGATAGGGTGGTCTGAAAATATATCAGATGAATTGGAAGATTGGCTTCAAAGCTGACGAAACAACTAAGGAGGTACGACAATGCCTGTGTTGACAGCGATAGATGTGTTGGGCGTGCAGCGTTATATTTTTGCGACAAACCGCCTTCGTGATATAGCGGCAGCGTCCTGGCTTGTAGACTGGGCCGTTGGGGAGGACGGGGCACTAAAAGAAGTAAAAGCCAGGCCGAAAGACATTCTTTTTGCCGGAGGCGGTAACGCACTGCTTCTTTTTGATACTTTATCTGATGCCAAAGAGTTTGCGGAACAATATTCAAGACAGTTATATCTTAAAGCTCCAGACCTTGAAGTGGCTCTGGTACATCGTGAATATGAGAGCGACAGACTGGCTCGTGCCTTACAAGTCATACAAAAAGAACTCGTTTTTAAAAAATTATCGAGAAAACCCAGCACTCCCCTGCTTGGCATATCAGTTAACGCCAACTGTTCACAAACCGGACTTGCGGCCGTTACTACCGAAAATGGAATACCCATTTCCCGTCGAATCCAGATTTATAATGAATGCTGGAACAAGTTGGCTAAAAAATGGAAATCACTCTTGGATAACACAGAGAATGTTAGCTTTCCTACTGAACTTGATAAATTAGGTCGCACTCATGGTGATACCAGTTTTCTTGCCGTTGTTCATATTGATGGAAATCAAATAGGGCAAAAACTTCAAGACTGGTTCAAAAAAGTTGTTGCAGAAAACATCAGTGATCAAGGTCTGATTGAAAAATATAGAATAATAAGCGAGTCGTTGGATGAAGCTGCAACTCTTGCACTGAAAGCAGTTGTGCAGCGCATTTATCAGGCCATCGAATATGATGAAAAAGGCAAACCGATTATCCGTGATTCCCGGTCATCTATAGAGATCCGTCTTCAAAAGGAACAAGGTAAAATCTGTCTTCCAATCCGCCCTATTTTGCTGGGAGGCGATGATATCACCTTTGTGTGCGATGCTCGTTTGGCACACGACGCCATAGCTACTGCACTGCGAACTTATGAAGCTCAATGCAAAGATGTCCCTGAACTCTATCCTTTGTCGTCTTGTGCCGGTGCGGCACTAATTCATACACACTCTCCCTTTATCCGCGGCTACGAAACAGCGGAGCGACTTTGTTCACGGGCTAAACAGAAAGCTCGAGAAAAGCAAGAAAAAGACAGGAGTTATCTGGACTGGCATATTGGTCTTCTCCGGCCCGGCGAATCACTGGAGGAAGCATACGACCGGCAGTATAAGACAAAAGAACATGATCTTAGCTGTCGCCCCTATGCGTTTACAAAAGAAATTGAACCGGACTCCTGGGATTGGTTTGAAAATACACTTTTGGGTACAGGGCAACACGGGCTCAGATCATCTGTATGGATGGAAAGTCGCAATAAGATCAAAGCTCTTCCGAGTCTGGCCCGTCACAATGTTAAGATTCTTGAACAGACTTTGGCTAGCTGGCAAGCCATCAATCCAAATTTGAACTTTCCATCTCCCATCAAAAACACAGGTTTTAAAAATACGCACACCCCATTGATTGATGCTGTAGAGCTAATTGACATTTATATGAATCTGAATCATACGGCTTCAAAAAAGCCGGACAGGAAGGAGCGTGAGTCATGACTTCAGTTAATCGTTTGACAATCAAACTCTTATCCGATACGACCGTGGGACGCGGCGAGGGCACTGCCGGCGCTGTTGATACGGAAGTTGAGCACGATGAGTGCGGTCTTCCATGCATCAACGGAAAAACCATTCATGGTCTGTTACGTGACAGTTGGCTATCCATGGCCTCCGCATTTGATGAAGGGCTAAAAGAGAGTGCGATCAAACTTTTCGGCCCTCCAGGAGACACAAATGACACTGCTGTGTTGCGAATTGGAAACGCGATTGTAGATCAGGCGACACGTGATTGGGCCTATTATGCTGTTAATCGCGAGCACCATGCTATCCATAAGAGCACAATTCTTGAAGCATTTACAGACATTCGACATCAAACCTCGGAAAACCGTGAAAGCGGTGCTCCTGAACCAACTACTTTGCGGCAAAGCCGTGTTGTAATACGAGGTTTGACTTTGGAAGCACCTCTGGTGTGGAGTGGCACCCCTGACTCAAAAGTAATTCGCTGTCTTGCTTTGAGTGCGTTGGGATTACGTCATATAGGACTATCACGTAACCGCGGGCGTGGTCATGTAAGTCTTTGTTTGAATGGGGATCTGGATTTTACCTGCAAATATGCAAAAGGAGAGACGTTATGATTACGCGTTTTTATCCTTATACGCTTACTTTAAATGCCGATGCCATCCTTCAACTTAACGAAGGCAATCCAAATACTGTTGAGACTCTGTCCTTTATTCCCGGATCTGTATTACGCGGCATAACAGCTTCAAAGTTAGGGGATCCTTCCAAGGGTAATGGAGATATCACAGGTTTTCGTTCACTGATTCTTGACGGCACAGTCTGCTATCTCAATGCTTATCCTTTTTATAACGGCTTTCGTGGACTACCCGTACCTTTATCATGGAGAACACATAAAGCTACAAAATTTGCTCCGGATGAGTCGGTCACAGTAAAAGATCTTGCGGCTCTGGACGATTATGAAGCACTTTCTGACAATCTGGGGCCTCTGTCAGCGTCCTACGTAACCCTGTCAGCTGGTACTCCCAGATTTGTGAATACTCTTGCCGTTGGTAGGGTGCACCATCAGCGAGACCGAGCCAAGGGACGTGCCTGGACTGACGCTGAAGAAAAAACTCACGGTGCTATTTTCACTATGGAATCGCTCAGTGAGGGGCAAGTCTTTGGTGGGCTGCTTAAGATCAGCGGTGCAAGTGAAGAAGTGTGCGAAAGCATTTATCAGGAAATTCAAAAAGTACTTCAACCCCCATTGCTGATTGGTAAATCTCGCCATTCAGGATACGGTGGAGACGCGTGTATAGAATGGGGTAATGTCAGTCAAAGAGAATTGGACATCAATCTTGCATTTGACGACGAGCTAGCAGCTAATAGTATCTTGAGGATTATACTGACGTCTGCATACGTCGGCCGTAATCCTGATACCGGGCAATATGACCCCATACATTTTTTCACAGAATTAAACAGTCAATTGGATGATGCCCTCATTTGTGAGAAGGAATTTCTGGCCTATACTGTGGTGGGCAGCTTCAACAAAAAATGGAAGCTTGAAACGCCTCAAGCCCAGGCATTGGCCTCAGGCTCCGTGTTAGTCTGCAAAACTACTAAGCCTCTTTCAAAAGCACAGCTTCTGCAAATTGAACATCAAGGTATAGGAGAAAGACAAACGGAAGGCTTTGGATGCTTTGCATTTTTTGAAGGGCCTCAAAACAATATTACGATCAGGACACAAGCCAAACCCCAGCCTGCGCAAAGACCCGAAATAGAAGCTTCCGAGGAAATCAAGGAAGCTGAAGGCCGGGTGCTTATGAAAGCTCTCGAACCTAAAATTGCCGACTTTGCGGCAAATCTGGCAAAGAGTGCGAATAATATTCCTACAAACAGCCTTATAGGTCGGCTGAGAGGCGTCTTGCGACACAATCCATCCACGGCTTTGGATACCCTTTCGAAGTGGCTTGGCCGTGATGAAAGGAGAGCATTGAAACGTACAGCAATGGATCAACTTGAAAAATGCCGATTTAAAGGTGGAAAACGGCTACTGAAGTTTCTGCAAGATTACACCAATAATGAATCTCGCCAAAAGAGATTGAACAAGGACTTGCAGCTGGATTTATTGCAGCAAAACTATCACCTGACAACTATGGAGAACGCTAAGGTTTTTTATCGCAATAACTCCACTCAAATTACCATCAAACTGCTGGATGCTCTTCTCTCAGCATTGGCAGTAAAAAATCGTCGTTAAGGAGGTGCTCAATAATGCATGAACAATTAAACAGTCTTCGTGATGCTGGTGGCGTACGGCGTATATCAGGACGATGGGTTATAACAGCGGAACTGGAACTTAAGACAGCAGCTCATTTTGGTGGAAGCACTTTGAGTGCCGTAGATATGCCCATACTTCGCGATCCCAAATCACAACAGCCTCTGTTGCCGGGTACATCTTTTACAGGTGCTTTGAGAAGCTATCTGGCCGATTACTTGTCAGGTTACAATTCCGCCAAAGAACCTCAAGAGGTAGCGTTGCTTTTCGGTGGTTCGCGCAGTGATGATCATGGAGATCAAAGTCTCGTTATTGTATTTGACAGCATCGGCACCCTGCCTGCGACCCGCGGCGTTGAAATCCGCGATGGCGTTACAATTGATGGACCGTCAGGTACCGCCGCCAAGCACCAGAAATATGACTTTGAAGTTCTGCCTATCGGAACGACTTTCCCCTTCCGTATGGATTTAATTCTGGAGTCTCTGGAAAAAGAACAAGATCTTCTCAATCTGCTCCGGATAACGTTAAAGGGTCTCTTCAACGGCGATTTGTCCATTGGATTACGAAAAACTCGTGGTCTGGGCGTATTGAAAATGAAAGATCATTCCTGTCGAGTCAAACGCTTTGACTTGAGCGATCAAAGCAGCTGGCTGGAATGGCTTTGTTCAGATGCAGAAAAACCTCTGGAAAGAATTGCCAATTCTTTTGACGACATAGACTCCGCATTGAAAAGCACATGGAATTCTTTTGAGCCGGCACCCTTTCAGGACGCACGAAGTCGTCTCATCGCCCAGATAGATCTGGAATGTACCAGTGGCATACTGGTCCGGGCACCTGGTGTTACCGCTGATACTCCCGATGTTTCCCATTTAAGTTCCGGGGGCAAGTCCATACTACCGGGTACCAGTCTGGCAGGAGTATTGAGAAATCAAGCCTATCGTATCGCAGCACTTGTACGTCAAAGCCAAGGCGATGGAGATACCTGGGTGGAGTCCCTCTTCGGTCCTCCAGCAGATGCCGGTGAGAAAAAAATTACACCCAGCGCCTCACCTCTGCGTATTTCTGAAAGCATTATTTCTGGTGGTGAACGAATGCGTCCATCCCGAATTCGCATCGACCGTTTTAGTCAAGCTGTTGTAAAAGGCGCATTGTTTGACGAAGAGGCGCATTATAACGGAAGGATGCGCATCACTTTTGAATTGCGTTCTTCCTGCAAAGCGCAGGCAGGACTCCTGTTACTTGTCTTGAAAGACCTCATACTTGGAGATATACCCATCGGTGGTGCGGGATCAGTAGGACGTGGCATTGTGAAAGGGAAAGGCGTTTTGACTCTACCAGACGACCAGAGTTTCGGATTAAACGCCAATGACAACCAATCCGGTTTGGATGATTTGATTAAAGCTTTTCATGACGCGGCGGTCTTGACGGAAAGGAGAACACTCTCATGAGTAAAACAATATATGGGGCAACCCTGACAGCTTTGAAGAAAGAGCGATGTGAAACTTTACTTCAATGGGCTCTCAAAAAGGCCGACCTTCCGGAAGAATTAACAGGAATAAAATGGGCATTGGCATTTGCGGCCGATGGAGTCGTCTGGGGCGTCGTTCAGGAAAGAAAACTCCTCTGGGCTTTTAATGAGTTCCCTAAGGCCTGTCCTGAACTGTCTTTTGACAATCTCACGGAATTGCGTCTTTTTGGACCCACAAAGGAACTGCACATCTGGTCAATGAAAAAAGAATGGACAGGTTCACTCATTCAAGATGTTGCAGAGTCCGAGGAAAACCGAAACTTAGCACCGCAGGAAGAGGAGAGACTGCTTCGGGCCGATCGCGTGCTGCAAAAGGGTGAAACAACATTTTCTCTGGTCGGTGATAATACAGGTGCTGTTCAGGCTGTCCCTATACCTTGCAAAGACGATGACTTTAAAAATAACCGGTGGCCTCTTCGTTTAATTGTAAAAAATTACTTTAAAAAAGATTGTGACACGGGTATGATAGGCATTGGTGTTACCCGACTCGTAGATCTGAAAAAACAAGGAGGATAAACCATGACTTACCGTCATATAGATCCCACAAACCCAAAATTTACAGCTATTGCGCCTTATAACTTTGTTCCCCTTCCCCAGAGAGTCCTGTTTGTCGATGAAGGTCTGGATGTGGATGGAACAAAGGTCAAGCCTTGGGAACAACACAATCGTTTCATTCCGGGACTTTACAGCGGCTACATAGACCTGCAAATAAAAAACTTGAAACCTCTCTACATCCGCGGTCCAGTCCGGAAAGGGAAGAATGGACAGTGGGATTCCAGAGATACGCGTTTTCGTGAAGAACCTTTTATGACGCTCGAGGGCAAACCCGTGATCCCCGGTTCCAGCTTGCGTGGTATGCTTCGAACCCTTTACGAAATCCTGACCTTTTCAAAACTGGATGGGGTCACCAACGAAAAACCTTTTTATCGCTCGGTTGGGAATGATCGCGTGGGAAAACTTTATAGAGCCCGTATGGTACCGTCAAATGAAAAACCCTTGGGCGGTATTATCGTAAAAGAAGGTAGTGACTGGTTTGTCAGGCCTTGCAAGACCTATCGTATCCCTTACTACCTTATCAAACAGGTAAGAGAACCACGCAATCCCAACCATGTACCCGATCCGAAACACCAATATGAAACTTGTCAAATCAAAATTGAAGGAAGCTACAAAGTAGTAGCTGTAGAATTGGGTGATAAAAAGAAAAGCGGATCCAATTGGAAATCGGCTCGGCTGGTTTTAACAGGTCCAGCAAATAAGAAAAAAGCTGAGTTTGCACTGGTAGAAACAGGAGAAGCAAAAATCCCTGTCCCCGAAGCAATGATTGAGCGCTTTAACGATGATGATCAGATCAGTCAGTGGCAACAAAGAGCCTTCAAAGGTGGAAGACCCAATGGAGGTATTCGTCCTAATGATGCTGTTTTCTATCGTGTTGATTCAAATTTTAAATCAGAAGACAATCCAAAAGGAGTGGTGTTTTTTGGACGAGCACAAATGTTTCGTCTGCCTTATGACAAATCGCCTTATGATCTGCTTCCAGATGAGCATAAGAGCGACAAATTAGACATGGCTCAGGCTCTTTTTGGATATGTGGGACAAAAAAGAGGCAATACAAATCAGGCACTCAAAGGTCGCATTGTCGTGGAAGATGCTGTCGCTGATACGAAAAACTTTGATTCACCTTTTGTCCCCCGCATCCTCTCTTCTCCTAAGGTGACAACCTTTCAGCACTATCTCACACAGGATAGCAGAACTCAAAATGATAGGCAGGGTCCTAAAGAGCAATTAACATCCTATTTCAAAGAAGACAAGACAACCCTACGGGGGCATAAACTTTACTGGCACAACAATGCTGAGTATAAAGACACCGAATTAAAGGTCGATCAGGTACGTAACAATGCAACTTCTTATACCCAGCAAACAATTATAAAACCAGTATCAGAAGGTACCGTTTTTAAAGGGAGAATTCGCTTTCACAACTTGACAACGTTGGAAGTGGGCGCTCTCTTAACGGCTCTCAATTTACCTGAACAATGTGCCCATAAGCTCGGCATGGGAAAACCGCTGGGACTCGGCAGCGTTAAGATAACCCCAGAACTGAAAATTGTAAATCGTACAGAGCGGTATGAAAACTGGGGGAGCACGGGGGAAGGCACCAACGACAGCTCTGAACTCTTCACAGACGCCTTTGAAAAGATGATTTCCAACCACGCTAAAGCAAGCAACGAAACAACCATTAATCAAAATCCCGGTTTGCGTCAGATTGCCCGAATTGATGCACTTTTCCAAATATTGAATTGGAAAAACAAACCAAAAGCCTCGAAAGTCCGCTACATGACCATCCAAAATGGAGATCCAAAGCGTTTTGGAGAAAGGAACGAATATAAAAACCGACCTGTTCTGCCCAGTCCTTATGGTGTTATCCAAGCTGCAGCAAAACCGACAGAATGGAAGGGTGAGGTGCCAGTAGCCGGAAAGGCTCCAACAACAAATTCAAAAACAACAAATTCGAAAAAGAATAAAAAAAGGCGCAATCGCAAAAAATACTAGTTACATAGTGCAGTGCATACATCGCCACACGTACAGCATCCAATGCCTCAGAAATAAAAACCTAAAGCCATCCAACAAGGTCAGTCTGATGTTCCAGAGAAAATTGTTAGGTCTGCTAATGTCTGGAAAGCACAATTTGAAGGTGAAAGTGAGTTGGCGATTATATTGAACTCCAAGAATATTTCTGCTGATACTACTGAAGAAACATCAGCTTACTTCTTTATTCAGCAGAAAAACAAACACAATTTCAAGGTGCGTTGGATGAGATAATTTAAGAATTGACCGGCACTATTTTGTTCATTCGTTTCTTATAGAGTCAAAAAGAGTCCAGAGCTATCAATCGATCTGGCTATATCCGGAGTTTAACTGTACAGGGATATCCTCTTTAGATATCCCTGTTTTTACTTGCAAACAATTATTCTCGGCACTACGGAAAAGAGATTTTCTCCTCAATGGTTAGCTCCACCTCCTCCAGCTTCTCGCCGAGGGCCATGGTCACTCCGGCGGGATTGCAGACTTGAATGCTGCCCTGCACGTTATAGAGGCCGGTATCTTTAGTATCAGCAATCATGAAGGGACGGTCGAAGCGGTCGAAAATGCGGCAGTTGATAAAATCCACACCGCCCAGGCGTGCAACTTCTTCCGTACGACCGAGTTTCAGAAAGAGGGGTGCTTTTCCTTTGTCGTCTTTGTCGCCGCGGAGAGCCGTATTATTCCAGCGGCAGTCCGTAAAGCGGATGCGGGTGCGGTCAGCGGCTTTGTCGTAAATGTGCAGGCCATTGCCGTGGGTGTTTTCCACTGTACAGGAGACGAACTCGATCATGCCGCCGGGTCCGTCGTCTTTGATGGCGCCCACGCTGATCCCCGTATTGGTTCCGCTGCGGATATGACAGTTTTCGAAGCGGAGAGATACATCAGCACTTTCCCGGCTGAGGGGGCGAAGATAAACGAGAATGCCCGGACCGGCATTGCTTTCCATAATGCAGTTGCGCACCACACAGTTTTCTATGCATTCATCGGCATGGTTGGGCTCAAAGTCAATGCCAGCCCGTGGTGCGGTACCGTCTGTATCGGCAAAGACGCAGTTTTCAATGAGGAGATTTTTGGCGGTGATCACGCTGATGCCTTGTCGATGATGATCGATGCAGCGCACGTCTCTGATGATCACATCTTCGCACCAGGGCTGTTCTTTACTGCTCTTTCCCAGATAGATACCGTCTCCCCCACTGCTCTCCAGACTAAGCCCTTCCACAAGAATGTTCTTGCAGCTGGCAAAGCGGAGGGTCATACGCCATTCTGCATTTTCATAGCCCACCTGACGGTAGTCTTCCTTATGCATACGGAAAGTTGCGCCGTAGCCCTGAAGCGTGAGGTTTTCTCCCTGATCCATACTGAAAAGGCTCTGACTTTTTCCCAAAAATTCACCCCGCTTGGCTTCGATGATCACACCGGGCTCGAAGAGAACAGTCTGGTCGCTTCTCAGTTTCAGTGGTCGTGTGATCCAAGGCTTGCCCACAAAGGGAATGGTGAGCTGTCCTGCTCCGGAGTCCAGAGCCGCCTGGAGAATCTCCGTGCTGTCTTCGGGGTCAAAACCCCACCAGGCGGCATTGGCATCAGTCCGTGTGCCTGCTTGCAAAGCAGCGACAGCCTCAGGGTTTTCTTTCACAGCGGCAACGCCGACAGAGCACAGTAGACAGATCAGAGAAACAATGAGGATAAGGGATGAGTATTTCATGACAGTCCTTTCATTTCCAGAGTTGCTTTTCTCATTATAACGAAAGAAGCGGCGAAATGCCTCCTTTTCTTGCGCCTGTCCCTTGGTACCGTGATACACTTTAAGGGTATGATAGAAGCTGTGTATGACCCAAGAAAGGTGAGACCATGTCTGATTCCGGAAAGTCCTGGATTTGTCTGGTATGCGGCTATATACATCATGGCGAGGCGCCGCCGGAGTCCTGTCCCGTATGCGGAGCGCCTGCATCGGATTTTGAACTGCAGCAGCCTGCTCCCGCACCGACAACGGCTCCTGTAATCACACGGTGGCGCTGTCTGGTTTGCGGCCATGAACACAAAGGCAACGCGCCGCCCGATGCCTGTCCCGTATGCGGTGTTCCTGCGGAAGAATTTGAAGCCGCTGAAGAAGTGGCGGCGTCCCAGCCCTCCACATCGACGGAAACCCGCAAAATCGTGATTCTCGGCGGCGGGATTGCCGGTGTGAGCGCTGCGGAAGGAGCACGTCAGACTTCGCCGGAAGCGGAAATTGTATTGATCAGTGGCGAGAAGCATCTCCCCTATTACCGTCTGAATCTGACGCGCCGTCTTGCGGGCGAGATCGGCGATGATGCCCTGCCCATTCATCCGGAATCCTGGTATGCCGAGAACAGGATTGAGCTCCTTCGGGGTCAGGAAGTTACAGAGCTGCGCACAGAAAGCCGTGAAATCGTGTTTCAGGATGGTAACACCCTCTCCTATGATCGTCTGATTCTCACCTGTGGCGCTCATCCTTTCATTCCCCCTGTGCCCGGTGCGGAAAAGAAAGGGGTCTTCAGCATACGCACTATTGAAGATGTGCAGGCTCTTGAGGAAAGTTTATCGCCCGGTTCGCCCTGTGTCTGCATAGGTGGCGGCATTCTGGGTCTGGAAACAGCGGGCGCTCTGGCGAAACGGGGCATTTCCGTTACCCTGCTGGAAAATTACGGTTACCTTCTTCCCCGCCAGCTGAACCGGGAAGCTTCGGCCCTTCTTTCCGAAGAAGTGAAGCGTATGGGCATACAAATCTGTTCGCAGGCCGCTGCGGCGAAGATCATCGGCAATGAACAGGTGGAGGCTGTGGTACTGGAAGACGGGACTGAATTGCCCGCTGCGGCTGTATGCATCACCACGGGAATCCGCGCCAACAGTCATCTTGCACGCCGTGCCGGATTGGCCGTGCGTACCGGCATCGTTGTGAACAATCATCTGCAAAGCTCCTGTCCGGATATCCATGCAGCCGGCGACTGTGCCGAACATGGCGGCCGGGTTTATGGCCTGTGGGAACCGGCCCGGTATCAGGGCAATATAGCCGGGATGAACGCCGCCGGTGTGGCAACGGACTTCGGTGGCATTGCGCCCATGACAACGCTGAAAGTGCTGGGCCTGAAAATGTTCAGTCTGGGTACGATCAATCCCGAAGACGGCAGTTATGTGGAAATCTCGGCCAAAGAAAATGGCTCATACCGCTGTTATCTTTTCCGGGACAACCGTCTGGCCGGAGCGATTCTGGTGGGCGACACCTCACTGGCTACGGCAGCGGCCCGCACCCTCAGTGAAGGAAAAGACTGCTCCGCCGCAGGTATCCCTCCAACGGTGGAAAGTTTCGAGTGCTTCCTCCGTGGCGATTCAATGGCATAAGCGAAAAGAGATGGGAAAGTAATCCATGAGATATTATGCACTTTGCCTGGTAATGCTTCTTCTGGCCGGTTGTGCCGGTGACAGCCGGACGGAACTCTCAACCCCGGCACCGGGCGGCAAAGAAGAAGTGAGCAAGCCAGCCCCGCGCTGTGATGAGGCCGCTCTGCAACAGGAAAAGGCTGAAGCACGAAAAGCTCTTCCTCAGGGCATGTTGAAAGTCCGATGCCAGAATATTCTGGGCGAACTGCTTCCGGCCCGGGTCGATCTGCTCTGCTACGACGATGGTTTTGAAGAGAGCCTCCAGATTCCTCAGGGACTTCTGGACCGGGCCCATCCCGCCGGCACATATCGGGCCTATGTCCATATCCTGGATCAGGGCGTACCCATTCTGGTGGAAGTGGAAGATATAGAGATCACTGAGACAGTACCCGGCGAGATCCGTGTTGATCTGCTGGAGGGCGCCGGAGGCATGCTCTCTCTGCGGAGTTTCGACAGCGACGGTGATCTGGCTCTGGATCGGGTGGAATTGAAAATGGGTACGGACCCGCACAATGCGGGCAGCATCCCGGGCAAGACGGAATTCTTTTACGATACCCGTGTTTTCAACAAGACCACCCAATGGTATTGCGGCGATCTTCATGTCCATTCCCATTATGGTGTGGGTACGGAGAGTGTGGGCGCTCTGGTACAGCGCGCGGAAAAGGCGGGGCTGGATTTCTTCGCCATCACCGACAGAAACAGTCTGGCAGCCAGTGAAGACCCCGCATTTCATTCAGACAGAACCGTCCTGCTCCCCGCCATGGAATGGGGCACCGATGAACAGGGCGTTGCTCTGGTCTTCGGTCCCCGAACCCGACCGGAAACGCCCACAACCATCGAGGCGGCCCAGGCTGAATGTCTGCGCATCCAGGCCCAGGGCGGCGCCTTTGTCATCGCCCATCCCTGTTTCCCCACCAAGCCCTGGCAATGGGGTCTGAGTTTTGTGAATGGTATTGAGGTCTGGTTCCGCAACTGGCGCGATGTGCCGCCCATGGGCCTGTCGCAGTTGGGCCCGGCCGCTCAGGAACGCATCGAAGGCCGCCTGCTCCACTCCATCGCGGCGGCTGTGGCTGCTGTGGATCTGGGCGATCTTTCCGGAAACGGTCAGGCCAATCTTTTTTATGATTATGAACAGGTACGCGGACTCATGGCCGGGGTCATCGGCGGCAGTGGCAGCGGCAGCCCGAAAGTACCTCTGGGTCAGCCCCTCACCTATGTTCACGCCCGTGAGCTTTCCGTTGCGGGCATTCTGGAAGGGATCCGCCTGGGCCGAACCTATATATCCAGCGGCAAGAACGGCCCCCGCATCCTTTTTGTCGCCGACGTCCTCAGCGATGGCAAAGTGGATGTGGGTATCGGCGGTGTGGTTCCTCTGAATGTGGAAGTGACCTTTGAAGTGGTGGTGCATAACGCTCTAGGCAAAAAATTGCAGGTCATTGAAAACGGACGGCCCATCCGCACGATCCCCATCAACGCACAGGACACGGGCATCCGCTTCAAACGTTTCCCCACCCAGGAAGCCTCCTACAGGGTCCGGGTGATCAGCCCGGCCGATCCGAAGAGCAGCGGTTTCGGTCCTCTGGAAATACACGCCCTGACAAGTCCCATTTATGCCCGCGACATTTCCGCTGAACTGCTCTGGCGCAATCCGAATTTTGACCCGGACCAATCCTGGGTACGTATACAAAGCGACGATTTTCAGGATGTGGACATGCAGCTTCCCGACCAGGCTCCGCAGCCGGTGCCCGGATGGTAACAGGATCAGAGCCGTAACGCTCAGCGATCCCGAAGAAAGGAAATACAATGAACAGAAGCATGAAACTGGCTGGCGGCTCTATGCTGCTCTTTGCCCTGATCTTCTGCAGCGGCGCTCTTCAGGCGCAAGAGCCTTTGAAAGCCGTGGTGGTAACGGGCGGACACGGTTATGATAAGGAACCCTTCGAAGAAGTGTTCACGGTCATCCCTCACGGGGACTTCACCTTTTTCCCTCTCCAGGATGAGAGTGAACTCTTCGAAGACATCAGCGACTGGCCCTATGAGGTGATCATCCTCTACAACATGAGCCAGAAAATCTCGGAAAAACGGCAGGATAATTTCATCGAGCTGCTCAATCAGGGCGTGGGTCTTGTGGTGCTCCATCATGCCATTGCCGCTTTTCAGGAGTGGCCGGAATACCGAAAGATCATCGGCACCAAATACTGGCTGGCTGATACGACAACGGAAGACGGCGTATTCCATCCCATCAGCCTGTGGAAGCACGGTGTGGACATGGCCTTTCACATTGAAGATCCGGATCATCCCGTCGTTGCGGGTCTGGAAGATTTCATCCTGAACGACGAAACCTATCTGGGCCACGATGTGGAAGTGGACAACCACCTGCTCTTGAGCTGCGATACGGAAGGCAGCCAGAAAGAAGTGGCCTGGGTGCGAAACTATGGCCGGGCCCGGGTCTGCTTCATTCAGCCGGGTCACGACGCCCACGCTTTCAACAGTCCCATTTACCGCAAGCTGGTGGCTCAGGCCATTGAGTGGGTACGTCCTGAGAAATAAGCCTTTATTTTCCTTTGCACAAAAAAGCCGGAAGTCTCTGCAAAGAGCTTCCGGCTTCGTCATGTCATTTCCAGAAAGGGGCCCTCTTATTCTTTAAAAGGATCCACAAGATTTTTGTTGGCGAAGTCCCAATTGACCACATCCCAGAAACCTTCAATGAATTTCGGGCGCAGGTTGCGGTAGTCAATGTAATAGGCATGTTCCCAGACGTCAATAGTGAGGAGCGCTGTCTTGCCGTGTCTGACGGGTGTATCGGCATTGCTCAGAGGCATGATTTCCAGTTTGCCGGCGCTGTCCGCCGCGAGCCAGGCCCAGCCGGATCCGAATAGTTTTGCCGCAGCTGAAGAGAAGGCCTCTTTGAAGGCATCAAAAGAGCCGAAGTCTCTGTCGATCAATCCGGCAATATCACCCTGGGGAGCGCCGCCGCCGCCGGGGGTCATGCAATGCCAGAAGAAGCTGTGGTTCCAAGCCTGTGCCGAGTTGTTGAATACGCCGCCGTCCGACTGTTTCACCACATCGAGCAGCGCCATCTCGGATTCCGCTTTGCCGTCCACCAGTGCATTGAGGTTGTTGAAGTAAGCCAGATGATGCTTTCCATAGTGAAAAGACATCTGCTCTTCAGAGACGAAAGGACTGAGTGCTCCCAGATCATAAGGAAGCGGGGGTTGTGAAAAGCTCATGAGAAGCCCTCCCTGTTCAGAGTTGTAGCCACGGTTTCATAATCGCAGTTTAACTGCATAAGAGAGAACACCTCTGAAAAGAAATTCATTCCAGAGCTGTTTCTCCGGCCGCAAAAGCGGTATATCTAAAACTTGTAACTGTACTGAATAGTATAGGTGTTTTCCTTCAGATGAATGCGTGTGCCTTTGCCTGCAAAGGAGAAGAGATCGCCCTTGCCGCTGTCGGTGATGGTATTGGCGAATGCGTGCTCATAGGCAAAGTGGATGTCCGACTGTTCTGTAATGGCAAAGGAAAATCCGGCGGTAAGATGCGACTTGACGATGGCCGGGAAAAGAGCGTTGGCAAAAGCGATCTTGCTGTCAATGGGCGAATTGGCGAGAGAGGTACCTGCACGGACTGTCCAGCGGGGATGGACCAGCCAGCTGAGACCGCTTTTCACCACATGCTGATCTTTCCAGCCGAAACCGCCTTTGATGGGTGCTTTGCCGATCTGACGCACACCGGACCAGTCGATAAATTTATAGTCCAGAACCCACTCCAGCTCAGGGGTGATACGCCAGGCGAGCCCAGCCTGGACGGTCTGGGGAATATCCATGGGCAGGGGCAACAGGTCTTTATATTTCCCGAAACTTTGCATCCATTGCGGTGTTGTATAGGCCGCTCCGAGGCTCAGGCGTTCCCATTCTTTATACACACCCAGCGTGAGACCACCGCCGAAGACATCGTCCGTACGATTGCCGCCCCGGGTTTCCCAGAAATTCAGGGTGAGCATATCCGTTTTGAAGCGGGCGTAATCCAGCGTTGCCGTGGCGCCCAATGCCCAGCCATCACCGAGATCATGGGCATAACCCAGTGCCACTTTCATGACACCGTATTGGGTGCGCCGATCAAAGTTCTGACCCAGCAGACGGGGAATGAGTGTACGCGAATGCCTGTAATCCACACCCATGCCGTTCACGGCGAAAAGACCCACACCGAGAACACCGTGTTTCGTCGGGAAAACGGCGCCCATGGCCGGAATATAGAAGATGCTGTCATCGTCCATTTTACCTGCAAAACGGTTCGCCATGGGCATGAGCAAAGGGCCTTTGGGCTCCATATAGCGGTAGGGTGCGAAGATCTCAAAACTGAAATCCAGCCGCCGATCCAGCGTGATCATACTCGCCGGATTGAGCAGAAGCCAGGTGCTGTCTTTGGCACTGGCAACACCGGCACCGCCCGTACCGATCTGAAGGGCACCCAGACCCACGAGTTGATGTCCATCTGTGGCCTGGGCGGAAAGACTGATCATTGCGACCAGAAGCACCACCGCCCAACGGGAAAGTGTTGAAGAAAAAGAAGAGCAGCCCATGAAGAAATCCTTCTGGTTCCCGCTACGCTGCGGGCTTGGGATTAAGGAACACAAGAGTACGGACAGACGGAAACACAGCCGCATGCCTCGCTTTTGCAATGCTTCCGTCCGTGACGGGTTCACAATGAAATCCACCCACGGCGGAAGTATAGCATATTCAGAGTAAAGCAGTCATGTTTAGGAGTGAGGAGCGAGGGACGGACGAGGTGCGAGGAGCTATGAAAAACCGTAAGGCGTGGTTCAGGTAGGGGCACGGCATGCCGTGCCCAGAT
This sequence comes from Candidatus Hydrogenedens sp., assembly GCA_012522755.1. Lineage (GTDB taxonomy): Bacteria > Hydrogenedentota > Hydrogenedentia > Hydrogenedentales > CAITNO01 > JAAYJV01. Next base: position 29,942 of record JAAYJV010000057.1, read on the forward strand.
GGCCCACTTGGTCCCTGAGACATACCCCCCCCCACCGTCATTCCTGCGAAAGCAGGAATCTTGCGTATATTAAAGTCCTCATGTCGCATTAAGATTCCTGCTTTCGCAGGAATGACGCAGGCGAGAGTGTTCTCTTGAGGTTCAGATGGGCATTGGGAAGACATCAGCCCTTCCCCACA